>CAZCRA010000008.1:0-29755 GCA_964500945.1 uncultured Verrucomicrobiales bacterium | reverse complement strand
CTGGAACCCTCCTCCGGGGCTGTGGTGACCGTGAGCCACCACGTAAAGGGCGTACAGCTGGATGATGGGGATGAGGAGGCGGCAGGTGTATTCGATGATGGGATCTTCCGGGGCGTGAGCTGGCCGGCCGGCCCTTTGGAGGGGAGGGAGGCCGAGGAGGATGGCGAGAATGGCGATGCCCGCGGCGAAGATGACGACGGTCTCGAACATCGTGTCATAACTACGATAATCGGCTAATACTGCCGTCACGAGATTGGGAACTTTCGTCTCGGTCTCGACCTCGGTGATGTAGTGCCTCGCGAGGGCGTTATCGTTGGCGGGTGATCGAGGATCACCCCACTCCGGCAGGTCGTTCACGGTCGTCAAGACCACGAAGCCAGCCAAGACGATGGTCAGTAATCCAAGGAGGCGCATCAGTCGGAGGAACGTCGCTTTGTATTGAACACCGTAGCGATCATGAAGAGGGCACTGACGCCCGCGCCGACGGCGGCTTCGGTGAAGGCGACATCGACGGCGCCCATGACGGCCCAGAGGAGACAGATGACAAAGCCGTAGATGCCGTAGATCATCGCGGCGCTGAGCAGATCCTTCACGTGGAGGGAGATGACCGCGGCGGCGACCAGGAAGATGAGTAAGGTGACGTTGAGGACTTCCTGCATCTCACTTCTCCTGCTGCGACGATGCCAATTCGTCTTCTTCGACGTGCGGTTTGATTCCCTCCGCGTAGCCGGCCTCGATCAGTGCGTGGGTGCTGGTGGGACTGGTGAGCATGATGAAGACGCAGATGCTGAGGAGTTTTAGGATAAACAGGGCTGGCCCGCCCCATTCTCCGGTTTCGATACCCGCCACGACATCGCGGCCTTCGTGAAGGGCGATGCCCAGGATCACGAGGAGGGATGACAGTGTGTCGCCCTTTCCGGCAGCATGCATTCGCGTGTAGAAATCGGGAAACCGGACCAATCCGACTCCGCCGCCGATGAAGAAGATGAGGCCGGCGACGATGCAAATGATGGCGAGGACATCCAAGATCATGACGCGCTTTCTGGGTTGGAAGTTTGGAAGCCACCCGGGTGCGGGCGGGTTTTGAAGAAGTACCGAGCGGCAGCGATGGATCCGAGGAAGTTCAGGAGGGCATAAGCCAGGGCGAAATCGACAAACATCTCGACCCGGCCAAAGAGTTCCCCGATGAGGACCAGGAGGACGGCGGTTTTCGTGCCGACCACGTTGACGGCAACGATGCGGTCGAGGGCGGTGGGGCCGGCGCCGATCCGGTAGAGAGGGAGGAGAACCGAGGCGATCAGGACCGCAGCGGCTGCACCCATGAACTGCTGGATCCAGGCATCGTTCATCGGACAGGCTCGCCGAAAATGCGGGCGATTTTGCGTTCCATGGCGCCACCGAGGCCCTGAGCCATGGTTTCGTTGATGGCGTGAACGAAGAGGCGGTCCCCTTCGAGTTTGATGGTGATGGTTCCCGGGGTGAGCGTGATGCAGTTCGCGAACATGATGCGCGCGGGCAGCGCCCGAAGGTGAGTGCGGTAGCTCACGATCCTTGGGCGAACGCGATGGATTCCCCGGGGGCTGAGGGCGAGTTTGAGGACTTCGATGTTTGCGAGGAGGATCTCCCAGAGCAACCAGGGAATGAAGAGGAGGAAGCCGAAAGTTTGGCGGAACCAGCGCAAAAAACGGACGTCCTGGTTTTCAAAGACGAGGTCGCCGGAGATCCAGGTGATGAAAGCGCAGGAGAAGAGGCCGAGGCTGAGATGGAAGAGGTCGAACTTCCCGGACAGAACGATCCAGGTGGCCGCCAAAATCAGAAATACCAGAATCCTCCCAACCATCCGACCGATATTTTCGACGCGAGGTTTGGGGTGTCAAGCGCAGGCGCTGGCGGGATGCCCGGCGCTCACATTCGCTCGGTGACTTCGATCCCCAGGAGGTCGAGCCCCTGCTTGAGAACGCGGGATGTCAATTCGCACAGGGCGAGGCGTGAGGACCGGAGATTTTCTGCGGCCTTGAGGACGGGGCAGGCTTGGAAGAACGAGTGGTAGTTCTTTGCCAGTTCGAAGAGATAATTGGCGAGGATATTGGGTTTGAAGTCGTTGAGCACGTCCGGCACGACTTCGCTGAAGCGGGCCAAGCGAAGCGCCAGCGCGCGTTCTTCGGGTGTTTCGAGCAGGAGCTCGGCCGGGGGCTCGAAGGTTTCGTCCAACCTCCGGAAAATGCCCCGGGTTCGAACGTAGGAGTAGAGGAGGTAAGGCGCGGTGTTGCCCTTGAGCGAGAGCATTTTGTCCCAGTCGAAGACATAGTCGGTCATCCGGGCCTGGGAAAGCTCGGCGTATTTGACCGAGCCCAGCCCAACGACGCGGGCTACTGCTAGTTTTTCGGCTTCGGGAAGGACCAATTTGTCGTCTTCCGCTTCCCGTTCATCGAGGAAAGCCCGGGCGCGTGAAACGGCTTCCTCGAGAACCTCCACGAGGCCGACGTTTTCACCGGATCTCGTCTTGAAGGGCTTCCGGTCCTTACCGAGGATGCTGCCAAAGGCGACATGCACGAGGTGGACGTCGTGGCCGCGGCGCCGGGTGGCATCGATGATTTGGCGGAAGTGAAGTTGTTGGGGGGCGCCCACGACATACCAGACCTGGTCCGCTTTCCACTCGCGAACTCGGTAATCGACGGTGGCGAGATCCGTGGTGGCGTAGAGGAATCCCCCGTCGGACTTCCGAATGATGGCGGGGTTGTCGTGCCATTCACCATCGCGCTGGATCTTGAAAGGGTCGTTTTCTGGGGGCAAATCGCCACCGGAGAAGATGCAGATGGCACCATCGCTCTCTTTGGCGATGCCTTCTTCGAGGAGGCGCTCAACCAAGGGGGCCAAATCGTCGTTGTAGGCGCTCTCGCCGAGGTAGTGATCGAACTGGACCTGGAGCTGATCGTAGATTTTCTGGAGCCCCTCGAGCGAGACCGCGACGCAGCGCTTCCAGATCTCGAGATTTGCCGGGTCCCCCGATTGGAGGGCGACGAGTTCGAGCCGGCACTTTTCCATCACGGCCGGATCGTCTTTGGCGGAAGCGTTGACGGCCTTGTAGAGGCGGAGGAGTTCAGCGATCGGGTCGGCTTCGAGGGCTGCTTCGTCGAGCAGGGTTTTCCAGCCGTGGATGATCATGCCGAACTGGGTTCCCCAATCGCCGATGTGATTGTCCGTGATGACGCGATGTCCGAGGAAACGCGCGACACGAGCGAGGCAATCCCCGATGATGGTGCTTCGGATGTGTCCGACGTGCATGGGCTTCGCGACGTTTGGCGCGCTGAAGTCGATCACGATCGTTTTGGGCGAATCGAGCGCACGGACGCCGAGCCGGTCGTCGTCGAGGAGGGATCTGACCTGGCGCGCCAGGGAGGTGTTGAGGAGCCGGAAGTTGATGAAACCGGGCCCGGCGATCTCGGGCCGCTCGCAGAGGTCTCCAGCGTCGAAGGCCTCGACGATCTGGGAGGCCAGGGCGCGCGGGTTCATCCGGAGGCGCTTGGCGAGCATCATCGCGGCGTTCGACTGGTAATCGCCGAACTTCGGGTCGGTGGCCGGCGTGACGGGCGGGTTGAAACCGGAGGGGAGATCTGCGGCCGCGTCGGATTTCGCGAGCGCGCGGGCGATGCGTTGACTGAGTCGTTCGGGGATCGTGTATTCCATGGGAGCGCGGGGAGGCGGGCAAAGACGGCGGAATGACAGGAAGTTTCAAGTCCGGGCTTCAGTGGGAGCGGGGTGGCGCCAAAGGGGTCGCGGTGCGTAGATGGGGAAATGCAAAACGGATCGTTGGTCTCTTCCCTCCTGGGGCTCAGTCCTCTTCAATCGTTGGCCGAGGCCACGCGGCGATTTCCGGACGAGAACTTCGTCATGCACCGGGGGCGGCGCGTGTATGTCCAGGATCATGGGGACGGTCCGGCCCTCGTTCTTCTGCACGGTTTCGCCGCGTCGAGCTATTCCTTTCACCGCTTGGTGCCGAGACTGGCTTCGCGCTTCCGGGTGATCACGTTGGACTGGTATGGGTTCGGCTACACGGAGCGGCCGGACGAGGCGGACGGATTCGGGATGGATTCCCAGATCGACCTCATCTCGACGGTCATGGCGGCGAAGGGGCTGGAGCGCGCGATCGTCGGTGGACAATCGTTTGGAGCGACGCTGGCGATGTGGATGGCGCAGCGGGATGCCGGGCGGGTGGAAGGGCTGGTATTGATCAGCCCGGTGAGCGAGTTCGGCGAAGCTCCGCGGTGGACGCGGTATGCGGCGGCAAGGCGGGTGGCGTTGGGGGCGACGCGGATGCTTCTTTCGCGGCCGGAACGATTTCGATCGGTTCTCGCGAATTCCTACCATCGGCCCGGCGATCCGAGCCGGGAGGTTTCGGAGGCCTACCGGAAGCGATTGCTCGTGGAAGGGTTCAGCCGCGCGTTTTTGGCGTTTACCGCGGGGATGGGGAGTGGCGCCCGGCTGGAGTTGGAGCCGGAATCGGCCGGTGTGCCGGCGCTCGTGCTGGCTGGCCGTCACGACCGGCAGGTGAGCTTGGAGAGCTGCAAGAATCTGGCGAAACGGATGGGCGATGCGCCGATGGAGATCCTTGAGGGCAGCGCGCACTCGAGCCCGGAGGAAGAACCGGATGCCGTCGCGGATGCAATCCGGCGTTTTGCGGGGGCGTGATCGTGCGCTTTCTACCCTGGGGGATGGGCAAGGTTGCGGCTGAGGCGCTGCATGAGTCCCAGGAGGGCCGCATCCGGGGTTTCGGCCGGCGGCTGGCGGGAAAGCGCGCTCAGTCTAGCGGCTGCGGCGGTGGCGTGGGATTGGGCCAGGGCTTCCTCTCCCATTTCGAGGGCCGCCATGGCGAGGTAGCACTCGTGGAGGGCGGCGTTCCGGTTCGGACCGGGAGCTTCGGGCCGGCGAAAGGCTTGGATCTCGCTGCAGACACGCGCCTGAAGCTGCATGGCGTAGGCACTTCGAATCCGGCCGGTCTCCCTGGCGAGCCGGGCGAGATAGATGCAGCTGACGCGAAGATCCTGCCAGTGAAGGACTTCTTCGGGCTCCCGGGCGATGCTCTCCGAGGCCGTGCGGCGCCCGGCTTCGAACCAGGCTTCGGCCATTCCGAGGTCGCCCCGGGAAAGGGCTGATTCGCCCTTAGCCTGGAGGGTTTGGAAGCGGTCGAGGCGACTGAGACCGTCCGGTATGGGGAGGGACTCCGCCGCGGCGAAGCCAAGAGCCAGGAGGGCGATCATCGCTCCAATCCAGCCTCTGGTCCAAGCGGACGGCCGGAGTTGCCCGCAGGCGGGTCCGGCGTTGCCTGAGGCGGAGATCATCGGGGAACCTGACGGAACCACCAGCGGGACGCAAGTGTCCCGACGCCGAAAAACGGCCGGGAGAATGGTGGCGAAAGCGGCAGGACGACCCTAAGCTGTGAATCGAACGACAATTGATGATGAACCTCACCGACGAACAGAAGGCCGCCGTGGGCGGATGGGCTGCCGAGGGGCTTTCGCTCAAGGAGATTCAAAGCAGGATCCAGGAGGAATTCGGGGTTTCGCTGACCTACATGGAGGCGCGCCTGCTGGTTTCGGACCTGGAGGTTTCGTTGAAGGATCCGGACCGGGTCGCATCTCCACTGATCGATCCCAACCGGGCGTCTGGGGACGACGCCGGGGAAGGGATGCCAGGCGGCGGGGTCCGTGTGGCGGTGGACGAACTGGTGCGTCCGGGAGCGGTGTTGAGCGGGAGAGCAACGTTCAGCGACGGCAACGCGGCGATGTGGGCGATCGATCCGATGGGACGTCTGTCGCTGGAGCCCGAGACGCCGGGGTATCGGCCGCCTGAAGCGGACATGATGGAATTTCAGCGCGAGCTGCAGCGGGCGGTGGAGAGCAGCGGATATTGATGGGAGGATCTTTGGGGGAAGCGAATCGGCGCGCTGATTCGTAATTATAATAATTGCAAAAATTATAAGCATGCGCGATCTTTCTTCGTGCATGCTTTCCCCCGTCCTCATCGCGGCGTCTCTCTTCTCGAGACTTTGATCGTCGTGTTCGCCTTGTCCCTGCTCGGCGGCATGGCAGCGGTCTACTTCGGCCAGATCCGTTCCGTTTCGTCCCAAACCAAGCTCGAGTCCGATGTGGCGGCCGTGAACGCCTCGATCCGGGTTTACCTGGCCAACGGTGGGAGCTTCGCCGGAGTCACCTCGCCGCAGGCCATTCTCGACAAGATGAAAACTCGGCGGGCGGATGCGGAAAGCTACGCCGGTTTTCGCGGGGCGATGGTCGACCCTCGGCTGGCGGCGGTTCTGCAGACACCGGAAGACGCTTCATCGTCCACACCGAGGGCCACATGGAACCCGGGTCAAAACCGGTTCGAGGTTCGCGGCGAAGGGGAAGGGGGCGTGGCGCGCTTTGAGCTTCGTTCCGAGTTGGGTCGAGTGGATTATGGAACGGAGGTCAGGGAGAACTCGACCGTGGCTTACAACACGGGGAATGGCTGGATTTGGTCCTACGACGACCAGGCTCCGGCTCTCCCTGGAGGACCGAGCCAGGTTTTGACCACACCGGCCGCTGCTCCGAGCCAACCCGCCGCCAAGGCCCACGGGCCCCGCCTAGAAACGCCTGTCTCCAACCCGGCCGGTGGAACCTACGATTTTCTCGACTTCCCACGCGAAGTGACGCTCGTGAACCCGAACGAACCGTCGGTGTCCGTCGTCTACTACGCGACGACGTGGTCAGCCAACGGGATCGACTGGCAGCGTTATCAGGGTGAGCCGATCGCTCTCGCCCCGGGCACGCGTCTCCGGACCTACGCCGCTTCGACGACCAGCGCGATTCTCGACAGCTTCACCGGTGGCGGGGATTTCATGAGGAGGGCTTACGATCTCGTCAGCCCGGTCATTCAGACCTCTGCCCCGACGATGTCGCTGGAAGACGGGTCGCCGATTCAGGTGACGGTCACGAATGGCAATCCGGCCGAGGTGCCACAGCGCCTCGAGTATGCGATCAACGGTGGGGAGTGGACCCCTTACTCGGGCACGATCGACGTGGAACCCGGCGCCTATCCGCCAGGCTTCGAGATCGCCGCGCGAGTGGCGGGGGGCGGAGAAGGGGTAAACGACAGTGAAACGGTGCGTGCGACGGTGCCGATCGTGTTGAGGCGGCCGCTGATTCAGCTATCCGATGACACCTTCAGCGCTGCGGTGCCGGAGATCACGGTGGCGATGACCAACCCGAACCCGGCCGGTTCCTCCCGGATTCTCTACCGGGTGCGGAATCTCGCGACGAACGGATGGACGGACTGGACCAATTACTCGGTGCCGCTGAGCTTTGGCAGTGGCGCCTTCAGCGAGGGCTTCGTGATCGAAGGATTCGCCGAACCGCTGACATCGGCCTTTCTTCCGAGCGAATTGGCCGTCGACGATGCCGATGCCTTCTTCGGGGTGCCGGTGACGGGACGGACGATTTTCGTTCTGGACGTGTCTGGGTCGATGCAGTGGAACGCCCGGTTGGACCAGGTGAAATCGGAGATGGAAACCTCGCTCGAGCGATTGGGAAGCGGGGATGGGTTTGCCATCGTCTCGTTTGCGACGGACGCGCGGGTCGTGTTCAACTGGTCGGAGGCGACGGACAGTGTGGTAGCGGCCGCAGCAGCAGCCGTGACCGGGATGGAAGCGGATGGATGGACGAATTATTCCGCGGCGCTGGATCAAGCGCTCGCCATTGTCCAGGCGGGAGCCGGAGCGGATCAGGTGATTTTCTTATCGGACGGCCAGCCGACGGCGGGTGAGACCTCCGAGACGGCGATTCTCGAGAGAGTCGACGCCCTGGTCGCTGCCGGGGTCCGGGTCGACACGATCGGCTTCGAGGTGCCCACCCAGGAAGCACAGGATCTGCTGGATGCGATGGGAAGCCGGGGCGGGCGCTGATCACCTGGAAATTGGGGAAGGACACTCATGAAAAGCGGAAGTTGGTTCGATTCATCACGAAATGCGGGGCGTCTCTGCGTCGCAGCATGCTTGACCCTTTTTCTGGCGGGCTGCGGGAAGGGGCCGGAAGGGCCGGATGCGGCTGAGATCACGGCATGGCAGTCGGATTTGGAGGCCGTCATGGCCAAAGTGGCGGCTGAATCCCAGACAGAGGCTGAGATCGAGTGGGTGCAAAGCGAGCTGGAGCGTGCGACCGGCGATCTGGAGGCTCTTGTGGCTGGCATGGAGGGGTTACCGGAAGCGGAGCGAGCCGAATTGGGGCGTCTCTGGAAAGAGAACGAGCCCGAGCTGGAGCGCTTCATGGAATCGATTTTCCAGCGTGATCCGAAGCTTGGGGATGCGCTGGCGCCGGTGATGCAGCGCTTACAGCAGAGCTACCCGCATTGAATCGCCTGGAGCCGGCGAAAGGGAAGGGCGCCGCACCCGTTGACCGGTGCGTTCGTAAGTGGAAGTGAGGCGATTCGACGGGGTGGCGGTAGGGGCGCGGCGGACTTTGTGAAAAATTTCACAAATTGATGTTGCCCGCACCGGCACAGCGAACATCGTGGATTCGCCCGATCAACCATCATGGCAGAGGCGAAACCAGACACTTCCAACCCGCCACCGGTCAACGTGCAGATCGATGGCGAATGGCACCAGTTTCCGAAGGGAACCCGGATGATTGAGGCGTGCCGTATGGCGGGGAAAGACGTCCCGCATTACTGCTACCATCCGAAATTGACGTCGCCCGGAAACTGCCGGATGTGCCTGGTGGAGATGGGCATGCCGCCCCGTGTGGCGCCGGGACAGGATCCGCCCGAGCGGGACGAGGGCGGGCATTTGCCGATCCAGTGGATGCCTCGTCCGGCGATCGCCTGTGCGAATACCGTGGCGGACGGCATGGGGATTCGGACCGACAGCACCCTGACTCACGAGTGCCGGAACGGGGTGATGGAGTTCCTTCTTGCGAACCATCCGCTGGACTGTCCGATCTGCGATCAGGCAGGGGAGTGCCGGTTACAGGAATTCAGCGTGGAGCATGGCCGGGGAGAGTCGCGTTTCCGGGAGGAGAAGGTTCACAAGCCCAAGAACGTGGATATCGGCCCACGGATCCGGCTGGATGACGAGCGGTGCATCATGTGCAGCCGGTGCATCCGGTTTTGTGAGGAGATCGTCGACGACCCAGTTTTAGGATTCACGGATCGCGGCAGTCACACGACGTTGACCGTCCATCCCGGGAAAGAGCTGGCGAACAATTACTCGTTGAACACGGCGGACATTTGTCCGGTGGGCGCGCTGACCTCGAACGATTTCCGGTTCGCCATGCGGGTTTGGTTTCTCAAAGAGACGCCAACGATCGACGTGAACTGTGGCACGGGATGCAATATCCTGGTGCACACTCGTGAGAACCGGGTTTACCGGATCACGCCACGGGAGAACAACGCGGTGAATTCGTGTTGGATCCCGGATTCGCACCGGCTGAATTTTCACTATCTGGACGGACCGGACCGCTTGGTGGATCCATTGGTGAAGGACGGACCGCGACATCGGCCCGTGGCTTGGTCGCAGGCATTTCAGACCTTGTCGGAAGGGTTGCTCGATCTCGGAGGGGCGCAGATTGGGATTCTGGCTTCGGCCCGGATGACGAACGAAGAGCTGTTTCTGGTGCGGCGTCTGGCCAGGCAATTGGGGGTGGAGCAAATCGACGTGCTGCCGCGGCCGCAGCAGGGCGACGGCTACCTGATTTCGAGCGATGGCAATTCAAACACCGAAGGTGCGAAGCTGATTCTCGGTTTGAACGAACCGGGCGCCGCGCTGCCGGGCATGGTGGAAGCCACGAGACGAGGAGAGCTCAAGGCATTGCTGGCGTTCGGGGAAGACGCGATGGATGCCGGTTGGACCGGAGAGGATCTGCGGAAGCTCTCGTTTTTTGGCGTCATGCACCTGCTGGCCCACGCCGCATCGGCTGAAGCCCAGGTCGTTTTGCCATCGGCAGGGTGGGTGGAGAAGCGCGGCAGCATGATCAACGTCACCGGCCGGTTGCAGCGCTTGAATCAAGCCACTTTCCCTCCTGGAAACGCGCGGGATGACTGGGAGATCTTGAAGTCGATCACGGAGTCGTTGACCGGCACCAACGGAATTTCGATGTTGGAGGAAGTGTTCAGCCTGATGGCCAAAGACGTTCCGGCCTTCGAGGGGCTCAGTTTGGGCAAAATCGGTGACGGTGGGATTCAGCTTTTCGACACCGGCGTCAAGATTCCTCTGTTGGAGCAAGAAGCGGAACGGAAGGCCAAAGGATTAATCGTGGGCTGAGCATGGACTGGTTTCTCATCGCCTCATCACTCGTCAAGATCGTGGCCGTGGTCTTTCTGACCATCCTGCCGCTGGTGGCCTATTCCGTGTATGCGGAGCGCAGGGTGAGTGCGTTGATTCAGGACCGGCTGGGGCCGAATCGCGTGGGTCTTTTCGGTCTCCTTCAACCCATCGCCGACGGGCTCAAATTCATGCTCAAGGAGGACGTGACTCCGGGGCACGTGAAGCGATTTTATTTCACGCTGGCACCGGTCCTCGTGCTGGTTCCGGCTTTGGTGACCTGCGCGGTTCTTCCCTTTGGAAGCCAATTGCGATTACCGGAATGGACCGGTTTGGACCGGACGGTGCCACTGGTGATCGCCGATTTGAACGTCGGACCGCTCTTTATCTTCGCGATCGCCTCTCTCGGCGTCTACGGCATCGTTTTGGCGGGTTGGGCGTCGAACTCCAAATATCCTTTCCTCGGCGGGGTGCGGTCGACGAGTCAGATGATCTCCTACGAGATTTCCCTCGGTTTATCGATCGTTCCGTTGTTGATGATTTACGGAGAGCTAAATCTTGGGCGGCTGGTGGCGATGCAGGCGGAGAACGGCTGGGCGCTTCTGCCTTTGTGGGGAGAGACGGCGCCGTGGAACGACTTCAAGCGATCGCTCTTGTGGATCCCGGTGTTCATTTCCTTCATCGTGTTCACCACGTCGATTTTTGCCGAGACGAACCGTTTGCCGTTCGATTTGCCGGAGTGCGAGACGGAATTGGTGGCGGGCTATCACACCGAATATTCTTCGATGAAGTTCGCGCTGTTTTTCCTGGGAGAGTATGCGGCGATGATTGTTGGGGCGGGATTTGCCGTCACCCTGTTTCTGGGTGGGTGGTCCCTGCCGTTTGGATGGTCGATTCCGCATTTGGGAGAGGTGGGATGGCTGACCGCGCTGGGGCAATATGCGACCTTTTTCGTGAAGGTGGTGGCGTTCATCATTTTCTTCATTTGGGTGCGGTGGTCGATTCCCCGTTTTCGCTATGATCAGTTGATGCGCTTGGGTTGGGTGTGGTTTTTTGAGATTGCGGTGGTGAACATCCTTCTCACGGCGGGGCTTCTGATCTGGATTCAAACGAGCTGAGATTATGGCGACGAAAGTTCTCGAAAGACCGCGGTTGACCCTTGGGGAGAAGCTTTATCTGCCTTCCCTTTTCAAGGGGATTGGCATCACGCTGCGCCACTTTGTCCGGATGCTGACGGGTAAGACGAAAGTGGTGATGCAGTATCCCGAAGAGCGTTGGGATGATCAGATGCCTGAGTATTACCGTGGGGCACCGGCGTTGGTGACGGATGAGAACGGGCGCGAGCGGTGCGTCGCCTGTCAGCTCTGCGAATTCATCTGTCCGCCCCGGGCCATCACGATCGAGCCCGAGGAAATCCCGAGCGACGACCGCTGGTCCAAAGTGGAGAAGCGTCCGGCGGAGTTCGATATCGACATGGTCCGCTGCATCTACTGCGGGATGTGCGAGGAAGTCTGTCCGGAGCAGGCGATCTTTTTACGCAAAGACTACGCGATCACCGGGACGAGCCGGGAGGAAATGGTCCACGACAAGGAGCGCCTCTATGAAATCGGTGGTGTCCGCGTGGGGCTAGTCAACAAGTGGAACGAACTGAAATAAGATGCCGGCGTTCCTCTTCTATTTCTTTGCCGCCGTGACCTTGGCGGGGGCGCTTGGGGTGGTGCTCAACCGGAACCCGGTCTCGAGTGCGTTTTGCATGATTGGCTGTTTTGTGGGTGTGGCGGCGCTTTTCATCGGGCTGAATGCTTATTTTATCGGGACGGTGCAGATCCTGGTCTACACCGGGGCGATCATGGTGCTGTTTCTCTTCATCATCATGTTGCTGGACGTGAAGGCAGAGGAGCGGAAGATCATGCATCCCGTCACGTTGGGTGGTGGGGCTTTGGCCGGGGCAGCCTTTTTGGCGGTGGCGTGGCAAGTCCTGCGTGGATTTGAACCCGGCCGGGCCGGGCCGCCGGAGTTAGCGCCGGAGCACGCCAACGACGTCATGCGGGTGGGCCAGGTCTTGTTTACCGAATTTCATTTTCCGCTGCAGATGGTGGCGGTGCTTTTGTTAGTCGCCACTGTGGGCGTGGTGGTTTTAAGTAAGAAAGAATTGAACTAGCCCAAGTAGTCCGGTCCAGATCCGCCTCCCGCACGCCACGCGCCATGGTTTCCCTCAACGATTATCTCTTCGTCAGCGCCTGTCTCTTTGCCATCGGTCTTACCGGGGTCATTGTGCGCCGAAACGTGATCGTGATGTTCATGTGCCTGGAACTGATGCTGACCGCGGCGAATCTGACGCTGGTGGCGTTTTCCCGTTACATGGCCGAGGACGGGCTCCCGTTGGCGGAGCCGCAGATCCTCGTCTTTTTCATCATCACGGTCGCCGCCGCGGAAGTCGCGGTCGGGCTAGCGATCATCGTGGCGCTTTTCCGTGCCCGGCAAGTGACGGACGTTTCGCAGATGGCGACCCTCCGGCACTGACGAGCGATCCGAGAATTTATTGGCCGACCCCTCACGCACGATCATGTCACCCTGGTTCCTTCTGCTTTTACCCCTGGCCGCCGCGGGACTGAACGGCTTGGTTTTGCGCCGGGCCGGATTCGTAGCGGCGGCGGTATCCGTGGCGGCGGTGCTGGGCACGCTATTCATCACCTGGCAGCTTTTGACGAAGGGGCCGGGAGAGGTGGCTGACTTCACGTGGATCCGCCTGCCTGGATTCGAGGTGAAAATGGGTCTGAAGCTCGATGATTTGAGCATCGGCATGATGTTCGTCGTGACCTTCATCGGAGCGTTGGTTCACGTCTTCTCGCTGGGCTACATGGCGGGAGACGAGGCGAAGGGACGCTATTTTGCGGGGCTATCGCTGTTCATGTTCTCCATGACGGGGATCGTCTTGGCGGACAATTTCGTGATGATGTTCATCTTTTGGGAGTTGGTCGGCGTCAGCTCCTTTCTTCTGATTGGTCACTACGACCATAAGAACAGCGCTGGGGAAGCTTCGAAGAAGGCATTTTTGACGAACCGGATTGGGGACTTCGGTTTCATGATCGGGATTCTCATGGTCTGGGGATTGACCGGGTCAGTGATGTTCGACGTGGTCGAGAAATCCGTGGAAGGCATGTCTCCCGCGCTCGGTGGAGCGCTCACGGCAGCGACGCTACTGGTATTTTGCGGGGCGGTGGGCAAATCAGCACAGCTCCCGCTTCACGTTTGGCTTCCGGACGCCATGGAAGGACCGACGCCGGTCTCAGCGCTGATTCACGCGGCGACGATGGTGGCCGCCGGGGTTTACATGCTGGCACGCGTCCAGTTTCTGGTGGCGGGAACGGCGGCGGGCGATGTGATTGCTTGGGTTGGCGGGGTCACGGCGGCTTTTGCCGCGCTGGTTGCGCTGCAGCAGAACGACATCAAGCGAGTCTTGGCTTACTCGACCTTATCGCAGCTGGGATACATGGTGATGGCGATTGGGATCCACGCCTTCGACGAGGCGATGTTTCACCTTTACACGCACGCCTTTTTCAAAGCGCTGCTGTTCTTGGGGGCGGGCTCGGTGATCCACGCCTGTCATCACGAGCAGGACATTTGGAAAATGGGCGGGTTAGCGGGCCGGATGGTCGTGACCTTTGCGACCTTTGCCATTGGGACCCTGGCGTTGATCGCGGTTCCTTTCACCAGTGGCTACGCCAGCAAAGAGCTGATTTTGGAGGCGGCTTACGAGGATCACCGCTATCTCTTTTGGGTCGCGGCGGCAGTTGCCTTTCTGACGCCGTTTTACATGACGCGCTTGCTGCTCGTGGCATTTCTCGGCAAAGGCCGAAGTGACGCCGTCCGTGGTGCCAAGGAAAATTCCTTTGTGATGTTGATTCCATTGGTGCTGTTGGCGTTGTTCGCGGCGGTGTCGGACCGGGCATTCATCGCGGAAGCGGTTAGAGCGGTCGTGCCGCATCACGACGCGGTGGTGGAAGGCGCTCACGGGAAAAGCCCGGTCAAACTGATCTCGTGGGTGGCTCTGGCGCTGGGCGTTTTCCTTGCGGGATTGTTGTATTGGGGGAGGGAACGCGACCCGATCCGGATCCCGTTTTTGGAGCGAAAGTTCTATCTGGACGAGATTTATGGGGTGATCGTCCGGGTTTTTCAGGACTTCACGGGCCATCTTCTCTATGCGATGGACCAGCTGTTGATTGGCGCCGCCTCGGTCACGGGGAGCGCCAAAGCGGTGGAGGGAGCCGGCAGGCTGATGCGGCGTTTGCAAACCGGGAACTTGCAGTCCTACGCCTTCCTGATGGCGGCCGGTTCGATCGTCGTTCTTCTGATCATTTTCATCCAGTTGGGGGGTAACTGATGTCGATTCTCGAAATAATCCTGGTTCTTCCGATCCTCGCGGCACTGGCTATTGGCCTCGGAGCTCCGCGTGGCCTGACGGCGATCGGGGTGACCGGCGCCAACGCGATCCTGGGAGGAATCGTGGCGTTTCGCTTCATCCAGAGCGGGGGAGAGGTGCGCTTCGAGACGAGCCGAATGATTCTGGAAGAACCGGAGTTGGCGTTGGCCTTCGGTGTCGATGGTTTGAGCCTGATGCTTCTTTTATTGACGCTTGCGGTGAGTTTTGCCGCGGTGTGCGCGAGTCCGGATCTGACCGCGCCGAACGAAAAGAGCCGCCTTTACTACATCGCTCCACTCCTGATTGGAGCCGGGGCGGCGGGTGCCTTCCTTTCGAAGGATCTCTTCTTCTTCTACGCGTTTCATGAGCTGGCATTGATTCCCACCTTTTTGGCGATCGGCGTTTTGGGGCACACGAGTGAGCGGGTGGACACGGCGTGGAGGATCACCTTGTATCTCGGAGTGGGGAGCCTCGTCCTTCTGGCAGGTCTGTTGATGCTGTTCTTCCAGCTGGGGGGGACGACTTTCGACATCGAAGCGATGCGGGAGCTGGCGGCGGCGGGTGCGCTGGATGATGGGGCTCAAAAGTGGACGTTTCTCGTTTTATTGATTGGTTTCGGAATTTTGATTTCGCTTTTTCCGTTCCATTCTTGGGCACCTTCGGCCTATGCGACGGCTCCGGCACCGGTGGCGATGCTTCACGCCGGTGTATTGAAGAAATTCGGCGTCTATGGATTGTTGACCGTGGCCCTTCCGATGCTGCCGGCGGGTTTGGAGGCCTGGAGAGGGCTCATTTTGGTGCTTTTGTTGGGGAATGTTCTCGTGATCGGGTTCATCACGATCAGTCAGGAGCGGCTGGACCGGATGCTGGGTTATTCCAGTGTCATGCACATGGGTTTCATTTTTCTGGGGCTGGTCAGTTTCAACGAGATCGGCCTCCACGGGGCAGCTCTATTGATGCTGGCGCACGGGCTGTCGATTGCGCTTCTGTTTGCTCTCTGCGGGCATTTGCGCCGGTCGGTGCCGTCGCTGAATTTGCACACCATGGGAGGGCTTGGGCGTCAGGCACCCCAATTCGCCTTTCTCTTCGGCTTGGCGGCCTTCGCCTCGATCGGACTCCCTGGATTTGGGAATTTCGCTTCGGAGATTCTGGTGTTTTTCGGTGGGTTCCAAGGCTATGCGGGCGAGGGGATGAGCTTCACGATGGTGGCGACGATTCTCTGTCTGTGGGGCGTCGTGATCTCTGCGGTCTACATGCTGCGGGCGTTCCGGAGGATCTTTCAGGGGGAGGAGGTGCAGAAACATGCACTTCGTGAGTTGCCGCTTCGTTCGGCGGCGCCGGGCTGGTTATTGCTGGTCCTGCTGCTTGTGATTGGTGTGGTCCCCTTCCTCATCTTGGGCCTTTTTGGAGAGAGCCTGGAATTCGTGGCGAAGAAATAAGCCAAGGCGATGATGATACCGGCCTATTACCTGGAGATTTTCGTTGGAGGACTGGGACTGCTTCTCCTTTTGTTGGAGGCATTCATCCCAGGAAAGGACAAGCGTTGGGTGGCCTGGGCCGGCGTCGCTGGATTGCTGACCGTGTTCGCCCTGAATTTCCGCGCGGTTGGCGGCACGGGAGGATTCTGGGAATACTACACCTATGCGGAAGGGAGCTTTGCGGGATTCTACAAAGGGTTGGCGTTGATCTCGACATCCTTGGTGCTGCTGATGGGCATCATGTATTTCCCTGTGATTCGCTCTTACACGAGTGAGCGGCATGGCTGCGCTGAGTTTTACGTGCTGCCGCTGTTCACCTGCGCCGGGCTGATGTGGGCGGCTTCCGCGTGTGATTTGATTTCGATCTTCCTTGCGATCGAGGTGGTCACGATTTCGTTTTACGTGCTGGTGGCGTATGCGAGGAGGAACACGGGCGCGCTGGAGGCCGGGGTGAAATATTTGATCCTAGGGGCTCTATCCACGGGCTTCATGGTTTACGGGATCGCCTGGCTGTTCGGGTCGACTGGGACGACAAATCTTGAAGGCATGCGGCAGGTCTTGGAGGGCACGGAGGTCAACCGTGGTGCCGTTCTTTTCGGATTGGGATTGATTCTGGTGGCGCTGGGTTTCAAAGCTGGGGCCTTCCCGTTCAATCTCTGGATTCCGGATGTGTACCAGGGGGCACCGACGCCGATCACGGCCTATTTGTCGGTCGGCTCGAAAGCGGCGGGGTTCATCGTGTTGATTCGGGTCATTGATCCTTTTCTGTTGAGTCCGCGTTTCAGCGAACCAGCGATTTTGCTTCTGGCGGGCTTGGCGGCGGTGACACTGATCTACGGCAGTCTGGGGGCGTTGCCGCAAACCAACTTGAAGCGGCTCCTGGGCTTCTCGAGCATGTCGAACGCGGGTTTTTTCCTTTTGGCCCTCGCTTGCACCCCGCTGGTTTCGGCCGTGTCGACGCTTGCTCCTGCTAATATTGTCGCTTTTGGGCTGAGCGTTTACCTGCTCATGACGATGCTGGCGTTTTTCGTGGTGACCGAAGTGCGGGTGGCGACGGGTGGTGAAGATCTGAAGGCCTACTCGGGGCTGGCCGGGCGTGCGCCATTGATGGCGTTTGCGCTGCTGATTTCGATGACGGCGCTGGCCGGGGTTCCCCTTACCGCGGGATTCTTCAGCAAATTCTTCGTGCTGCAGCTGGCGATCCAATCGGGGGCGTGGGTGCTGCTGGTGATCGCGCTGATTTCGGCAGCGGCCGGGTTCTATTATTATCTGAAGGTGGTCCGGCAAATGTATGCCTCGGTCTCCGAAACGACCGACCCCATCCAGAGCAGTCTGCTTTTCAAGGGCGTGGCGGTGGTGCTGATCGCCGGGATCCTGATCTTTGGTTTCATGCCGAAGCCGCTCCTGAATCTGCAGCCTGACGGGGCAACCGCCACGGCGGTGGAAGGCGGATGAGCGCGTCCGGCGCTGCGATGCCGTCAAAGGATGCCGGTTCGAGGTTGTGGACAGGCCGCGCCGGTCGTGCCGTGATCGATTTCATCGAGCGGCAGGTCTACCTCTGCACGATGCTCGTGGGCGGTCTGGCGCTGGCGATTCGGCCAGGAACCTGGGTCTATCCGGTCCGGAACCGGATGGCGCGCCAGATCCTGTTCGCGGGTGTCGAAGCCGTGGCGTTGACGGCCGTCGTGGCGGTGCTGGTGGGCGCCACGGTTTATCTGCAATGTTTCCAGTGGCTGCAGTTCACCGGACGGATCGAGTTTCTTGGGCGCCTCGTTTCGCTGCTGTTGTTCCAAATGGTCGGGCCCTTCGTCACAACGTTCATCGTGATCGGGGCCAGCGCATCGGCGATCACCTCCGAGATGGCGACGATGAAGGTCCGGGGTGAAGTCCGGCTGCTGGAAGCGCAAGGGGTGAGCGTTTTTCAGTACATGGTTCTGCCGCGCATGACGGGGCTGGCGGTGTGTGTCCTGGGGCTGACTCTGTGGTTCGTCGCGGTGGCTTTGCTGGTCGCGGCGGCGGGTTTCGTGACGTTCAGCGGGGATATCCGGGACGCACGCCCGTTCATGGGGTCGGTGTTTTCGGCGCTTCAGCTTCCGGAGATCGTCTGGCTGTTGGCGCAGACGATACTGACGGGATTGACGATGGGGGCGATTTGTTGCTACGAGGGTCTCCGGGTGGCGGGGGCGTCGACGGAAGTGCCGCAGGCCGTGAGCCGTGCGATCTTGCGCTCCATCATCGTTGCCGTGCTGATCACGACGTTGGTGGTGATCTTGACCTTCACTGTTTGAATCGATGCGTTTCGATCCCCAAGGCGAGCCGGTCCTGCGGTTCGAATCGGTCGTGGCTCTTCCAGGGGCGGGCGCTTTGGATTTTGAAATTTGCGGAGGGGAGGTCGTGCTTCTCGAAACCGGGAAGCGGATGCATGTCGAGGATGCCGGCGACGTGGCGATCGGGATGAGCCCGCCCCACTCGGGGCAGGTCCGGTTTCGAGGCAGCCGCTGGAGCGAATTGGAGGCCGGCGAGGCGGACTTGGCCCGGCGGCGAATCGGGAGGGTTCAGGGACGGCCACGTCGAGCAATCTGGCTGGCCAACCTGGACATCGACGAGAACATTCATTTGGCGCGCTACTTCCAGAAGGGGGCGAGCCGGGAGAAGGTTCTGGCTGAGGCGAAGGCGTTGGGTCAGCGTCTAGGGCTGGATCCGCTGCCGCCAGGGAGGGCGGTGGAAACCTCAGAAAATGATCTCAGGCGGGCCCAGTGGGTCCGGGCGCTCTTGCCGGAGCCGCTGGATCTTTTGATTCTCGAAAATCCGTTGAGGGGTGCAAGTCCGGCAGGGATCGAGGCGTTCTGTGGTGAGGTCGCACGGGTGCGAGAGGGGGAGACGGCCGTGCTCTGGCTGGAAACCGAGGCGGATGAGGATCTGGAGGTTTCGGGTTTGGCGATCGACCAAAGGATTCGAGCTGAGAGAGATTGACCGGTTGAGGTTTACTGAAAATACGGTTTTTTGAGAAAGTTACGTTCCCCCGCGAAGCCCCTTCATGGAATCGAAACCCTTCAAATTCCGCCGCGTTCACGAGATTGCCGGGGCCTTCGTCTTCGTCCTGCTGGCCTTGTTTCTGACGTTGGTGGTGGTGAGCGGACGATTGCAGGGATGGTTTGAACCGAAGCGAATCTTCGAGGTGATGCTGCCTAGGGAGGGTATCCGCGGTCTTCGTCCGGGATCGGAAGTTCACATTCTCGGGGAGCGGGTCGGTCGAGTTCGCTCGATCGAGCTCCGGGTGGGAGACGAGCGTCTAGGTGCGCGCGGATTCGGCGAAGTCAACCCGGACGCCATTCAACTCGTGGCGGTCCTTCAAGTGCGGGGCGACCGGGTCGTTTTCATTGGAGAGGAGTCGGTGGCGATGCTGAAGGCTGACCTGGGCGGTTTTGGGGCGGCCTACCTGGACATCACGCGAGGCTCGACGCCGATCGATGAGGAGCGGCGAAGCCTTCCGCTGCAACGGGAGCTGGAGGGGACGGGGGATTTGAATGACATGGCCGGTGAGGTGCGGGATGCGCTGATCCCAGCGATCGAGCAGGTGCGGGAGACGAGTCGCGAGATCGCCGTCTTGGCGCAGAGCCTGAGCGCGCCATCGGGGAATCTTCAGCAGTCGATTGCAGGCCTCACGGCGCTTTTGGAGCAGATCAACGGGGGCGAGGGAACGCTGACGATGCTCTTGGACGATGCGGATCTCAGCCGGCAGGTAAGGCAAACGAGTCTGGAGTTGAGCGAAGCGGTGGAAGTGATGGCCAAGCTGCTGGAGCGCCTGGACGCCGGCGAGGGGGCAGTCGGGGTGCTGGTCAGCGATCTCGAAGCTGCAGAGGACATGCGGGCCTTCTTATCGGCCAGCGAGGAGGCGTCGCGCCGCGCCAACGAGGTGCTGGGCGATTTCGGCCGGGCGACGGATGGGCTTCCCAGTGCGGTCGATTCGAGCAACGCGGCCTTGGCCGAAATTGGCGAAGCCGCGGTCGGTCTTCAGGAAGCGATCGAGGACTATGAGCGGGTGGCGGAGGCGTTTCAGCGGCACTGGCTGATCCGGCGTTTCGTGGAGGAGGACGAGGCGGAAGAAATGGCGGGGAGCGAGAAGGCTCGAGAGCGGGGTGGGCTGTTTCGCGGCCGTGGAGGTGGTGAGCGGACGAAGGGGGCTGAGGATCCTGAGGAATTGCGCCAGCGTGGAGCATCGAGGGGGCTGGGGCTGAAGCGATAGGGCGTGCGTCGTCGACGCGGACGCAGGATTGGAAGCTTTGGGCTTGCGAACAAAATTTAGCGGACTTTTCTCAAAAAATGTGCTAGAAACCTGGTTCGGAGGCGATTTCCGCCCCTCATTTCGGCGTTTTTCGTCCGAGAGTTGAAAAACCTGCCCGCCTCACGCGTCGTTCCGTCATGACCCTGTTTCGCTTGGTGAACCGCACAACCATCGCGCATCTCGTCTCGCCGGCGGCGGTTTGCCTTGCCCTTTTCGCAGCCGCTTTGGCTCCGGCCCAGGATACCAGCGGCGACCCGTCCGATCTTTGGCTGCGGGGTTACATGCTGATGAGGGAGGCGGAGAGCCATGAGGACGCCGGGCGGGACTTGGAATCGCTGAGCAAATATCGAGAGGCGCAGCGATTGTTCGACTTCATTGCGCGGACGCATCCGACGTGGAAGTCGAACATGATGCGGTACCGGCGGACGCTGCTGGCCGAGAAGATCGACGAGCTGCGTTCGGGAGCGGGTGGGAGTGATGGCGGAAGCGCTCCTTTGGCCGGAGGGCCTGGGTCTGGAGTGGAGCAGCCCTTGGGGCCGGGTTCGAGGCCACCGGCTCCGATGGCAACGACGCGCGAAAACATCGTGGTGCCCGGGGCTGCCGCTCCGATCGAGAGCATTCCGCAAGAGTTTGGGAAGATCCAGGATCAGCTGGACCGGCTATCCGGAGCGAACCAGAGATTGCGCACCGAGCTTTCGCAGCGAGATCAGCAGATGCGGGATTTGCAGGAGCAGCTGGCGCGCGCGCGGAACGTGGAGGCTCAGATCCGGGGTCAGCTCGGTGAAGCGGTCCGGAGTCTTCGGGAGGCTCGCGAGCAGGGTGGCGGCCGGGTGAAGGAGCTGGAAGATCAACTGGCGGTCGCTACCGACGAGCTGCGCAAGGCGAACACGGAGAGCGCGAGCATTTTGAAGGCGCTGGAGAACGCCCGGCGGGAAATGGCGACGCTGCAGGAGCAGCGCGATGCGCTCGTGGCGGACCGGCAGGGGCAGATGGAGAAAGCGTCCCAGCTCCTGACGAAGTTGCAACAGGCGGAGGCCGACCGGGATGCCGCGCGGAAAGAGCGGGATGAAGCGAAGGAGCTGGCCCGTGCTCGCGAACGGGAGCTGGCGGAAATGGAGGGTGGCGGGGCGAATTCCGAGGCGGTCGACGCGTTACGTCAAGCGTTGCAGACGGCTGAAGCGGCGCGGGAGAAGGCCGAGGCGAAGTTGGCCGAAGCGGCGGAGACGGCGACGTCGATGAGGGCCGAGATCGAGGCTCTGGCGGAGGCGAAGGCGGAAGCGGAAGAGCGAGCGCGCCAGGCGGAAGAGCGCGCGCGGCAAGAGATCGCGAAGGCGCAGGAAGAGCGTGAAGCGCTGATGCGGGAGGTTCAGGAGGAACTGGCCAGCCGCGGGCAGGTGAGCGAGCGCAACGCCGAGCTGATCGAACAGCTGGAGAAGAGCCGGGAAGTGATCGGGGAGTTGAATCAGAAGGTGGCCAGCTTGGAAGGTGAGACCGAGCGACTTCGAGCTTCGAATCAGGCGCTGCGCAAGGAGCGGGATTCCCTGGCCGAGGAAAGGGATCAGCTGCAAAAGGATCTGCACGAGATGGCCATTTTGTTGAACGCGAGCGATCAGGTTAGCGGGGACATCAAGGACATGCTCAAGGCCAGCGAGAAGTGGCGGGAAGCGCTCCACGAGGCTCAGGACGAAATCGCCAAGATGCGCGAGAAGGAGGGGGATTACCGGGGGCAGATCGCCACGCTCCAGAGCAAGCTGATTTCGGTTCAGGAAGAGCGCACGTTGCTCCAAGTGGAGAATCGGCGCTATCAGGAGCGGGTCGAGGAGCTGGGCGGGAAATTGCAGAGTCTGATGCGCGAGCTGGACCGGGTCTCGGGTGAACTCGAAGGGAAAAACGCGATCATTGCCGCCAAGGACCGGCTGCTAGGGACGCTGAACCGGAAGGTCGAGGTCTCGGAAGAGAAGCTCGTGATGAGCGGGGAGGAAAACGAATTGCTCCGGGGTTTGGTGCGGCGCCAGCTCGTCCGCCAAGCGCGGCTTCAGGAAGCTCGGCAGATGGTGCTGGAAGAACTTCGGCGGGTGGACGTGCAATCGACGACGTTACTGACCAGCCTGGATGACATGGCGGGCCAGCCGATGGAGCTGACGGAAGAGGAGCGTTCGATGTTCAAGGGCGCCGAAGACGTGGAGTTGATCGAGATGGCCTCGGCCGAACCCGAGGTTCCCTTCTCCAGCCTACCCGTGACGCCGAAGCCGGAGAAAGCTGAAGGTCAGCCAACGCCCGGTCCGGAGGAGCTGACGTCTTGGGCAAAAGCGGCCAACTACGATTTCAGCCAGGGCAGCTACGATCTGGCGATGAGGGGCTACGAGCGGATTATCTCGGTGAACCGGAGCAACGTGCTGGCGCTGACCAACCTCGGGGTGATTCACCTTCGGCGAGGGAACTTCGACGATGCCGATGCGAAATTCCGTCAGGCCCTGGCGCACGATGAGAACTATGCTCCGGCGCACTACTACCTCGGCGTTCTTCATTTCAAGCGAAACGATCTGGAGGAAGCGATGGCGTCGTTCGGCGAGTCGATCCGGCGGGATGCGGAAAACGCGGACGCCCACAACTTCATCGGTTTGATTGCCAGCCGGCGGGGTTGGGGGAGCCGGGCCGAGAGCGAGTTCAAACAGGCGGTGGGAATCGACCCGTCTCATGCCGATGCGTATTTCAACCTATCGGTGCTGTATGCGACGCGGGACCAGGCCTCCAAGGAGCAGGCGGAGCAGTTTTACCGCAAAGCGCTGGAGAATGGGGCCGCGCCGGACGCAGCGCTGGAGGACTATCTGAAAGGCTGAGTAGGGGCTGGGTCCGAAGCTCAAAACCCATCCGTTTCGTGGGGTTTGGCGGGCGTGCAAAGCGCCAAAAAGCAGTTGCTCGGGGAAGGGCGCTCTCCTAGCGTGCGATCGGCCCAAAATCGTATCAACGCCCCAGTTTTTTCGTCATGCTGACGTCCATCCGCAAAGTTCAAAAGAGTCTTCTCATCGTCGTCACCATCGTGATTTGCGTGGCTTTCGCCTACTTCTACGCGAAGAGCGACGCGGGCGTCTCTGGAAACGCCTCGCTATCGTTGGAGGTGAACGGAAAGACGTATCGGCGGGCCGATGCAGTGAAGCTGGCGAATTCGTTTTACGTGGCCTTCGCGGACCTTGGGCAGGTTTCGATGTTCAATTTTTCGCCGCTGGGCGAGTTTGCGCTGACGTTGTTCGGTCAGGAGCGGATGGATCGTGACCGGACGAATTACGTGGTGAACCTGATCGTGCTGCGCCAGGCGGCGGAGGACATGGGGATCGATGCGACGGCGGAAGAGATCGATCAGGTGATCCTGGAGCTGCCTGCCTTTCAGGATCCAGGAACCGGGGCGTTCAGCCGGGCTCGATATGACGATTACATCCGGACCCGATTGGGGCGCTACTCGATGGTGGAGACGGATTTGCGTCAGCTCATTGGGGACTACGTGAAGTTCCGCAAGCTGCGCGAATTGCTCGGATCAGGCATGCGTCCGGCGCCGTGGGAGATCGACCAGGCCTATGAAGAGCGCTACGAGGCATTCACGGTGGACGAGTTTTTTCTTCCCGACGACGAGGTGCCCGAGCCCGGCGAGCCCAGTGAGGAGGCGATCCAGGAGTATTTCGAGAACAACGAGGGCAAGCCGAAACTTCGCACCGAACCACGTCGCGGATTGAAGTTTGTGGCGTTCCCGCTCCCGGAACGAGGCGAGGAAGAGGCGCCCGACGAATGGCGACCGAAGCGGTTGGAGGTGGCGAAACGTTTCAACGCGGTTTTTCGCGCGGTGACGGACGCGATGGAAGAGGAGGGGATGACGATTGAAGAGGCTTTGGCGCAACAAGAGGGATTGGAGGTGCAGTCCGGGGGCGAACCGTTTCCGCGTTCCGCCGTGCCGGGAACGTTGGTGACGGAAGTGGCGTTGACGAACCAGCTGTTCGAGATGCCGCCGGAGGCGACGGGCCGGCTGGCCGCGGCTGAGACCCAAAAGGCGATCTATTTGTTCTGGATGGACGAGTTCGTCGAATCGCGTCCGCTGACGCTGGAGGAGGCGCGGGAGAAGATCGCGACGATTTTGAAGACGCAGGAGGAGGAAGGGGCGCTGCAGGCTGCGGCGACGGAGCGGCGGAAGGAATTGGCCGAGAAACTCCGGGCCGGGACCGAACCCACAGCCGCGGCGGAAGAAGTGGGTCTGCAGCACAGGGCGCTGGAGCCGTTCACCCGGATGGAAATTCCCGACGGCACGGACTTCGGCACCACGCTGAGGAGCATGGTCTACGACCTCGCCGAAAAGGAAGTGAGTCAGCCCCGGTTGCTTCCGGATGGAGCGCTTCTGGCGTGGGTGGAGAAACGCGAAGTGCCGGAGCGGGAATCGGAGCCCGAGGATCGGAAGATGCTGGCGGACAGTCTTCGAGCGGCGCGGGCCTCGCAGGCCTATACGGCTTGGTTCCGTGAGCAGCGACAGGCGGCGAAAGCCAAGTTTCCGCTGATGCGCAACACCGATGGTCAAATGGTGCCGGTGAGTATCGAACAGCTCGCTGGGAGCTGATCGGCGAGCCGGTCCTGGGCCGGGGATTGGAAAGCGTTCGCCCGTGGGCGCTTTGGGCGTAGGTTGGCCTCATGGCGATGGAAGAGGAGCGGGACGGACTCTACGACGACGCGAGCGCCGACCTGGCGGTGGGAGATTTGGAGGGGGCGGTGGTGAAGCTTCGGCGATGTGTGGAACTGGACCCGTCCTATTTTGACGGCTGGCATGCCCTGGGGCTGGCGCTGATGAAGACCGGCGACACGAAGGCCGCCATCGGCGCGGCGCTGCAGGCCACCACGCTGGAGCCGAATGACCAACTGGCCTGGACAGCGCTGTCGCAAATGTATGTGCAAGACGGTCAGATCGCCGAAGCGGAAGACGCGAAGCGCAACGCGACCGTTTTGGGAATTGGCGGGAAGATCGTCAAGGGAGACTGACGCGCGGCCGGAGCTACAGAAATGCAGGCGATAGGTTGAAAGCGCCGTGCACTCCCGTTATTTGATCATCCAGCCAGCCGACGTCACCGGCCGGCCTCACCTTCGATTTCATGCGTCGTCTTCTCGTCACCTCCGCCCTTCCCTACGCCAACGGCCACATTCACATTGGCCACCTCGTCGAGTACCTGCAGACCGACATCTGGGTGCGGTTTCAGAAGCTCCGCGGCAATCGCTGCGTTTACGTTTGTGCCGATGACACCCACGGCACGGCGATCTCACTTCGAGCCCATTCGGAGGGGCGGAGTGAAGAGGACGTGATCGCCGAGATGGGCGAAGCTCACCAGCGGGATTTCGCTGCATTCGACATCGAGTTCGATCACTACGGGAGTACGAACAGCCAGGCGAATCGCGAACTGTGCGAGCTGATTTGGAAGGCCCTCCGGGAAGCCGGGATGGTGGTCGAGCGAGAGATCGAGCAGTTGTTCGATACCGAGAAGGGCATGTTCCTGGCCGATCGGCAGGTGCGCGGGATCTGTCCGAACCCAGAGTGCCGCGCCCCCGATCAACCCGGGGATAACTGCGGCAAATGCGGACGGGCGTATTCGCCGGCGGATTTGATCGAGCCAGTCAGCGTGCTATCCGGGACCGTTCCGGAGGTCAGGACCGCCTCGCATCTCTTTGTGCGGGTCGAGCTGTTGCACGATTTCCTGACTGAATGGACGCAGTCGGGATCGCTGCCGAAGGAGAGCGCGAACTACCTGAAGAACTACTTTTTGAACGAACCGTTGAACGACTGGGACATCTCACGTCCAGGACCTTACTTCGGATTCGAGATCCCGGACAGACCTGGGAACTACTGGTATGTGTGGTTCGACGCCCCGATTGGCTATCTGGCGGCGACGCGGGAATGGTGTGAGCGGGAAGGAGAGGATTTTGACACCTGGTGGCGCGACTCGAAGACGGAGGTGCATCATTTCATCGGGAAGGACATCCAGTATTTTCACACCTTGTTTTGGCCCGCGATGCTGAAGACGGCGGGTTTCAATCTGCCGGCGAAGGTGCATATCCACGGGTTTCTGACGGTGGACGGCGAGAAGATGTCGAAGTCGAAGGGAACCTTCGTGCGGGCGTCGAAGTATTTGGATCACCTGGACCCGGCGTGGCTGCGTTACTATTACGCCAGCAAGCTGACGAGCCGGGTGGAGGATCTCGATCTGAATCTGGAAGAATTCGTGGCGAAAGTGAACGGCGACCTGGTGGGCAAAGTCGTGAATCTGGCGAGTCGCAGTGCGAAGTTTGTCCAAACGACCGGGCTGTCGGCGGTCTACCCGGATGACGAGGGGTTGTTCGAGTCATTTGCCAAGGCTGGGAAGACGATTGCGGCTCACTACGAGAAGGGGGATTTCAGCCGGGCGATGCGGGCGATCATGGAGTTGGCGGATCAAGCCAATCCGTATGTCGAGCGGAAGGCCCCCTGGGAACTGCGGAAAGATCCGGAGCGGGCCGGGGAGTTGCAGGATGTCTGCACGGTGGCGCTGAACCTCTTCCGGCAGCTGTGCGTCTACTTGGCGCCGGTTCTTCCGAGGTTGGCGGCCCAGTGCGGGGAGCTGCTGAATGATCGGGTGGAACGATGGGCGCAGGCGGCGACACCGTTGACGGGCAAACCGGTGAACCGGTTCCAGCACATGATGAAGCGGATCGACCCTGCGGCAGTGGAAACCATGATTCGGGAGAGTCAGGAGGAAGCCACCCCTCATGGCGCGGCCGGCGGGGGCAACGCGCGTTGGGAGGACGCCGGGGACTGGCTGGAGGCGGAGCCGCTGGCGGAGGAGATCGGGATCGACGACTTCGCCCAGGTGGATTTGCGCGTGGCGCGGATCGTGGAAGCGGAAGCCGTGCCCGAAGCGAATAAGCTCCTGAAGCTGACGGTGAGTCTCGGAGGGGACGAGCGCCGGACGGTCTTCGCCGGGATCAAAGCGGCGTACGAGCCGGAGAGTCTCGTGGGCAAACTGGTGGTGGTGGTGGCCAATCTGGCGCCGCGGAAGATGAAGTTTGGTGTCAGCGAAGGGATGGTCGTCGCGGCCGGGCCGGGCAAGAAGGAGGTCTTCCTGTTGAGCCCGGACGAGGGGGCCTCACCCGGGCAGCGGGTTCATTGAGCGCCGTGTGGTCTGGGTTTTCGGCTCCTGGGGGTTTTGTGCCGCTGCGGGAACGGGTTGACCCGGTCTGGGGGCACGCTGAGGGTGACTTTGGATGACGACGCAGGACGAGGCGCTGAAATTGGATCTCACCCGCCGGCAGGTGCGGAACCGGGCTTGGGATCTGGCGCTGAAGCACAAGCTCGGAGAGCTTTACGCGATGGTTCAGACGCAGGAGGAACTGCGCATGGGTTACATCGAGGAGTATCAGGTGCCCGAGCGAAAAGTGGAGCACTTCGAGACGTTCAAAGCGGATCTCTCGAAGCTCTACCAGCGCTATTTGGCTGAGTGTTTCGGGATCATCGAGGATGTGAACCCAGGCATTGCGGCCCAAGTGGATGACCGGTTGGAAGAGGAACTCCCGGATCTTTGATCAAGGGGACCTCTTCCGGTTCGAGCAGAGCCTCAGCGCATCGTCACGACGTTTGCCCAGACCTTTGATTCATGGCGGCCCGGGACTTCTCCGGGTTTCGGCTTGAACGTCCAGACTTTCGCGGCTTTGCGCGGGGGGTTGAGGGCATAGATTTCGATGCGGAGCTGCCGCTCGTAACCGTCGGGCACCTCGAGTTCCCGCGTTTCCACCAAGACCGGCAGCCCGGCCTTGGCCAAGCCGCCGATGATGACGTTCGTGACGGCATTGTTGGCGACGGTGGAGGTGTGCAAATCTCCGACGCTCACGGTGGTTTCGTAGCCGGCGGACAAGATCCAGATTTCTCCGGCGAAATCGAAGGCGCCGACCTTCGGGGGCACGGGAGGGACCTCACCGGTCGGCTGGAACTCGTCGTCGGCCAGAAAGGAGAGTTCGCCGACGCTGATGGCGCGCCGCACGCCGGGATCGGCCTCGAGATTAAAGTAGCGCGTGTTATCGAACTTCCAGCCCGTGTCTTCGCGCACGAAACGAAGCATGAGCAGATTCTCTGGGACGGGACCGTCGGTGATGCCGAAGTCGACTTTGCCGAAATAGACCATGTGGGCGGTTGCGCCTTTTTGAAGCGTGGCGAGGTGACGGAGAGTGGTGATTTCCGGGAGCTGAAAGGGCAGAGCGAAGAGGGCCTCCGGCCATTCTTCCTTTCGGGACACAACGTAATTGTGGGTGGTGACCTGACGATGGGTGGCCGTGAACTTCTGCCACATCGGGTAGTTTCGGTTGATCATGGACCCGGCCCATCCGCGGTAGACGCGCTCGAGTTCGACGCGATTGTCCTGGGCCGTGAGCGGGGCGGCTGCGGGAAGGAGGACAGCCGCGATGGCGGCGACGAGGAGGGCGTGGGGGAGCGGGATGGGAACACGGGGAGGGAAGGCGGACATTTGGGGAGGAGGTAGGTGGGAGAGGGAGGAGGTCCATTTGACGGTTCCCTCTTCGCCAGCGAGTGTCTATAACTTGGGCTGATTTTTCAACCTCCATCGAAATGAAGTCTTTCCCCGCCGAAACCTGGATTGACCGAAGCCGTCAGGTCCTGGACCTGGCGCAGGAGTATGTATTCAAGGAGACTCAGGAGGGTCTCGAATTGAAGGCCTTCGTTTTTACGCCGGATCCCGGGGAGTCGGAAGAGACGGACACCGCGAAGGTGGAGACGGGATTGCGGCCTGCGGCGGTCTTCCTGGCGAACAGTTTTTGGGATAACCACACCATCACGCAGTATGCGCCGCAATGCCTGCACCTGGTGGAGAGGGGTGCGGTGGCGGTGCTTCTGGAATACCGGATGCGTTCGGTTCACGGCACCGGTCCTGTGGAAGCCATGTCCGACGCCCGGTCGGGCATTCGCTGGCTCCGTTACAATGCAGAGGCGCTCCGCGTGGATCCGTCGAAGATCATCGGAGCCGGTGGGAGCGGGGGAGCCCAGATGATGCTGGCGGCGGCATTGATTCCCGGCGTGGCGGATGATCCCAACGACCCCAACCTCAGCTGCGTGCCGGATGCGCTGGTCCTCTACAGCCCGATCGTGGACACCTCACGGACGGATTCGGGAGCCAGCCGTTTTCGGGATCTCGAAGAAGCGAACCGCTGCAACCCCTCTCGCTACATCGGAAAGCACACCCCCCCGACACTGATTTTTCAGGGCACCGAGGACC
>CAZCRA010000007.1:0-60093 GCA_964500945.1 uncultured Verrucomicrobiales bacterium | reverse complement strand
GCCTACGCCCACCCCACCCGTCACGCCCCGCCTCGCCTGCCACGTGAACGCCACCCCCACGCCGCCTTTCCTTCGCTGCGGTTCTCCCCCGTCCCCCTCGCCTCCGCACCGTGACCGAACAATCGACGCTCTCGATTTTCTTCTTCGGCCTGCTCGTTCTAAGCGTCGTCTTCTACCTGTGGGGACGCTCGAAATCCGCGACGCTGGCAAAAGCCGGCGGTGACTGGCACTCCCGACCGGGCCAACACGGGAGCTACGTCGTCTGCTGGTTGCTCGTTCCGGCGGTCATCCTGGGTTTGTCGGCCGCTCTCCTCCACCTGACGGGATTCGCCAAGATACCCGGACTGTGGATCCTGGCCCTGACGTTCGCCTGCGGGCTAGTGGGAGCCGCCTACGCCCTGACCCGAATCCAGCCAGGTCTCCGCGCGCGGAATGGCGTCGAACGCGTCATCCGAAGCGTCCTCCTCGCGGCGTCCATCGTCTCGATTTTCGTCACTTTCGGCATCGTTGCCTCCATTCTGTTCGAGTCCCTCGCCTTTTTTTCCGGAAAGTATGACCGCAACGCCTGGTCAGTCCGCTGGAACGAAGTGGGAAACCAGCAATCCATCATCGGGAGCGGCACGGAGATGTCCATGGAAATCACCGTCAGCGATGGTTCCTCGACGAAACGTGAGCTTCAGACCGTCTATGCCCGGCTTCTCGATACGGAAGAACCTTCGTTCTCCCTTAACTTCAAGGGCGTCTCCACATCGCCGTTCCCTCCCGGCGCCAGCGCCCCTGCCGTCGAGGAGGCGCTGAACGGCCTGCCCGGCATCGAGGCTGCCGGCGGCGTCACCGTGGCGAAGGACATCTGGGAACGTCCGCCCGTTCATCCCAAGGACTTCCTCACCGGCACCACCTGGGCACCCGAGAACTCCTTCCTGGCCACGGTCGCCAGCCCAGGTGACGACGGGGCTTCCTACGCCAAACCACAATTTGGTGCCGTGCCGCTCTTCGCCGGGACGTTCATGATCACCCTAATCGCGGTGATCGTGGCCGTGCCGGTCGGCGTCATGGCGGCGATCTTCATGACCCAGTACATGCCCTTCAGGGTACGCCAGGGCGTCAAACCCATCCTCGAGATTCTCGCCGGGATTCCGACCGTCGTTTACGGCTTTTTCGCCGTGGTGACCATCGGTCCCTCCGTCGTCACTGTCTGCGATTGGGGCCTCGGCCTGCTGACCTATCAAGAAGCTGGAGAAACCGTGGTTCGAGCCGGTTGGGGCTGGCTCGCCACCTTTCTCGAAACGGCCTCACCCGAGAACGCCCTGACCTGCGGCTTGGTCATGGGCATCATGATCATTCCCCTGGTTTCATCACTCTCGGACGACGTCATCAACTCGGTCCCGAACGCCATCCGTGAAGGGTCACTCGCCCTCGGCACCACCCGTGCCGAGACCATCAAAAACGTCATCCTGCCCGCAGCCCTTCCGGGCGTCGTCTCGGCGATCCTTCTGGCGATCTCCCGGGCGCTCGGTGAGACCATGATCGTCTTCATGGCTGCCGGTGCTCAGCCTAACCTGTCCGCCAATCCTCTCGAGGGCATGACCACCGTCACGGTGCGCATGGCCACCGCCTTCACCGGCGACAAAGCGGTCGAGAGCCTGGAAACCCTTTCCGCCTTTGCCCTCGGCCTCGTGCTCTTCATCATCACCCTCATTCTCAACGTCGTGGCCACCATCGTCATCCGTCGCTTCCGCCAGCGCTACTGATCCCTGCCCACCATGTCCGAAGACCGCGAAGCCATCATCCAAAACCGCCTCAAGCGCCGGAAACGCGACGAGTTCTGGTTCCGCATGTGGGGCTTCCTGGCCATCGCTTTTGCCGGCGGATTCCTCGTGTTCTTTTTCGCCGACATGATCACCAAAGGCGCCGGCGCCTTCCGCCAGGCCATGGTCAAAGCGACTGTCACCTACAACGACGAAACGGCCAAGCCGTGGGGCTACCAGAAAGCCGTCTCCGGCGATATGGCCGAAGTCGTGAGTCGCGCCGAACTCCGGACCATCCCTCAAAGAATCAAACGCAATCCAGAACTCCTCGGCCCGGACGGTGCAGGAACCACCGAAACGCGCTGGCTCATCGCCAAATACCAGGTGGACCAGTTCATGAAGGGAAAATACAGCGACCTTCGACCGCTTGATAACGATTCGGAGGCGGAAAAGGCCGACAAAGAGCAGTTTCTGGACCGCATCGAGCAACTCCGGGAAGAAGGTCTGCTCAAATTCCGCATCAACTGGGGCTTCCTTACCCGCAGTCACTCGAACTTTCCCGAAATCGCCGGTCTGCGCGTCGCGATTGTCGGTTCGATCTACCTCATGATCATCACTGTCCTCTGTGCCGTCCCGATCGGAGTGGCCACTGCGGTCTACCTCGAGGAATTCGCTCCGGACAACAAATTCACTCAAATCGTCGAGGTGAACATCAACAACCTCGCGGCGGTGCCTTCCATCCTGTTCGGCCTGCTCGGACTGGCCATCATCATTAATTTCTTCGGAGCCCCGCGCTCCTCGGCCCTGGCCGGGGGCATCACCCTCGGTTTGATGATGCTCCCTTTCATCATCATTGCCACCCGAGCCGCCCTGCGCGCCGTCCCGGATTCGATCCGCGAAGGCGCCTATGGCGTCGGTGCCTCCCCGCTCCAAGTCGTCAGCCATCATGTGCTGCCTCTCGCTCTCCCCGGTATCCTGACCGGTACCATTATCAGCATCGCCGCCGCCATCGGCGAAACTGCTCCTCTCATCATCGTGGGTCTTAATGCCGCCGCCTTCGATCCGCCCACGTCCGTCCTCAGCGGCACCACCGTCCTGCCCACCCAAATCCTGATTTGGAACAACGACGCCATCCAGGCCTACCGGGAAAAGACTGCGGCCGGGATTCTCGTGCTCCTCGCGCTCCTCATGTTCCTGAACGGCTTCGCCATCTGGCTTCGGAACAAGACCGAACGCCGCTGGTAACCCCCTCATCCTTCCTCACCACTCCTTCCAACCTTCACCACCTCGAACGCGCGAACTTCCCGCCATGGCCTCCGCTTCTTCCACCACCTCCTCCACCCCGGCAGGGACACCGACCAAGATGGAGATCGACCGCGTCGACTTCTTCTACGGGGAGTTCAAGGCGCTGAAGGACATCACCTTGCCCATCGCCGACCGGAAAGTCACCGCCTTCATCGGCCCCTCGGGCTGCGGGAAGTCCACCCTCTTGCGCTGCCTCAACCGCATGAACGACCTGACGCCAGGGGCGCGGCTCGACGGGAAGATTCTACTCGATGGCGAGGATCTCTATCACCCCAATATCGACGTCGTGGAGGTCCGGCGGCGGATCGGCATGGTGTTCCAGAAACCCAACCCGTTCCCGAAAAGCATTCGGGAAAACCTGCTGTATGCCCCTCGCCTTCACGGGGCCGTCGCCAACCGGGCGGAGGAAACCGACTTGGTCGAGCGCTGTCTTCTCAAAGCCGGTCTCTGGGATGAGGTCAAAGACCGGCTGGATACCCCGGGCACCTCGCTCTCCGGCGGTCAGCAGCAGCGCCTCTGCATCGCGCGCACCATTGCGGTCGAACCCAAAGTCCTCTTGATGGACGAACCCTGTTCCGCACTGGACCCGATCGCGACGGCCAAGATCGAATCGCTCATCACCGAATTGAAGGAAAGCTACACGGTGGTCATCGTCACGCACAACATGCAGCAGGCCACCCGCGTCTCCGACCTGACCGCCTTCCTATACCTCGGCGAACTGATCGAGTACGGAGAGACTTCCCAGCTCTTCACGAATCCCGACCAGAAAGCCACGGAAGACTACATCAGCGGCCGGTTCGGATAAGGTTTTAGGGCAAGGGCTCTTGCCGGCCATGGCGTAGCCTCGAGGGGAATTGGGAGGTCCCCACGAAAAAACCCCCGGGGCTCGCGGCCGGCCGGGGGTAAATCAAATTCCCGCTGAGGGAAGCTCCGATCGTTCAGATCATGTCTTTCAACCCTTTCAAGGGCCGAACCTTCACCACTTTCTGACGCGGCTTCGCCTTGATCGTAATCTCTTCGCCCGTGAACGGGTTCCGCCCCTTCCGGGCTTTCGTGGCAGGTTTCACCCGCGTTTCGATCTTCAACAGCCCGGGAAGCGTGAAGGAACCGGGTCCGCGCTTGCCGACGTTCTTCTCGACCAAGGTTGTGAGTTCGTTGAGGACCTTCGTGACGTCGCCCTTGGATAGCTCGGTCTTCTCAGCCAAAGCGTTGATGATTTCGGCCTTGGTCAGCTCTTTCTTCGGGTCTTTCTTCTGAGCGGTAGCTGGCATGAGTCGTGTATTGGATAGTGATTGAGAAAGGTGCCTGATTTTGATGGGTTTGTCAGGACCGCCTCACTCTTAGAGCTTCGCGGATGCTTGGCAAACCATTAATTTCACAAAACCAAAGCGCTCCCTGGACCTCCGGGCGTTCAGGCTTCCAAGCCCGGTTTCCGAAACCTCGGCTCTTCCCGCTCGCGGCCCTCCCCGGAACGCAGGACGTGATACAACACGCCGGATTGTGTCACAGTGAGGGTCTCCTTGCGCTTGATCGGCTGCGGCTCCGTGCAGTCGATCACGCGCACTTTCGCATTTCGAATGGTGGTCATGATCGTCGCTCTTCTTCTATGGTTGGTGGGTGCGACCCGTCGCCGGCTGTCCTAACCGTGTGACGAGACTGTCACATACAAGCAAGAAGCAGCCGCCTGGCAACTACAAAAGTGCGGAAAGTAAAAGATTCTTTACTTCCTGCCGTCCTTAACGATCACGGACAGCTTACAGCTCGAGCCCAGTCCGCTCTGCCCAGGCAGTGTCCCGCCCACCTCACTTCATCGACCGGGAACGCGGCTCCCGTTCCACCGTCGATGCATCGCCAGGCGCCGTCACGAACGGGCCGCCAGCCAGCGGTGCTTCCCCGGTGAAGGCCACATCCGGAAGTTCGCTCTCCCGTCCGCCCAAGGGAAAATCTTTCCGCAACGGATAGTATGGGTAACCTTCCCACATCAGGATCCGCCGAAGGTCGGGATGGCCGCCGAACCGAATCCCCATCATGTCGTAAACCTCGCGCTCGTGCCAGTCCGCCGTCAGCCAGAGATCCGAAACCGTTTCCACTTCGTTCGACTCCATGGGAACCACGGACCGGATCCGCAGATGCGCCCGGCTTTCCATCGAATAAAGCTCATACACCATCTCGAACCGCGGCTCGCTGCCGAGATGATCCAGGCTGCTGATGTCGACCAGAAAATCAAAGGTCAGTTCGTCACGGCAGTAGCGAAGCAAGGTCTTCAGTGAAGCGGGCGCCACCACGAGCGTGATTTCCCCACGAAATTCCACGCGCTCGACGATCGAGTCGGCGAATTGCGATTCCAATGCCTTGGCGCTGTCCTCGGGCGTCATGAGCGAATCGTTTGGGAATTCAGCCCTTCAGCTCCTCCAGAAGTTCGCGCTTCTGATCGGCCAGCGAATGCTCTTCCTCGATCTTCTTCTGGAGCTTCATCAGCCCCTCGAGTAGTGCCTCCGGCCGCGGAGGACATCCCGAAACATACACGTCCACCGGAATGAGTTGGTCGATGCCCTGCAGCACCGCGTAGCTCCGATACATTCCTCCACTGGAAGCGCAGGCCCCCATGGCGATGCACCACTTCGGCTCCGCCATCTGATCCCAGATCCGCTTCACGGCCAGTGCCATTTTGTAAGTCACCGTCCCCGCCACGATCATGACATCCGATTGCCGTGGGGAAAACCGCATCACCTCTGAACCGAAACGAGCGATGTCGAACCGCGCCGCCCCCGACGCCATCAACTCAATCGCGCAGCAGGCCAATCCCATCGGCATGGGCCAGAGCGAGTTCTTTCGCATCCAGTTAATGGCGGCGTCGACCTGCGTGAAGATGATGTTCCCTTCGATCTTCGAGTCGTACGCTGCAGGCGTGATGATTGCTTCGGAGGCCATGGTTCCCCTACCCATTACGGGCCGTGGCGCTGGAGGCAACCCGCCATTCTGAAAAAAGGCCGCTTTGACCCCGAAAAATCAGCGGAAAATGACGTCCAGCCCCATCGCGCTCTTCCGAGCGAACTCCGGAATCCAGCTCGGTTGACGCCGGTTGATGAACTTGTAGAAAAACGAAATCAGGTGGAGCACGAAGATCCGGTCCAGGATTCGGTAGCCCGGGTGCGTCCGAAACGCCGATTTGATCAGCCAGCGCGTGAACAATCCCGGGTCTTCGAAAATCGAGAAATTCACGATGATCCGGTAGCGGTTCCGGCGTTCCAGATCATACCGCTCCTGGTAGACTTCCTTCGCCTCGAGGATCCGCTCCCGCAGTTCCTCCGTGTCCGCCCCCATGAAAAACTCCCGAGCCAGCGAGAGAATTTCGAAGGTGTCGCGCATGAACTCGAGATCGCCCTCCGGCAGCCCCGCCCGCTCCGCGATCTCCAGCATCCGCCCGATCTTCCGGAGCGCCTGGTGCCCCTGCCTCACGGCCGACTCCCGGTCCCTGGCGAAGTGCCCCAGAACTTTGCGGATGGCTTGGTGAACGAAAATGTTGTTCCAGTAAACCTCGACGAGCGGCGGAATGCGGACCCGCCGGAAATACAGGTTTTCCTGAGCGTAGTCAGCGAAATAGAGCAGCTCCTTCACCACCTCCTCCGAGAGGCGCAAAATCTCCAGCATCGCCTCGGCATCGCCGCTACCCCAATGCCCGGCGCAGAATCGGACCGCCTCCTCCACCGATTCCCCATGCCGGAAGAGCCGGATCGTGACCGCCGTGTTGATCTCCGTCCAGACCGCGTCCTCGTCGATGAAAGCCAACCGCCGGAAGGGCAGCCACCCGCCGGTTTGGCACCAAACCGAGATCCCTACGAGGTTCGTCGCCTCGCGAAGCTCGATGGCGTACTGCTCGTAATCGTGGCCGATGAAGGAGGGAAATTCGCCGCACCCCTCGTATTCCCGGCGCGTCTGCAGTTCCACGATCTTCTTATGATCGGTTCCGAAGAAATTCCGGTTCAGCGGCAGGTAGCGGAAGAAGTCGGACTCCCCGTATTTCATCGAAAGCACGAGCGCCTCGCTCGAAATGCCCTGGAGAACCCTCGCCAGGGTCCGCCGGTGCCATAGCAGATCTCCGATGCTGTAGGCCCCCACCGTCCAGGTTCGGAAAATCAGCGTCTTTCCCTTCCGCTCGAAAACCGGCAGCAGGGCCCGGAGCATCCTCCTGACGTCCACCGCTGTTCGCATCACGAGTTCGCTGCGAAAATCGCCCGCCACGTCCAAGCCGTCGCTCTCGCCGATTCGCAAAATCAGCCCCTCCACCCCGGGAAAATCGACGAAAAATTGATCCACCAGATCCTTGAGAAAAGGAATGGCGCTCGGCGCCCTGACCCCGATCTCGCGCCGCATCCGGGGCGTGTATGAAAGCACGTCCTGCGTGACGAAGACTTTGAGTCCCGCCTCATCGAGAATTTTAAAGAGCCGGGCATACTGCTTGCGAAACACGGCGATGCGCCGGCGGATGTCTTCCTCATACAAATCCCGGTCCACGAGATGAACGACGTCGTCCAGGGACACGGCGTTGTATCCCAAAGCCGCCACCCGCCCCGCAAAGCGCTTCATCTCCTCACGGATCTTCGCCCATTGACGCTCCCGGTCCGGTCCCTCCGTCTCCAAATGCTCGAACGGAATCTTTGACCAATTGATCCGAACCAGCGGGTAGTCGCGGAAAAAGGGGCCGATGGCATCGATGAGAAACAGATCCATCGCTTCGGTCCCCTTACCGGCCAGCCGGGCCGATGTCAAAAATCCCCTGACCGCCTTCCCTTTGCATCGACCCGCCCCGGGTTTATCATCGCCAGCCTCGATCATGAAAATCGTTCTCGCTTACTCCGGCGGCCTCGACACCTCGGTGCTCCTCAAATGGCTCGGCCAAACCTACGACGCTGAAGTCATCGCCTACTGCGCCGATGTCGGTCAGGAGGAGGAACTCGATGGCCTCGAAGAAAAGGCCCTCTCCACCGGGGCCAGCAAATGCTTCATCGGTGACCTCCGCGAGGAATTCGCCCGCGACTTCATCTTCCCGATGTTCCAGGCGAATGCCCTTTACGAAGGCCAATACCTTCTCGGAACCAGCATCGCGAGGCCTTGCATCGCGAAGGGCATGGTCGATGTCGCCCGCCAGGAAAACGCCGACGCCCTCGCCCACGGCGCCACCGGAAAAGGCAACGACCAGGTCCGCTTCGAGTTGACCGCGGCCTCCTTGAATCCCGATCTCGAGACGATCGCCCCCTGGCGCGACCCTCGCTTCCGCCAGCAATTTCCCGGCCGCGCCGAAATGATCGCCTACGCCGAGGCCAACGGCATCCCCGTCAAAGCTTCCGCCTCGAAGTCCTACAGCATGGACCGGAACCTCCTGCACATCAGCTTCGAGAGCGGCGTGCTCGAGGATCCCTGGTTCGACGCCACCACCCCGGAAAGCCGCGACATGTATGTCCTCAGCGTCAGCCCCGAGGAAGCCCCGGACCAGCCGGAATACCTGCAGGTGCTCTTCGACGCCGGAAACGCCATCGGGCTCCAGGGCGATTCGGTGGCGGAAGTGCTCTCGCGGTTGGGTCTGGAATCCCAGGGGGACCGCGACGGATACACGCTCCTGACGCCCTTCGGCATCATGAAGGTTCTCAATCACCTGGGCGGGAAACACGGCATCGGCCGCATCGACATGGTCGAAAACCGCTTCGTAGGGATGAAATCGCGCGGCATTTACGAAACGCCCGGCGGAACCATCCTGCTCGACGCGCACCGCCAGATCGAAAGCCTCACGATGGACCGGGAGGTCATGCTCCTGCGGGACTCGCTCATCCCCAAGTATGCGCAGCTCGTCTACAACGGCTTCTGGTTCGCCCCCGAACGCGAGACCCTCCAGGCCCTCGTCACCGAGACCCAACGCGAGGTGTCGGGCGAGGTCCGCCTGAAACTCTACAAGGGCAACGTCATGACGGCCGGACGCCGTTCGCCGAAGAGTCTCTACCGGGAAGACGTCGCCACCATGGAGGCGGACCCGGCCGAAGCCTACAACCAGGATGACGCCTCCGGCTTCATCCACCTCAACGCTCTGAGGCTGCGCAGCGAGGCGCTCCGCCGGAATCGCTGATCCTCCGCCCCTCGCCGGCTCGGCCGCATCGACCCAACCGGTCCGAGACCATGATCCTCGTCGCCGTTTTCCTGGAAGATCCCAGCCAATGGGTTTCCCTCAAAGTCGAGGGTCAGCCGGTGAAAATTGGCCGGAATCCCGAAACCAGCCCAGGTGAGGATGCCCTGCGCATTCCCTGGCGCGACCGCATCGTCAGCCGGAATCACTCGCTGGCGCGCCGGTCGGGCGAGGAACTCATCCTGAAGCGGATCTCCGCCTCGCCCGGCCGTCTGCCTCCCAACCGATTCTTCACGAATGCTCCACACGCCGAGCGGGAGCGCCTCGAGGATCCCCTCCGCTTGAAACCGGGCCAATCGTTCAGCATCGGCTCCAGAGGCCGCACCGCCTTCTTCTGGCTGCGCTCGCTCGACGAGATGAAAGACGCGATGGCTCACCAGCGCCCTTTCGGTGGTGACGTCCCCTTCCAGCCGCCCCGGGATGAACTCTCCGACGCCACCCAGCGCGTGCCGGTGCTCGACGACGTCGATCAGCTCGATGAATACAGCCTCCGCTTCCAGCTCAGACTCCTCCAGCGCGAACTGCCCGAAAAAGTCCTCAGCGGCTGGCATACCGAGCAGGAACTCTTCACCCGCACCGCCGATTTCCTGAAGACGGCTCTCCCCGGCCAGAAGAACGTCTCGGTGGCCTTCCTTGCCTTGGAAGCCAGCCCCGAGCCCGGAGAACCGCCCAACTTCGAAATCCTCAACGAAGAACCCGCTGCCAGGGCGGATTTCCGCGTCAGCGCTTCGCTGCTGAAGCAGGTCAAACTTCGGCAGGCCTCTCCCGACGACGCCTACTACTGGAAATCGGAAAGCAGTCCGGCCCCCGGCAGTCACGAGTCCAGCGTGCTCAACCGCGTCGACTGGGTCGCCATCCTTCCCGTCGCTTCCCAAGGCCAGGACGCTCACGTCTACCGCGGCCCCCGCGGTCTTCCCGTCTACCTCTACGTCGCCGCCAAGCAGTCAAACCCCGTCTCGGCGGAGTCCTACACCTCCTTCCTCAGGCTCGCCGGGTCCCTGGTCGCCAGCCTGCTCGCCGCACGGGAGCGGCAACGCATCGAAGAACAGCTCTCCTCGCACTTCTCCCCCGCCCTTCGCCGCATTCTCAGGGAAGGCCGCGTCGAAATGCTCAAGCCGGCCTTGGCCGAGTGCACCGTGCTCTTTGGCGACCGGCGCGGCGTTTCGGAGCTGATGGAAGCGGCTTCCACCGACCTCGAAATCCTTGACCAACTCCGCGAAAACCAGGAGATCATGGGCCACATCTCGAAAACGGTGTTTGAATACGACGGCGTCATCACCGACTTCGCTGGCGACGGCGTTTTGGCCCTTTGGGGCTGGCCGGTCGCCATGCCCGACCACGCCGTCCGTGCGGCGTCAACGGCCGAGGCCGTGGCTTCCAGCCTCCGCGAACGGGTCGAAGTCTCGCCGGACGGACACCGGATCCCGGGCATCCGCATGGGCATCAGCACCGGCCGGATCGCCGTCGGAAACACGGGTCCGGTTCAGCAGGTCCACATCAGCGTTTTCGGCGCAGCGGTCAATTTCGGTGCACGGCTGGAAGCCCTGGGGAAGCAGTTTCAAGTCCCCGCCTTGCTCAGCAACGTCACCTGCCGGCACATCCGGCACTCCGGTAAGACCGTGCGCAAGCTCTGTTTCCTCCGCCCAGCCGGCTTCCGGCGCTCCTATCCCATTTATGAATTGGTTCTGCCTCAGGAAGTCGGAGGCAGCGGCGCCACCCCCGAACAGATTGCGGACTACGAACGCGCGCTCGACTTGTTCGTCGCCCGCGACTGGCCGGCGGCTCTCCAGATCCTCGATGCACTTCCCGACGACGACGAACCTGCCCACTGGCTGGCCGAACAGGCCCGCTTCCTCAGCCGGCACCAACCGGGCCCGTCCTGGCAGGGAGAAATTCTCAGCGACGTCAAATGAGGCAGTCACGCTGCTTTGCTCGTCCAGGCTCCTTACCCAAATCCGTATCATCCTTACTTGAAAAAACCCGGGCGCCCCTCGAAGAATGGGGGTTCCGAAACCGAGAAGACTCTTCATGGCAAAAGCGGCACCCAAAGAAAAGAACGCGGCGGACGACTCCCTTCCCTTCGAAGAAGCCATTGCGGAGTTGGAGTCGATCGTGAAGGAAATGGAGTCCGAGCGTCTGCCCCTCGATAAGCTGGTCGAGCGTTACGAGCGCGGGAGCGCCCTCCTCCAAACCTGTCAAAAACGCCTGAAAGAGGCCGAGCAGCGCATCGAATTGATCGCGTCCGGAAAAAGCGCCTCGAACGACTCCGAAAAGGAGGCTTCTCTCGAACCTTTCAAGCCGGACGCCTCCGGCACGGACAAATCGCCCTCCAAATCCAAGCCCGCTTCATCCCCGGGTGATCCCTCCTCCGATAAGCCTGATGAAATCTCCCTCTTCTGAAATCCCAGAGGACGCCGCCGACTTCCCGATCGTCGACAACTCGGACGACCTGAAGGCGCTCCCCGAGGCGGATTTGACCCGCCTGGCCGCCAAGGTGCGCCACACCCTCATCGAGTGCCTCTCCCGCACGGGCGGCCACCTCGGACCGAACCTCGGCGTGGTGGAACTCACCATCGCCCTCCACCGCGTCTTCACCACACCAAAGGATCGCTTTGTCTTCGACGTCAGCCACCAGGCCTACGTCCACAAAATGCTGACGGGCCGTTGGGATCGCATCCATACCCTGCGCCAATACGAGGGCTTGAACGGCTTCTGCCTGCGATCCGAAAGCGATCACGACTGCTACGGCGCCGGTCACGCCGGAACGGCTCTGGGCGCGGCGCTGGGGATGGCTGCCGCCAGAGATCTCAGGGGATCGGATGAACACATCGTCGCCATCGCCGGAGATGCCGCCTTCACCTGCGGTCCCAGCTTCGAAGCGCTCAATAACATCGCCGAAACCACCAAACGCTTCATCATCGTCCTGAACGATAACGAGTGGTCCATCGACCGGAACGTCGGTGCCATCGCGAAATACTTCAATTCCCTCCAAACCCATCCCGCCTACGCCCATCTCCACCAAAAAGCGGCCGAATTCGTCGAGTTCATCGGCGGCAAAAAGGCTCGCCGCCTCGCCGGCAAGGTCGAGGAAAGCGCCAAGGGACTTTTCTGGCGAAACGTCCTCTTCGAAGAGTTCGGCTTACGCTACTACGGCCCCCTCGATGGGCACGATCTGCCCGTCCTCATTCGCACCTTCGAACACCTCAAAGATCAGGATCACCCCTGCATCCTCCACATCATCACCGAAAAAGGACGCGGCTTCCAACCAGCGCTCGGAAACCCGATGAAGTTCCACGGCCTCGGCCCCTACAAAACCGAGACCGGCGAGACCCCTCCGTCTTCGAACCCGACCTATTCCCAGGTCTATGCCCGGGCCATCACGGATTTCGCGAAGAATGATGCCACCATCACGGCGATCACGGGCGCCATGCCGAACGGCACCGGCCTGGTGACCTTCAAAGAGGAAATCCCAGAGCGCTACTTCGACGTCGGCATCGCCGAAGAACATGCCGCCCTCTTCGCCGCAGGTCAGACGACGATGGGGATGAAACCGTTCCTCACGATTTACTCGACCTTCATGCAGCGAGCCTACGACATGCTGATCCACGACATCGGCATCCAGGATCTCCCGGTTCGCCTTTGCATGGATCGCGCCGGGCTATCCGGAGACGACGGGCCCACCCACCACGGTCTCTTCGATATCGGCTACCTGCGCCACGTCCCGAACTACATCCTCATGCAGGCCAAGGACGAAGATGAATTCGTCGACATGCTCTGGACGATGGCCAACCACGATGACGGCCCCTCCGCGATCCGCTACCCCCGCGGGAACGGTGTCGGAGCAAAAATCAAACCCGAGCCCAAACGACTCGAGATCGGCGTGGCCGAGGTCGTGCAAGATGGCGATCACGTCGCGTTGATCGGCCTGGGGAACCTATTCGAAATGGCGGAGGAAACAGCCCGGCTGCTCGAAGCCATGGGCTACTCCGTGGCCCTCATCAATCCCCGCTGGATCAAGCCTCTCGATGGGGCCACCATCGAGGCGTTCGCCAGGAAATGCCGGGTCGTCTGCACCTTCGAAGATCACGTCCTCCAAAACGGCTTCGGTTGCGCCGTCATCGAGCACCTCCACACGGCCGGCATCGACACGCCCGTCGAACGAATCGGCTGGCCCGACACGTTCATCGAACACGGGAAAGTGCCGATTCTTCGTGAAAAGCACGGCCTGACCGCCGAGCGCGCGGTTCAGAAAGTGACCGCTCATCTCCCGGAAGAACTCCGGGCCAAAGAGGTGGCTTGATCGAGGTGCGCCGGAGCCAAAGCATCCGCTGACCGTCAGACCGCTCGCGGGAGCGTCATCCCGGCGTCACTCGCGTCAGAGCACGCCCGACATCTTCCGGCCAACCCAGAACGCCCCCATCAGAAAGATCAGGAAAAAGATCCACGCCCAGTGCGCCCAAAGCCGGATCCGCTGCTCCACCGCTTCCACCTCGGGAAGATTGGAAATCGATGAGACCACCGCGTCGACGGTCCAATCCGTAAGGAGCTTGCCCCTTGTGACTTGCGCCAATTCCTGCAGCACCTCCAGGTTCACCGGTTCGCCCAGCTTCTCGCGCTCGGCTCCTTGAACCGATAGGGTCGTCTCGAGTGTCTCCGGCGTCTCGGCACACTCCATCACCACCTGATGCTCCCCAGGTTCCTTGGGTTCGAAGGTGCCGGTGAACAGCCCCCAGCTCTCTTCCCCCGCCGACCGGAGCGAAACCGTATCCACATTACCACTCGGACTGAGAAAGCGAACCGCCACCGTAGCCTCCTGCAGCGGTTCACCGCCCGGACTCATCACGTTCGCGTTCAGCGTCACGACGTCGCCCACCTCCGGACGTTCCGGAGAGTAGAACAAGCGCATCGATTCGCCCTGCGCCATGTTCCGCTGATAGGCCATCCACCGCGCGACCTGCCCCCAGAACCGGTAGTGGTATTTGTCTTCCAATCCCTTGCGCCAGCGCCAGGCCCCGTCCGTTCCCATGAAAAGCACTTTGCCCGCTCCATAGGTCTTGGTCACGATCAGCGGAAGCCGACCGAATTCGTTCGCCTGCGAGTTGTGAACCGCCAGCACTTCGGTCCCGGCCTTCGCCCGGGAAACCGCCGCATACCATTGGAATCCGGGAAGGGACTCCCAGGTCTTCGAGTTATCCAATTCCGCGTTTTCCAGGCGAGTCAGCAAGCTGCGCGTCCCCCGGTTGGTGAGCTGGAACCGCCCCGGGACCGGCGCTCCCCACCCCCGCGTCTGCGCCCGGTCGAGTTGAACCGGGTAAAGCACCCCGATTTCATGGTCGAGGAAAGAGTGGTGCCCTCCGCGAAATCCGGGAAGGAAGACCAGCCCACTGGCCTGATTCTTGACCAGTTGGATCAGCTGATCCAGTTCGCTCGAGGAAAGCTGGCCTTCGTCGAGGCCCACGTCGCCGAGAAAGACGACGTCGAACTCCGCCAGTGCTTCGGTGGTGGGAAAACTCTCCAGATAACCGGCCCCGCCTCCCATGTCGCGAATCGACGGATGGAACAGCAGGCACTCCACTTCGACACCGGGGTCGCGAACCAGCGCGTTTCTCAGGTAGCGATACTCCCACCGGGGAAATCCTTCGACCAGTAACACCCGGATCTTCTCCCGCCGGATATCGATCTTGAGACCGGCGATGTTGTTTTCCAAATCGAACTCTCCAGGCACCTCCGGAACAGTCAGCTCCAGTTCCACTTCCCCGATGTTGGCCGGCGTCCAGTTGATGCTCCCCTGCATCTCGCCCATCGCTGGGATCGTGATCGGCTCGGACACCTGTTCGCCCGTCGAGGCACGAAGCGTGACGGAAGTGATTTGCTCGGTCGGCAGAGAACTCTCGATGGTGAAATTGACCCGCAGCGGCTTGTTCACCACCGCAAATGCCGGGGCATCGACCCGCTCCAGGTCCAGGTCAGGGAGCCGGGAGCCGCTTCCAACGGCCACCGAAAACACCGGCGCTTCCCGCAGCCGAAGCCGCGTCGCTGCCCGAAGAGGTGGCTCGCCGGCATTCCAATCACCATCGCTGACCAGCACCACCCCAGCCAATTCCGAGTAGCGCTCGAGGGCACTCTCCAGCGCCCCGTGAATGTCGGTCGCCGAACGCGGCGTTGGCAGCGAAGACGAGAACGATTCGTTTACCAGTTCGAAGCGTTCTTCCAAACCCGCCCAACGCTCGTCCTGCAGAAGTTCCTCCACGATCGCTCGACGGGCCCGACGCTCCTGCTGACCTTCCGCATTGGTCACCGTCACATCCTTCGTGTCCATGCTGCCCGAATCATCCCAGAGGATACCGATCACCGGGCGCAGATCCGGTTTGTAAAGCCTCCTCCACTCGGGCTGCAACAGAGTGAGAACCACACCGATCAGGATCAGCATTCTCAGTCCCTCCAGCAAACCCGTGCGAGGCCTCCAACCCGACCGCTTCCACGCGAGATAGCTGAATACGAAGGCCACCGCCAACACCAAGAATCCCAGCACCCCGATGGCGGGATGAAAATTCCACTCCAGACTGGACTCGACCTTTCCGTTCATGATCTCGATCTCAGTAGGCCTGAGCTTGACGCGCTTTCGCGGACGCCGGAGGAAGCGTCAGAAACGATTCCACCAACAAGGCCAGCGCCATGAGCACCAGGAACGTCCGCCAGATTTCACTGATGAGGCTGTCTTGCTTGCCGGCCTCGTCTTTCACCACTTGATACGTCAGGTCTCCCATCAACCCACGCAGCGTGTCCTCAGGCAAAGTCATGATCCCATCCTCAGCCGCCGGTCGTTGCAGCGCGCGCAGCAACCCCTCCCGCTCAAAGACGCCAGGCTGAAAGGCACGCTCCTCTTCGAGCGCCACATTCTCCGCGTCGACCGGATTCCAGCCCTCTCCCGGCAGTGCATCCAAACCTGCCTCCACCACTCGGGCCGGTGCGATCGCCGACGCCCCTTGCTGCAGCGCCCGGTGAAGGAGGACGTAAAAAACCACCCCGTCCCGTGCCATCGTCGATTGTCCCACCTGGGGCAGCGCACCAAGGAAATACGCGGCACCCATCCCTTCCGTCACTCGCGTCAGCAACGGAACGTCGTCGCTCATCCTCGCCAGGATCGCCCCGCCATCGACCGCCGGAGGACGAAGCCGCCGGACTTCCAAATCCCCAACGGGAAGCGCCTTCCCGCTCCTCGTCTGCGCCAGGACGTCGGAATCCGTCCGCCACCAACCGATTCGCCCGACGTCGCCCCCATCCGGAAACTCCAGCCAGTCGCCCCAGCTCACACCCAGGAAAGGATTCCCACCCAGCCCGTCCGGCGGGAAGAAAAGGAACCGTTTCCCAGACCGCAGAGCCTGCTCCATTTGCCGGGACTCCAGGCTGCCTTCCTCGGGAAGCGGGGCCTGCCAAACGATCAATGAGGCCTCCGCCCAGGGAAGCGCCGCCAGTTCCGACGGCGGACGAATCTTCGTGACCTTATACTCCGCCGAAGGGTTGGGCCCGGCCAGTGCCGCCACTTCCACCGGTCTCACGAAATCATCGTTCGATGAGACGATCACCGTGTGCCGCGCCGGGGGGTCACTAAACGCAAAGTGCGCCACGTTATCCATCGGATTCCCGTCCGCCGGCAATTCCACGATCCCCCATCCTCGATCGATGTCCGAGGGAACCTCCACTTCGAGCCCTTGAATCAGGCTTTCCACTCCTTCCATCTCCACCTCGCGAAGGGTCCGCACCCCATTCAGAATCATGGAAAGCGTCACGCGGGTCCCCTCCGGCTGCTCGCGATTCGATTGAAGCGCCAGGTCCAAAAACACGCGCGTGCCGCTCCGGTCCACTCGCTTCACCGCCACGGAAAGGTTCTCCGCCTCGGATTCAGGATAGGTGAGGAGGAAGAAGCGAAGACCCGGCATTTCCGACGCCGCCGTCCTCAAGGCCTCCCACTGACTGCTCTCAGGCTTCCAATCCTGGAACTGCAGGTCGGAGCAAACCCAGACGTCCATCCGCCCGGAGTCGTTTTCCACCACGTAGTCCAGCGCCGCCTGAAACAGGCTCGGCATGTCCGCACCCGTCGCCGTCGCTCCGGACTGAGGCACATTGAGCAAGTCCGAAGGACGATCGACCTCCAACGGCCGCATCGTCGCGCTGTCCAACAACACGATCCGTCCTCCCGATCCCGTCGTCTTCAGCGTGTCGACGACCTTTCGAAGCGCCGTCTCGCGCTTGCTTTCGCCCGAGCGCGGGTCGCGCATCTCCATGCTTGCACTTCGATCCAAGACCACGAGCACCGTGTCCGCACCGCTGCCCGCGATGCTTCCAAACCATCCCCCTGCCAGGGGCCGGCTGGCCCCGAGAATCAGCCCCAAAAGTGCCAGCACCCGCATCGCCAACACGAAAATCTGCCGAAGCCGGGCCATCCCGTGATTCATCCGGCGTGCCCGGTGCAGGAACATCATGGCCGCCCACTTCACCGTCCGGTGACGATGCTGGTGGATCAGGTGAATGATGATGGGCAGCGCCGCCAGCGGCAGAGCCAAAAGCATTCCTGTCTGAAGAAACGTCATGCCCGTGTCCGTTTCGGCGTCCGCCCCAAAAGATAGCGAGCCATCACCGCGTCATAGGGCTCCTCGATGTCCACCCGGTGGTAGTCCAGCTCAGTGTCCCGGACCGTGATTTCAATATCGTTCATGTAGCGCCTCATCGCATCCCGGTAGCGATTTCCGATCACGTCCGGATCCGCCAGAATGGATGGGCCGCCTTCCAAATCCACGAACCGCGTCGGGCGGTCGAAGTCGAAGTTGATCTCGTGTTTCTCCAGCAGATGAAACACCGAAATGTCGTGCTTTCGGAACCTCAGGTGCTGAACCGCGTCCCGGAATGGTTCAGGATCAAAAAAGAGATCCGATAGAATCACCACCAGCGCCCGCTGCGCGGCGGTCTCAGCCACCTGATGCATCAGGTCGACCATCCCCGTCTCGCCACGGGCCTTCACCGATCCCAGCTCGTCCAAAATCACCTTCAAATGGGCCGCCGACCGTTTCGCCGGGATCTCACGAATTGACGAGGCCGAAGCCGACCACAACCCGACCGCATCGCCTTGGCGCGCCGCCAAAAACGCCAGCGTCCCCGCCAATTTCCGTGCGTAGTCGAGCTTCGACATCTTCCCCATCTGGAAATCCATCGAACCGCTCAGGTCGAGGAGGAGACAGAGACGGAGGTTGGTGTCCGCCTCGAACTCCTTGATGTAAAACCGGTCGGACCGTCCCCAGGCCCGCCAGTCCAGTCGCCGGGTATCGTCCCCGGGGACATACTTTCGATATTCCGCAAACTCCAGGCTCGAACCCCGGGCCGGGCTCCGGTGGCGGCCCGAGACCGTCCCTTGCATCGGCCGACGCGCGAAAAGCGGCAGGCCCGCCAGACGCGCCAAAACCTTGGGATCCAGGAAATCGCGTTGAACCGAGGCTAGCAACTCCGCACCTCCAGATCAGTTCGCTTGCTCACGCCCGCGCCTCCTTCACCAGGCGCCGGACGACGTCGCGGCTCGACACTCCCTCCGACTCCGCGGCGAAGGTCGTCAACACCCGGTGAATCAAGACGGGCTCAGCCACCGCTTCGACGTCTTCCTGACCCACCATGTAACGCCCCTTCAACGCAGCGCGTGCCCGTGCACCCAGAATCAAACACTGCACCGCACGAGGTCCAGCTCCCCAACCCACCAGCGGCTTCAGCCACTCTGGCGCCTCTTCTTCGTTCGACCGGGTTCGGCGCACGAGATCCACGGCATACTCGAAAATGTGATCCGGCACGGGAACTCGCCGGACCAGATGCTGAATGTCCATCACGCTCTCGGCATCGATTACCGACTCCAGCGGCCCCGGAGTTTCTCCCGTCGTGCTCCTCGCAATTTCGATTTCCTCGCTCCGGCTCGGATAATCCACGTCGATCTGGAACATGAACCGGTCCAGCTGCGCCTCCGGTAGCGGGTAAGTTCCCTCCTGCTCGATCGGGTTCTGCGTGGCGAGCACGAAGTAAGGCGCCTCCAGCGTGTAAGTCCGTCCCGTCACTGTCACCCGGTGCTCCTGCATGGCCTCGAGCATGGCCGCCTGCGTTTTCGACGGAGCCCGGTTGATCTCATCCGCGAGCACGATGTTTGCGAACACGGGTCCTTTGACGAATTCAAACTCCCGCCGTCCCCCAGCGGCCTCCTGCAGGATGTCCGTCCCGGTGATGTCCATCGGCATCAAGTCGGGGGTGAACTGAATCCGGCTGAAGCTCAGCCGCATCGTTTCCGCCAGCCTTTTGACGAGTAGGGTCTTCGCCAACCCGGGAACCCCCGTCAGCAGCGCGTGCCCCCCGGCGAATAGACAGATGGCGAGATTCTCGATGACCGTGTCTTGCCCGACGATGATCTTTCCCACCTCAGCCTTGAGCCGGTTGAAAGAGGTGCGAAGCGAATCAATAGCAGCTACATCATCGCGGCCAAGGGACGGGGAGGTGTCGTTTTCCATAAAATTTTCTCCAGCAGCAGGCTTTCTGCCATCGCCGGATACGGGACGCAAGAAGGAAATCTTTCGAACGCATACAAAAAACCCGGGGGAATGAAGCCCCCCCGGGTTCAAAAAATACCGGCTCCCGCGGCCTCATCGCCACCGGAGCGGTCCGATACGAGCATCGTCAGCCCGCGATCTCTTGCGCGTGGAAACTCGTCCAGTCGTCCAGGTTATTGAGATTCACGGCATCGAGAATCTTGCCCTCGTCCGCAAGACCGGCGGCATCCAGGATCTCCTTCCGCGTCCCCTCGTCATGATGGTAACCGGTGATCGCTGCGTTCAGCTTCGAAACCGCTTCCTGATCCAGAGCGCCTCCTTTTTGTTGAAGCACCCACGCTTCGAACTGCGTGTAAGAGGGCTTGTTGCCGCGGATGTAGGTCAGCGTGGCATCTTTATCCAAGCCGAGGGCGTCCAGCACCATCTGATCGTAACCGGCACCGCACGCCGGGTAGTCGTCGTGAAGCTTACCGACCGCGTCGAGGCTCACCTTTTGCCAGAAGCGGGGCAAATGCAGCACGCCGAGAGGACCGGCGGTTCCGGAGCTGATTGTGGGAATAATCTTGTTCATTGGGTATTGGGTTTTGGATTTTGGTTATTAGTTTTGATTGAGAGTCGTGATGTCGCTTTCGGCGCTGGAGCGAGTGATGCGTTGATCGCAGGAGGCACTCGAAGCCGCTTTCGGCAGGTCCCCCACCGGCCCGGGAGGCGACGTTCGTCAGGAGAGCCTGCCAAATCGCTGCCCGGCCCCTCGAATTCAGCCATGTCGGCCTTTGAAGGTCAGCTCGGCCACGCCGGACTTGTCGAGTTCCCCCAGACCTGCGGCCACCATCTTTTCATATTGCGCCTTGGTCGCATCGTTCAATGGAAGTTTCAGGCCCGCATTCGCGGCCAGCCCCTGAGCGATCCCGGAATCTTTCGCCGCGTGCTCGGCGGAAAACCAACACTCGTGATCGCGATTCACCATGTCCTCGGCATCGGTCTCCAACACGCGAGAGTTTGCTCCGGTTTGTGAAAACACTTCCTGGATCATGGCCAGATCGTGGCCGAGCGCTTGCGCGAGCCCCAAGCCTTCCGCAAGCCCCGCCGTGTTGATGTTCATCACCATGTTGACCAGCGCCTTGACCTCCGCCGCTCGACCGGGCCCTCCCTCGATGAAACGCAGGTTGATGCTCAGCGCGTCCAGCAAATCCCGGCACTCGTCATACGCCCCACGGTCTCCAGCCACCATCAAATAAAGCTCCCCATTCCGGGCATGACTGATGCTCGAAGCCATGCACGCTTCAAGCGTGCGGGCACCTGCCCCAGCCGCCGCGCTCGAGACCTCTTGGTGAATAGCCGGTGAAAGCGTGGCGCAGTTGATGAAAATCTTTCCCTGCGCCCCCTTCAAGAGGTTGTCGTCCCCTTCCAGAAAGATGGCGCGCATCGCCGCGTCATTCGTCACCACCGTCAAAACCACGTCGGAATGCGACGTCACTTCCGAAAGCTGTTCAGGCGCCAGGCAGCCCAACTCCTGCGCCAGGGAATTCGCCGCTTCCCGGTTGATGTCGTAAACCGCCGAAATGGCGTAACCCTCGTCCTTCAAATGGCGAGCCATGTTGGCCCCCATCCGCCCTACCCCGACAAATCCAATTCGCTTGCTCATCTTGTCAATCGCTCGTACGCGCGGACCATAGGCACTAACACGGCGCGAACCAACCAAAAAAGTCCACAATCTTGGCCACGATCCCAGTCTTCCCCACCGCCATCCCAACCCCTTGTCTTTGCCAACCCCTCACCGCCAGCTGGGACCCCTTCCTCGACCTTCCTTCCCCCTGGCTCGGCGCCGCCCTCCTCGCCGGCCTTCTCATCGGTTGGCTCCTTCAAAATACCCGCGCTCAGCAACTCACTTCCGCCAAGGCCCGGCTCGAAGGCGCCCAACGCGCGACCCAGGAACGGCTCGAAGCACTCGACACCGAGAGCCAACGCACCCAGGAGACCTTGCGCAACGAATCCGCCGCCCGCGTCCGCGCCGAGGAAGCCCTGCGCCACGCCCAGCGGGAACTCGACGATCGCCGGACCGAACTCGCATCCCTCCACACCTCACTTCAAGACCGCTTCACCCGTCTCACCAGTGAGCTCCTTGACCAAACCGCCGGCAAATGGGAACGCAACAGCCAGGAAAAGCTCGAACAACTTCTCGTCCCTTTCCGCGAAAGCCTCGATGACTTCCGTCGCCAAGCCGAAGCCCGTCAGGCCGACGCCATCCGGGGCCGGGGCGAACTCCATCGTCATCTCGATGAGCTGAAGGATCTCAACCGCCACCTGTCAGAACAGGCGGACGGCCTCGTCTCCGCCCTGCGCGGCGATTCCCAGACCCAGGGTGCCTGGGGCGAGTTCATCCTGGAAAGCCTCCTGGCCAAGTCCGGCCTCGAAGAGGGTGTCGAATTCGAAGCTCAACCCGTCTTCACGGACGACCAAGGCCGGACCCAGCGTCCGGATATCGTCCTCCACTACCCCGCCCAACAGGGCTCATTGGTCATCGATTCGAAAGTCTCACTGACCGCCTTTCAAACCTTCTGTGAGTTGCCTCCCGGTCCCGACCGCGAGGCCGCTTTGTCCGAACACGTCCGCTCCATCCAAAGACATATCCGCGGATTGCGACAGCGGCGCTACGAAGCGCTGCCCGGTCTTGCCACCCCCGAGTTCGTGCTGCTTTTCATCCCGATTGAACACGCATTCAACGTGGCGGCCCGGGCCGAACCCAAGCTCTACGATGAAGCCTTCGAATCAAACATCGTTTTGATCACTCCCGCCACGCTGTTAGCGACTTTGAAGCTCATCAAGGCCCTGTGGCGCCAGGACGCCCAGAATCGCCATGCCGTCGAGATCGCCCAGCGCGCCGGGCGCCTCTACGATAAGTTCGCGGGTCTCTATGAAACCGTTGAGGCTCTGGGCACCCAACTCGACCGCGCCCGGGAAGGCCATCGCAAAGCCATGAGCCAACTGCGCGATGGCCAGGGCAGCCTCACCACCCAGGTCGAGACTCTGAAGAAACTCGGCGCGAAAACTTCCCGCCAACTCCCGGGTTCCGCGCTCTCCGACGCGCCAACCCTTAGTGAGTGATCTTTGGATCGAGCTGTCCCGCCTGGCGAATCCAGTCTTCCACCCGCGCCAGCCCAGGCGTTTGCCCCACCAACCGCTTCTTGCCCGCGTTGTTCACTTCCACCATCTTCGCGTGCAAATTGTCCGCCTTGCGCTTGGCCAGTTCCTTCACCGTGTCCACTCCCGAGGCTTCCAGAAGGTCCGAGTACTGGCTCGAGACACCTTTGATCCGGAACAAATCCGCACGGTTCGCCCATTCCAGGAGCTTCTTCTCATCGAGCCCGGTCGCTTCCGCTACCGCCTTGCGCCCTTTTCGGCTTCCACACTCGCTCAATAGTCCCTCGACCGTCGTGATGCCGGCTTTTTCGAGTTTCTTGGCGTTCGTGGCAGCGATGCCTTCAATCTTGGTGATAGTGGCCATGTCAGTGATGAATCGTTGGGTTGTCTGTTAGTCAATAGCGCACGGCGCTACCTATCCCCCATCCTACGCTTCGCCCCTGTCCTGTCGAGCCAGAAAATTGGTCCCGAGGACGTTTTCTACCGCCAGAAATCCCCGTGCCCCCGCGAGGGGCTGCTAAAGCTGGTCGCGAAACGCACGAAGCCTCTCGAGGTCCAGCCCACGCGCCCCTGTGTCGATCAGCCACGTGAGGTCCGCTTTCGCTCCCGGTTCGTTCCCCTCCTGGTAGCGCAGCAGCGCCCGGTCGAACCGCGCCGGCGCGTCGGTGTCGTCCAGCGCCAGCGTCAGATCCAAATACGGCAGGGCCTCCGCCGGCCGCCCTTTCTGCTTCTTAATCCCGATCAGATTCCTCAGCATCCGAAGCACCATCTGCCGCTTCGCCATGGGCTCGAAATGCACCTCACTCGGATAGCGCCCCGTCAGTTGCAGGATCTTCTCCACCGCCTCTTCCCGGCTCATCTCTTTGCCCCCCTCATACACGTCCACCAGCCGCAGCGCACCCTCCACCGTCTGGTAGGATAACATGAAGTGCCCCGGCAGCCCCGCCCCGCGCAACGCGTCCACACCGCATCGCCGCGCCAACTCGAGAAACACCACGGACAAGGTGATCGGAATCCCTTCCCGGTCGTCGATCACCTCGTTCAGGTAGCTGTTCGACTCGTGATAGTAATCCAAACGGCTCCCATGAAAACCGTTCCGCTCGAACATCGACCGCCTGACCGCCGCCAGTCGCTCCGCCAGCTCAGCCTCGTCCGGAAGCGTTTCCAGAATCTCCGAAGCCATCTCGTCCAGAAGATCCTCATAAGCCAAGGGATCCACGTCCGGATTCTCCACCCGCGCAATCAACAGGCCCGCCCGGAAAATATCGATCTTCTCTTCCGCCTTCAACAGCTCACCTGTCAGTTCGTCCGCCAGCCGCTTGATGTGCGCCTCTCCTGCCAGCCGGTCGATCTCTTCCAATCGCCGCTCCAACGCCTTGCGATAATCTTCGAGCGCCGCACGCGCCGCCTCCGGTTCCTCCGCCAGCTGGCTCACCATCAGTTCCCGCTCCGTCACGTCCGTCCCGGTAAGAAAACTCTCCACGTCCGCCTTCAACGCGTCGCGCTTTTCCGCATCCACCGTCACCGGCGGCAGCGTCTCGCCGACGCGGAATCCACGAAACTCCGCCTCGGTCCCGCGGAACTTGCACAGGCCCGCCAACCCGCCTCGCAACCCGGTGTCATCGCTTTCAAAAACGACCTCCCCATTCACGAAACACGTCAACTCCTCCGGGCTGACATGGACGCGGATCCGGTTCCACTCTCCAGGTCGATAGGCGCCGGCCTCCGCCTGGTCGAGGATGTCCCAGCTGTAGACGTCCGGTCCATTGAATCGCGTGAGCCTCATCCGTCCGCCCGTCGGATAGAAGCCGTAGTGCACCTGGTCTCCATCCGAGGCGAACGCCAATCCCGCCGCCCCGGACTCGTCGTTGAGCTTCACTTCGACCTCCAATTGATAGCTCTCCGGCGGTTCTTCCTGCCACAAACACAGCGATCGCCCCCCAAATCCGCTACCGAGCCCTTCCACCCGGATCCGCCCGGCCCGCTGCGACCAGTCGGCACCCATCACCGTCTTCCAGCGCCGCGGATCAAGCGCACCAATGGTGACCCACCGCTCCATGGGAATGACGTTCGGTTTCGCCAGCAGCACCTTCAGCGCGTTGACCGGCATCGCGAAACCCAGATTCTCCGTCACCATCGACTTCAGCGAGAGCACACCTTGAACCTTCCCCTCACGGTCGATCACCGGCCCGCCGCTGTTCCCCGGCTCCACCGGTATCGCCACCTGGATCAACGGGTAAGGCCCTTCCCCGATATCTTCCCGAAAACCCGAAACGATCCCTTCCACCACGCTGAATTTCAATCCCTGGGGATTGCCCAGCGCCAACACCGCATCCCCCTGTTCCAGCAGGTTCGAATCGCCTAACTCGAGCGCCGGCAAGGGCTCCTCCACCTCGATCCGGATCAACGCCAAATCGAGACGCCGGTCGGATGCGTGCACTTCCACCGGTTCGAACCGGCGCCCATCGCGAAGCTCCACGGCAATCTTCCGCCGGTCGTTGATGACATGCCAATTCGTCGCGATCAATCCCTCCTCCGAGATGATGAACCCCGATCCCGTCGCGCCCCACTCAGCCGCCCTGCCCTGCTGATGCACCACCACCACCGACTCCATCATCCGTGCCGTCAACTGCGGCACGAGCCCGTCTTCACGCTCTTCTCCGCAAAGCAACGCCGGTCCGGCCAGCGTCCATAGCCCCATCCAGACGATTACCCGGTGCATCGAAGAATCCTACGCGGCCCAACCCGGCTCCGCGACAAAAATCCAGGGATCCCGGCCTTGCTCACAGGAATGACCTGCCTCCAAGAACGAACAGCCTGTCAGGCCGTGGCCAGTCTTCGCCAAACCGGAACCAGCGGAATCAAAATGGCGATCGAAACGCACAGAAGCGTCAGACTCACCCAAAGCAGCCAGCCGAGAGAAGCATTCCCCGCCAGGTAGAACCCAAGAAATGGCGCCGCCAGGCCGCGCACCCCGGTCAGAAAGGTGTGCACCGACATGTATTCGCCCACGCGGTCCTCGGGCGCCAGCTTGGTCACCCAGAGGTTCCAAACGATTTCGCCACCACCTCGCGCCACCCCGCCCAGCAGAGCCCCCAACCCGATCACCCAGACGTCGCCCGTGAGAAAGAACAGAAGCACGGCCACGCCGAAGATCACATTCAGCAGCACCCGCAGGATGATCAAATTCATCCGGTCGAAGAGCATCCCCCAGAAAAAGGTGGTCCCCAGCCGCGCCAAGGCCGGTAGCGTGCTCGTCAAAAGCGCGACCCGAAGTTCGGGAAACTCCAGCCCGAATCGCGGGTTCACCAAATAGTCGACGCGCAACGCCATGGTCATGTGGATGCCCAACCCCATGAGCATCGCAGAGAGCAAGACCCAGCGGAACATGGCGTCCTCTCCGACCGACCGCATCGCCCGCCAAACGCCCGGCGGTTCGCTGCCGCCTGACGCCATCTCGGGTTCGGGAATGCGCCACGTCGCCGCCCCCGAAACCCCGCCAAGAATCGCGAACAGAGTCAAGAGCCAGGGATATTGCTGCAGATTCCCCTCCAGTAACGCACCCGCCGCCAGCGCGAATCCCACGCTGACACCCGCCCGGACGGCGTTTGCTCCAGCGAAGCGGCGCCCCCGCTCACGCGGCCCATAATTGCTCCTGAGCCACTGCGTCTGAAGCGGAATTTGAATGGCCTGGGCGAAGAAAGCCAGGCTGCATCCTCCCACCAGCGCCAGCGATGAGCCCGACCCCGCGGCCGCAGCCAGATACCCCAGCGCGCCCACCCACTGGATCGTGGCCGCCAAACGCGTGACCCCCAAGCCCGACCGCCGCATCAGCGACATCACGAACAGGCTGGCGATCAAACCCGTCGCCATGCTCCCCAGCAGGATCGCCTTGGCCGTGTCGCTGACTTGATATGCCCGAATGGCGATCAGAAGCACGAACGTGAGCTGCGCCGTCTCCAGCACGCCATGACATGACGCACGGACCAGCTCGCACCGGAACGTCCTCCGGCGGACAGCTTGGCTCGGTTCCACGCTCGACCCTACGACTGAACCGCCTTCCGGGCGCGCGCCACCGCCTCCAGCGCAGCCTGCGCTTCCTGGGCTGCTTCGTCCGCCGCTTCATCCGCCTCGGCCCTCGCTTCCAAAGCCACCCTCGTGGTCTCCTCCCACGGCGTCGGATAACTCTTGCCGCTCGCCCTGACCGCCTTTTCCGCTGCCGCGCTCACCGGCTTTGCCTGCGCGTCGATCCGGTCCCGTGCCGCTTCGGCCCGGTCCAAAGCCGCCTGAACCTCCGCAATCGCCGCTTCCGCCGGCTCAACCCCGCTGGCGTCCCCCGCAGCCGCGGCCTCCTTCGCTTTGGCCAGCTTACCCTCGGTCTGGCTCAGCACCTGCTCGATGTCCGCCACGGCCCCCACGGCCTCAGCGGCATGGCGCGCCATGCCGCCCACGAGCGACTTCGTGTAGCGGACCGCCTCGCGCTCCGCGATGATGTCGCGCCACCGGTGCAGCTCGAAACCCTCGCCCAAACCACCCAACTCGTCGAGCAACTGACGGCAGCGGCTGGTCCACAACTCCAGGTCCGGCGCATCTTTGCGCTCCTCGGCCGATCCCGGGAAAAGCAGGTAGGTCACCTTCAAATCGCTCACCGGACGATTGTAGGGACTCGCCCGTTCATTGATCGTCCTGGCCATGAAAAGCGAGGCTTCCCCAAATTTCCACGAGGGACCGGCATCGCCGCAAATCGCCGGGTAAACGTCATTCCCGTGAATCACCACCGCGTAGTCGCCGATGTCCGGCACGCGCTCACCCCGGGCACGCAGAAACGATAGCGGCAGCACCACGAAGGGATCCGCCTCGGCCACCAGGTAGCTCCGCACCTTCAGGTCCGAGATCATCCGCTTCAAATCGTCCCGCCGATCCCGCAGATAACGGTTCCGCTCCGCCGATAATCCCTTGATGGCGTACTCCTCCACCACCTCCTCCAACTCATTCTCCAACCGCTCGAGCAGCGGATTCGGCGCGCTGGTTTTCTTCGACCATCCATAGCTGGTCGTCGGCTGATAGTAGGTCGAAAGCGAGATGTAGTCGTCGATGGTCGGCAAGCGATCCCCATCCGATCCATCCGCCACCACGTCCATCTCGCCCTGAACCAAAACGACGTGCCGTCCCGTCTCCGGGTGCTCCAGATCGAGCATGGTCTCGCAGTCAAAATAGTTGTGACGCGTTTCCAGCCGGTCCAGCCGCGTCAAACTCGCTTTGATCCGCTCGTGCTTCAGGTCATACAAGCGCTTGAACAAGGGCGAGACCTCCGCCGTCGCCAGCATCGCATCCAAGCCGGGTAACGCCTCTGGCAAATGCGGATTCAGCGCCGCCAGCTCCGCCGCGCTCCGGTTCGGCTCCGGTACCCTCAAATTCAACTGCACCTGAAACTGATAGGCGTCGGGATTCACCCGCTCCCGGGTGGCCAGCTCCCCTCTCTCCAAATTCAGCGTCGTCTTGACCCCCACACCATTGAAAAGTTGCGCCACGTCGTACTCGCGGCGCGGCAGCGTGTCAGGCGTCAACGGGATGTCCGCAGGCGCAGCCTCGCTCGACGTCCCGGACGCTGGCTCCGCCTCGGGCTGGACCAAATCCTCCGCCTCCATCACGGCGATCCGGTTCTCCAGCTCCTCGATCTTCGCCCGCGCTTCCTCCAAGGCACGGGAATCGACCGCGGAAGGCGGAGGGCCTTCCATTTCCCGCATCGTCTCGGCCATCTCGCGCTTCACCCGCGCGCCCATGTCAGTGAAATACACCAGGAAGGGAATCGAGATCAAACACACCAGGATCAGTAGAAGGATCAGATTACCCAATGCATTCGAGAAAGCAGGCGCCCGGTCTTGACGCTCGTCCGAACCAGCTTCTGCTTTCGGTTCGCTCCCGGCAGGTTTTGTTTCGTCAGACTTCATCCAAGCTGCGGCGCTTGCCCGCGCACTAATCGCCCTACGCTTCGACCATGCAACCTCTCAGTGCTCCATGACCACCCAGTCGATCCAGCAGCAAACGCCTTTCACCACGAAAGACGGCTCCACCATCCGCAGTATTCTCGACACCTCGAATGCCCCCGTCCAGAAACAGAGCCTCGCCGAGGCCACCCTGCCTGCCGGAACGGCGACGGATCGCCATTACCACCGCCGTTCCGAAGAGATTTATTTCATCCTTGAAGGCCGGGGAACCATGGAAATCGAAGGCGAATCGCGCCCGGTCACCCCCGGCGACGGCATCCTCATCCCGCCAGGCGCCTGGCACCAGATCACCGCCTCGGAATCGCTCCGGTTCCTCTGCTGCTGCTCCCCTCCCTATGATCACGCGGACACGTTCTTCGAGTGACCCTCGCCAATGAACGCTCCCTCGTCACTCCTCTGACTCGACCAGCACCCGGATTTGATCCGCTGCGGTGCCGACCCGCCAATCCACCGTCAGGTGCCGGCGATCCGAACTGATCACGACCTCATCCCACTCCAGCTCGCGCTCCGTCGCTGCCGGCCGGTCATACTCCGTGCACCAGCTTCCCAGGAGTTCATCCGTCGATGCCATCTGCGCCCCCCCGGCAATCACGGCCACGATGGGACGCTCGAAATGAATCGTCCCGCGCGCCTGGGTCGAGGTCGTCGCTTCGGCGTCGAAATGCAGAAAATAGCTGTCGACGCGCGACCCGACCTCCAGCATGCGGCGGAATTCACGGGCGGCCGCGCCTCGGAATCCGACTCTGAAACAGCCCGGCTCCGACAGGCTCACCTCCAGCGGATCCTCCAGCTCCACCCGGGCCTGCTCGAGAAACAGGAGGATGTAGTTGTGCTGAAACGTCCCGCGACGCACCGTCTCCGGAGGCCGCCTCAAGGCACGAACCCCACCCCACACGCTGGTCACCCCCTCGATCAACTCCGGAGGCTCCACGAAGTGCGCCGGCTCGAACGCCACCGCTTCCAGTTTGCCCGTGTCCGGATTCAAACGCCGGGTTCGCTCCCCTGAAACGATCTGCCGCGTGCGCCGGCCAGATTTCGATTCCACGGTCGCTTCGACCTCGCCCTCGTAGACGTGCAACTCGGAAATCCCCCTCTGGCACACGTGCAATCCAAACTCCGTGCCCAGATCCACCACGGACAGCCCAGGGCTGTCGACCTGAAAACCCATTCCCCGCGGTGGCACGCTGGCCGCGAGGCGCCCGAGCTCCAGAATACCATGATGGTCCGACCGAAGCTCAAATCGACTCTGCCCCTCCAACGCCAACTGCACCCCGCTGTTCAATTCCAGCTCCACCCGTCCTTCGCACAACTCCAGGACGCCGGCTTCCACCCCCGCACCGATCATGACGCTCGCGTCCGACCCCTCCCAGAGCGCGGCGTCCGCATGCGTGATGACCGCGATGAAGGGATCCCCGTCTGCCGTATCGTGTCCACCCCGGTTCAAGACGATGCTTCCTCCGAGCAGCGCAAGGAGTAGCACGGCAGCCAGGAAGGCAGCCCCCTTCATCCAGTGTTTTGGCCACTTCCACGCCGGTCGTCCGGCGCCCTGCAGAAGCCTCGCCAGCGCCTGGCCATCCGAAGGCACACTCTCCTCGGACAGACAGGCGTGGGCGTCCACGTAATAGAGATACTCGTCACGCGCCTCCGCTTCCCTCTTGAGCAAATCGTCGAGCCGCGCAAATTCCGCGTCGCTCGCCCGCCCATCGCACACCGCCGCGAACAGCGCCTCCCAGCCCTCCCGGTCACGATTCATGACGTCGAACTCCGCGCCTCAAGATTCATGCGCTGCGTGATGCAATCGCTCAGCCCACGGCGGATTCGCTGCAGTGCCTTGTAGATCGCCTCCACGGTCCGGCCCGTCTCTTTCGAGATCTCCTCCACCGTGAGCTCCCGGAAATAGTAGCCCATCAAAATAGCACGCGACTGGTCCGGCAACCGCCGCACACACTCCCTCAGGAAGTCGCGCCGGTGGTCCAGCACGTCGCCCAGCTCCTGCCGCCGCGCCGCCAGATAATCCATGGTCTCCTCCGAGTAAAATCGCTGCCGCCGCTTCTCACGACGCCAGTGATGCCGCACCTTGTTCAGGGCAAACCGGCAGGCCCAGGGGGCAAATGGCTGCTTCGGATCATAGTCATCGAACCGCTTCCAAAGTGACACCGCCGTCTCCTGCACGATGTCCCGCGCGTCAGGCAAGTTCGGCACCAGAGCCAGGACATAGCGCAGCACCTCATGCTCGTTCTCCAGAAACAGTCGCATGAAAGCCTCGTGGCTCTTGTCCTCACCCCTGCGTTCGCCCTCGCTCATCGATCGCTGCGGAAGAACTTACCATCCGGCAGCCGGTTTGGACAATTCCCGCCCGGGGAACACGAAATCGCGCCGCTCAGCGCGCCACGGCGCTGCGCGACCGAATCGCCGCGTTCGCTCCCAGCGGAATGCCGGCCAGACCGACCACCTCGGAGCACCACGGAAGCGCACAGCGCGATCCCCCTAGGCGCACGACCGCCTTCTCCAGTTCGCGCTCGCTCAGATGCTTCCCCGCATCCCAGCAGAACGGCACCCGGCCCATGCCGCTTCGACGGGTGAAATCAAAAATGCTGTCCTCGGCGTCCGGATGCTGCACATCGACCGTGTAACCACCCACCATCAGCTCCAACCAAGGCACGCGCTCCCGGTCAAACGGGTTGCAAACCCATCCCTCGATCCGCCCACCGCATTGCCAAACCGCACCGATCTCACGCCGGCTGGGCAACCGGTGCACCACGCTCACCCGCGCCGCCTCATCCTCGCCTCGGCCCACCGCCACTTCAAATCCGTGCCGCCCTCCGTCGAAGCAAGGCTCCGGAATGCGCAAAAAGAATCCATACCGGCCGTCAGACAGTCCCGCCTCCGCCAGATCGGTCCGGAATTCGTCCGCCATGCGCCGCTCCAGCAAATCGCCGTCCACCCGGCATGAAACCGTCAACCTCTGGTCCGGGCGGTCATGGTTGATCGCCCAGCCGATCACGCCCCGCACCGAGCACTCGTCGATCACGATCTCGTAGCCCTCGAGCCCGGCTGCGCCGGATCCCCGGAGGCGGCGTCGGGCCGAACGCGGCGGCTGCACCCCATCGGCAAACTCGCGATCGTCGGTCGGCGAAAAGAATCGCTTACCGGATTCGCCTCCGCGTGTTTCTCCCAACAGCCCCTCGGTGTCCAGGACCTCGAAGCCGGACTGAAGCGACATCCAGCCCACCGCGCGCTCCACCAGGTGAGCCGTCGTTCCGTCCGTCTGCCCCGCTTCGGTCTCGAAATCGAACGCCGAAAGCCCCAGTCGCTTCAGAGACCGGAGCGCCGCGGGTTTGGCCCAAAACATCGATCCCGCCGGAAAGGAAAGCGCCTCGGGCTGAAACCCCATTCCCGCTCGCTGGACCAGCGCCTCCAGTCGGTATCGGTTCACATCCCACCACTCCATCCCGCTCACGACCTGACCCGAAGCGGTCACCAGACCCGCCCGCTGGTTCGAGCGCAGCGCCGCAAGCAGCCGCTCGACACCCTCCCGGTCGGGAAGCAGGTCGTCCCAAAGGTGGTTCCGCCACGCATCCCCTTCTTCGATGTGCCGGCTGCGCTTGGTATGGATCTTGAGCACGGCGTCGTAGCCGTCCAGAAACCCACCGCTCGCGAACCACACGAATGGGAAGACATCCCGGCCATGATTGGGCATCTCGACGACCCGGGATTCGGGAAACGCCTTGGCGATCACTTCCGTCAGTCCGGCGTTGACCGGACGCTTCACGACGGTCGCATACAAATCGAAGGCCTCCGGAATCCGGTCCAGCCGCTCCCGCAGCGCCGGCCAGAGATCCCCGTGGTAAACGTGAAGCACCACCGCCAAGCGCTTGTCTTTCGATAGCGGTTTCCAAGCGCAGCTCCGGCCCAATTCACCAAAGTCCATCTCCCGCAGCCCCAGCGGCAGATGCCCGCAACGCCGCTGCTCCGAGATGCCGTCGCGAAGGTAATGATACAACGGTGGCACGCCGGCCTCGCCAACGTCCTCGTTGATCGCGGTGTAACCCAGGGGACGGAAACCAGGAAACGGTTCGCAATTCCTGCTCTCCCCACGACCGACGTAATCGTGCACCGGTATCGCACGAGCGAAGAACCCAGCTGCGCTTCGACGATAGGCCAGCGCGTCAAATCGACCGGACTCCAGGATGGCTTCAATGTACTTGAGCCTGCGCTCCAGGTTGGCGGCCTTGCGCCGAAATCCCAGGGACCGGGACGCCGCCAAGAGCATCCGCTCCCATCGCAAAACCGTCCGGTCGGCCCGAAACCGGCTTTCGTTGGTTCGATCTGGTGTCGCTTTCACGATCTCAGTAAGAACTCGTTGGAATAGGGATTCACTGACGGTGCTCGGCGATCGTTGCCAGAATCACCTTCACGATCATGAAAAAGAACACGCCGAGGATGATCCAGGTGATGGCCATGTAGACCCGCCGCGGCCGCAGGGCATCTTGCGGAAGGAATGGATGGTCGATGATGTTCAGGAACCGGTGCTCCTGCAGCGTCTGGATCCGGATCTCTTCCGCGACGCGCTGGCTCTGTTGATAGCGCTCCACCGCAAAGTCCAGTTCCTGCCGCAACCCCCGGAATCCCGATACCATCGCATTCAGCTGATCCGGTGCCTCACCCGTGAAACGCTTGACCTCATTCTCAATCTCCACCTCCAACGCCCGGATCAATGATTGCAGCTCCTCAATTTTGGGGGAGTTCGGAGAGTCAAAGCCAATCTGTAACTTCTCCGCACTGCGAAAGAGCTTCTCTTTCTTCATCGCCTGCACCAACTCCAGTCCAGCGCGAACCTCGAACTCGGGATCGATCATCTTGTATTCGTTCTGAAACTCCAGGAGCGATTCGCGTGCCTTCGCCAAGAGCAACTCAGCACGCCCCAACTCTTCCTGCACAAACTCCATCCGGCGTCGCGCCACCGACCGGTTCGATTCATTCAGAAACCGCTCAATCTGCGCCAACACTTCGTCGGCCATTTCCTTGGCTCGCTCCGGAGTGAACGCCTCGATTTCAAAGGTAACCACACCTTCCACTTCGTTGTAGTAGGCATCGATCCGCTTCTTGTAATACTTCCAGAGATCTTCAGGCGACGACTCGACGTCCAACGCCAATAGAAAGTCGGCCCCCGCCTGGGAGAAATGCTCGCGCAACCCGAACTGTTCCTCCAGGTGGTCCATCATGTCCGAGGACTCGATCCGGGCGATGGCCATGTAGGCATCTTGATTCGATTGGCTCGAACCCAGAATGCTGCTCAACGCCGTCGTGGATCCACCCGTCTCGTTTCCCCGCGTGACGGCGAACTGCGACGTGGCCACATACCGGTCCTTCGCCATAAATCCATAATAGGTGACCACCAGCAACGCCCAGAACAGGACGATCGCCGGACCGATGTAGGCTTTCAAAGTTCTCTTCTTCTCGGTCGCCACGGCGTCGGGAAGATCGGAGGCGGTAACGGGGATGGCAGCATCAGTAGCACTCATGGGGTAGCAATGGGTTGGTTGGAGATTTCCTCGAATCTATAATCTTTAATGAAAATTTCAATTTTTAGATGCAAAAACCATAATTTAGAGCATTTTTACCCCACAACCACTGCTCGCCCCCTCCCCATGGGCCGCATGTCCGGTCCTGGCGTCCCCCTTCGTCGACTCAACTTTGAAATCTCATCTCCCAGCTTCTTCCACGGCCCCTTGGTTCCGCCTCAGCGCCCAAGGCGGAAAACCCGTGAAGGCCTGCGTCCACATCGAGCGCGTGACGGTCCGCCACAACCGAATCGAAATTCAGGGCTGGGCCCTCACTCGCCGCGGCGTCCTTCAATCGGCCTGCGCCAAACAAATGCCCGATACCCGGCTGATGGTCGCTTCCTACGAGCGCGACCGCGACGACGTTGCCGAGGTGAACCGGGGCTTCAAGAAAGCCCGGAAATCGGGATTCCTTCTCGCATGGCGTCCGCCCGTGATGCTCCAGAATATCTCCCTCCAGTTCCGCTTCTCCGACGGAACCCGGGTGGAACTGGCGGCGACTCCCAAGCTCAAGCAGCAGCTCATCCGGCGCACCACGCTCAACCTCCTGTATCATCATCCGAAGGCTTTGAAGCCTCTCAAACAGCGCGTTCGGGATTTGGCCACGGGACAGCGCCGCACCCTCCGGTCCGGCTCTATGGCGAATGTGCCGGGCATTTCGGGAGACCTTTTCGATTCACTGCCTAAAGCCGACATCGTGCTGCCGGTTTACGGACGGATGGACTATCTTCAGAAACTTCTTCCAAAGCTGATCGCCGACCCTCATGTCGGTCAATTGGTCATTGTCGACGACGCCAGTCCCGACCCCATCCTGCGCCGCTATCTCGAACACCAAGCCGAGACTAGCCCGCGCATCAACTTGATCCGGAACAGCGACAATCTTGGCTTTGTCGCTTCCGCCAACATCGGCCTTCGCCAATGCCGCCGAGATTGCATTCTACTCAATTCCGACGTCGACCTGCCTGCGGATTGGATTCCCAGACTGCTCGATCCCATTCGCCGCCACCCCCGTGTCGCGTCGGTCACCCCCTTTACCAACGCAGGCACGATCCTGAGCGCTCCCCGAATCTGCCGTGATAACGAGGCCTATAATCACCTGCCCGTCGATCGTATCGATCGTTGGTTCCGATCGGTGGCGCCGCCGGCTGAGCCGATCGAAATCCCGACCGGTGTGGGCTTCTGCATGGCGCTTTCCCGCACGGCACTCGATGAAGTCGGAGAACTCGACGAAGAGACCTTCGGCCGCGGCTATGGAGAAGAAAATGATTGGTGCCTGCGCGCGGCAGAAGCTGGATTTCGCCACGTCGCCGCCCCCAACCTATATGTCCTCCACAAGCACGGCGGTTCGTTTGTCAGCGAAGAAAAGGAAAAACTCATTCGCAAACACCTGACCATTCTGCGCGAACGATTCCCCGCCTACGAGACGGCGGTTCACGATTTCATCCGCCGTGACCCGCTTGCCCCTTACCGGCAACTCGCCATGCTTCGCGTGGAAGCCCACGAATCCGCCTCGACCGTCCGTCTCTGGCTGGATCACACGCGCGGTGGTGGAGCACAACTTTACCGCCAACTCCGGCTCGAGCGCTCCGAGCCGTCGAAGAACTTGGATCTCGTCCTCTCCTGGTGCGAGGAGCGGAAACAATACCGGCTCACCTATCGTTCCGTCGTCGACTCTTCCGAAGTCGAGGCGCTAGCGACGCCTTCTTTTCAGACCGTCGCGCGCGTGTTGGAGTCGCTCGAGATCGATGAACTCCACGTAAACAACTTGGTCTTCTTCCCGGCACCAGAGCGCATGACCGATTGGGCCACCGCGTTTCTCCGCCTCAATCCACACGTTCGCTCCACCTGTTATCTCCATGACTACCACCCGGTCTGCCCGTCGCATAATCTAATCGACCGGTCCGGAAACTTCTGCGGCGTGCCGGACCTCGCCCACTGCCGCTCTTGCCTCCGCCGGAACCCTCACGTCGTTCGGGAGGAATCCCAGGAAATCGACCCGGGAACGTGGAGAAAGCACTGGCACGAACTCTTCGAGGAGATCGATGCCATTCGCGCCTTCTCCAGTGAGTCGGTTTCACTTCTTCTCGAGACCTTTGCCGAAGCGCGATACAAGATTTCCCTGGTGCCTCATGAACCGCTGTTCCGGGCCTCGTCCCTCCCGGAGGATCAATTCGGCTCCGATCTCGTGGTCGGCGTCCTAGGAAACATCGGTGTTGCCAAGGGCGCTCGTGTCGTGGGACGCTTGAGCCAAGAAAGCGACGTCCCGATCGTCCTCGCCGGAAAATTGGACGCTTCCATCCCGCGCTCCGATTCGCTCCGCGTCCTCGGCCCTTATCGACACAAAGAACTTCGTTCGATCGTGCGCCACAATCGCATCACCATCGGATTCGTTCCTTCTATCTGGCCCGAAACCTACAACTTCGTGAGTGACGAATTGATGGCCCTCGGCCTCCCGGTCGTCTGCTTCGATATCGGCGCCCATGCCCAGCGGATTCGGCGCTACGAGAAAGGCCACGTCCTCGACCTCGCCCTCGCCGATGATCCCGCGAAACTCGGCCGGGCACTGGCCGAAATCCACGGGCATTACCGCTCCGTCACCACCGAACAACCTTCCTTTCAATCCGCATGAATCCTCAACCCTTCTTCATCCTCGGCTCACCTCGCTCGGGAACGACCCTCCTTCGAAACCTCCTGCGCTCGCATCCCAGCCTCGAGGCACCGGAGGAGACCTTCTTCTACCGCTGGTCCGATCCCTTCGGAACGGGGTTCTACACCCACGTGTATCAAAACAATGTGACGATCAAAAAGCACCGGGAGATGGACGGAATCTCCGATGAAGAGTTCCAGGCCCTCTACGAGCGGTGCACCTCCCGCCGTGAACTCCAAATCGGCTACATGAAATTGTTCCTGGAGAAAAAGAAGCGCACCGACGCCATCTGGTTCGATAAGACCCCCCAGAACGCCTTCGGCCTCTTCCGGATCCTCGACGATTTCCCGGACTCGCGCATCATTCATATCCATCGGAATCCCGTCAACGTCGTCTCCAGCATCCGCCAAGGCCGTTCCGTCGGCCCCGAAAGCCTGACGGGCTCTATCAACATCTGGCGGGAATCCGTCGCACTCCCCCTCGTGGCGCGCCGCCTCGCACCAGAACGCATCCTCTTCGTCGCTTACGAATCCCTGAGCCTCAACCCATCGGAAATCCTCCAGCAAATCACCGAATTCCTCGGACTCGATCCTCTTCCGCGTTTGCCTCGAAACGTGAAAATCCATGAACCCGAAGACCGCTATGCCAACTATCTCCCTCAACAGGATATCCTGGTCATCCTCGACCGCCTTGCCAAGGAAATGTCTGAACTGGGTTACTCCACGCAGGTGGCCGACTACCCCGAAGGCCTGGCCGAAGAGGAGCCCGAAGAAGCACTTACCTGAACCCCGGCCCCAGCTGAAGCCTCTGTCCCCGACCGCTCACCTCTATCTCATCGAAGCTCTCGAGGCCGCCGGCCATTCCATTGACTGGAGCCAGGCCCGGGTCTCCGAGAACAGCCTGCAAATCGGCGATTGCAGGATCCTGATCCGCTATTTCACCGCTCAAGAGAGAGAGGACGCCCTCGCCCACGTCGACCGGGGAGGGCGTCTGGTCTACCTTCTCGATGACGACCTCTTCGCCATGGCCAGTGACGCGTCGCTGCCTGGCGACTATCGCTCTCGAATGCGCCAACAGCGGGACCTCGGGCTCGAGCAGGTGATCGAACGCGCCTCCGCCGTGCTGACCTCCAGCCCGGATCTGGCTCAGATTATCAGCCGACACAACCAGCACATCACCCTCGTCGACCCCTACTGGCCCGTCCCAGATACGGCCCGCTCCCTTCGCCGCCACGCTGGCCAACCTGGCCTCCGGATCGCCTGGCTCGGCACGCGCAGCCATCTCACCGATTTTGAACTCGCGAAACCCGCGCTGCTCGCTTTCCTGGAGCGCTTTCCAAAGGCCCGGCTGGAGGTCTTCTTCGGAAAGCAACCGCCCGCTTCCATACAAACCCATCCCCAGATCGTCAACCGCCCCATGCTGCCTTGGCGAGATCACGTCCGGCGGCTCAAACAGTCGCAGTTTGACGCCGCCATCTACACTATCGCCGATTCGCCCTCGAATCGAAGCCGCTCCATCAATAAGTTCCTCGAACACGCTTCCGCCGGCGCGGTGTCCGTGTTCTCCAACGACGTCCCCTTCCGCCAACGTCTCGAACCCGGAAGAGACTGCATTGTGACGGACTTCGACACGCTGGAGGAGGAGTTAGTACGCCTTCAAACCCACTCGGCACTTCGCGCGCGCCTGGCGCAGCACGCCATGCGCAAGGCTTCCGAAATCGCCTCTCTCAGCGCAGCCCGCCAGCTGACCTTCTGGCGCCAACAATTCGACCAATGAACTCCTCTTCTCCAACCTCATCCACCGGGCTGCGCATGGTGCAGATGCCCGACCTGCCCGCGATCCAGGTCTATAAGAATGTCATCTGGGCGCTTCTGATGCGCGAAACCCAGACGCGTTTCGGCCGCTACAATCTGGGACTGCTCTGGGCGCTCCTCGTGCCGCTGTTCCAAGTCCTCGTCTTTTCCATCGTCTTCGGTTTCTTCCTTCACCGAACCATTCCCGGCATCCCCTACCCCATCTTCCTCCTGACGGGTTTCGTCCCTTTCAACATGTTCCGGAACACGTTGATGACGAGTCTCGGCGCCATCCATTCCAATCAAGGCCTTCTGGTTTACAACCAAATTTGCCCCCTGGATCCGCTCGTGACTCGCGTCGTTTACGAGTTTCTTGTCTTCAGCGTGGTGATGATCCTCTTCCTGGTAGCCTCCGTATGGCTCGGCCTTCAACCCTCCCTCCACCAGCCACTTCAGATCTTCACCGCCGTCATCGCGCTCATCATGCTCACCTCTGGCGCCGGGCTTATCATCGGAACACTCGCCCATCAACATGCTGAACTGGAACGGATCGTTCCAATCTTCGTCCGTCCCCTCCTCTTCGTCTCCGGCGTCATCCACCCCTTCAGCGCCATCCCCGCCAAATTCCAAACTTATCTTCTCTACAATCCTCTCCTTCACATCCTCGAAACCTTCCGCGTCGGCCTCTTTCCCCATTATCCGGCGTCGGACAAGATCAATGTCTTCTATCCGATCGCCTTGGGCATCGTCATGCTGACCATCGGACTCGCTCTCTACGAGCAGCGTAAAGACACCCTCTACGACCCACAGATGAAATGATCCGATTCGAAAAAGTCACTCGTTACTTCCCAGCCCTCCGCTCGCGCCGCTATATCCTCAGGGACTGCGACTTCGTTTTCCCCAGAAAAACATCGATCGGTGTCCTCGGCCGGAATGGCGCGGGTAAAACCACGATGCTACGGCTGATCGGAGGCGCTATTAAACCCAACTCAGGCCGCATCGTCCGCGATGCTACCGTGTCCTGGCCACTCGGCCTGGGCAGCGGCTGGCAGGGCTCCCTCACGGGCGAGCAAAATAGCCGCTTCGTCTGCCGCATTCACGGACTCGATCCCGACACGACCGAGGATGTCTGTGAACACGTCCGGCGGTTCAGCGAACTGGGCGATTACTACTACATGCCCGTCAAAACCTACTCCGCAGGCATGAAAGGCCGACTCACCTTCGGAATGTCGCTCTCCTTCGAATTCGACTATTATCTGGTCGACGAACTCACCGCCGTTGGCGATCCAATCTTCCGCGCCAAAGCGGACGAAGCCTTCGCTTCACTTCGGGATCGCGCCAGTCTGGTCCTGGTGTCCCACAATTTCGATACGCTTCGCAAAAACTGCGAGGCCGGCGTGGTCCTCAACAATGGCACAGCGCAGTATTACGCTGATCTCGAGGAAGCCATCGCCTACTACAAGGCAGAAATCCTCCATCAAAACTGACGGCCGTTTCAAAACCGCATCCGGCCGCCCACTGCAGCGGGCCGTTCTCTCCGCCGGTCGTCCACCCGGCTCCGGGCCTCATCCTTCATACCCTCCATGCCGCTTCGCTGCCGGTTTTCCAGCCACTTCGGCCGCGACTCCGACACCACCGGCGATTCCGCGAAGTCCGCCGCCTCGTCACGAACCTCGGCGCGCGTATCCAGATCGCGATCGGCATTGTATTGGTGCACCGAATTCCGGATGATCTTGGGTTGAATGAAAATCAAAAGCTCCTGCCGGTTCTTGGTTTTCTGAGCCGAGCCGAATAGAGGCCCCACGAAAGGAACATTCACGAAAATCGGTAGCCCCGAAGCGCTCTTTTGTTCGTCTTCGGAGATCAACCCGCCCAAGAGCACCGTGGATTCGTTCGGCACCATCACCGTCGTGAGCAGCCGCTGCGTGCCGATCGTCGGGATGTCGTTCCCGCCAATGTTCTGGCTGCCCACAATATCGTCGTTGATCTGATAGATCTGCAGGGTCACTTCATCGTCCGCGTTGATCAATGGAATGACTTCAATCTCGAGCAGGACTTCCTCGAAGCTGATCGATGCCGTTACCGCCTGCCCCAAGCTGCCAGGTTGAATATTAGTAAGCGTGGAACTCGGAACCGCAATCCGCTGCCCGCTCGAAATCACCGCTTTGCGATTGTTCAGCGTGTAAACCGTCGGCCGCGCCAACACCTTGAAGCGATTCTTGCTCTCCAACGTGTCGATGTAGGCGTTGGTCAGCGCCGTAATCTCCCCATAGAACGAAAGCCCCCCCGGAAGTGGCAGGAAATCCCCGGGGCTCGTTCGCTCACCCACACTGAAAAGGTCGTCGACCCGCCCCCGCAAAGCCCCAGCACCGCGATCTCCCGGCACCCCTCCATCCGCCGTTCGCACGAGGTCCAAGCCCCACCGGACTTCGTCGCCGAGCGTCAATTGCGCAATCACGGCCGATATCTGAATCTGCGGAGAGCGAACATCGATCTGCGCCAGAAGATCATCCAACAACGCCAGCTTCTCCGCCGGTCCCGACGCGAAAAGCGTATTCTGAGCATTGTCCCCGATCAGAAGCGTTCGCCCAACCACCAGCGACTGCGGAGCAAAACTTTGAAGCGAACCACTCTCTCCAAAGCCGCTGGCGTTACTCGACGACGACATCCCGCTCTGCCGATCCCGACCAGTTGCCTCAATCCGCCCCGCGCCGTCGCTGGGGTCGGCACCGCGAATCTCTCCAGTTTCCTCGATTTCCTCCAGCCCACCCGACAGCGTATCGGCGGCAATGGGCAGCAGCGACGCCACCGGCAGGTAGTTCAACTTCCAGGAACGAAAGCCGCGCGCGAGGGCCGGAGCATCCAGTTGATGAATGATCTGCTCGATCCGGGCTGCCTCAGCCGCTGGCGCCATCAGGAATACGCTGTTACTTCGGGGAATGGCCCGCACCTTGATTTCCGAACGGGCTAATCGGGGAGCTTCGGTCGTCTGAGCACCATTACCCACGGACGGCGCGGGCGTTCCCCCAGCCGTCGAAGCCTCATCGAGACCGAGAATCTCTGTGAGGGCTTCCGCCACCTCCGCCGCATCGCCCCGTTCCAACTGAACCGAACGCGCAACAGTCGGCTCGGGCGGCAAATCAATCTTCGCCAACACCTCCAAATACCGCCTCAAAACGGAAGAATTCTCCGTGATCAACAGCGCTCCTGCGTGCGGAAGCGGCGTGACGGCCCCATAGCCGTGAGCCGGAAAAACTTCCCCCAGCGTCTTCGCGGCATCCTCCGGCTTCATATGGTCCAGATCGTAGAGAAACGTGATCACCTGATCCGTAAAGGGGATTTCGCTTAGTTTACTGAGAACTGGAACACCCTCGCTGCGAGGATCCTTTCCCTTCTCATACGCCACCACCTTGTAGGTGTCGGGTCCCGCCGGAACCAGCGCGAAGCCGTTCAAAAGCAGCGTCTGTTCGATCAAACGCGCCGCTTCAGCCGAACTCACCTCCCCCGTCTCCAATGGAAGGGTTGCTCCCAGAATTCCCGCGTCCCGGATGATCTTCTTCCCCGTGATCAACTCATATTCCCGGAGAATGTCGGACACGGGCGAATTGGGGAACTGCAACACCACCGTGTCTTGCGCGTGACCCGGCAGGGCCCAGCCAAACGCGCAAATGGCGGCGGTCAGCCACCCCAGAACGGAAGCTCTGCCGTCTCTCGGTGGATGCGGGTTCCGGTTCACGCTGGGAAGATTGGACCAAAAAAGCCTGCCAGACAATCAATTTATCTTAAATATACCGGACCCTCACCAATCTCACGCCAGGCCCTCGCGCCGACGGGCAGGCTCCCTGAGCCTCCCTCTCATTCACCCCCTTCACCGCTCCCGCCCGACTCTCGAGGCAGCCTCAATCGAAGCACCCGGACCGAACCCCGGTTCGCCTCCAAGGTGACAGTGGAAGACTGCGCGCCGCTCGCTCCTTCACCGCCCCTCCGCGATGCGGCGCTCCCTGATTGCATCCCTTTTTCCTCACTCTTTGCGGGGGTTCCCAGCCCTTCGAAACGCAGCACTTCCAACGTGCCTCGCCGTTCGACCGTGACGCGAACCCGGCTCGGCTGCCGGTCCGCAGAGACCGCGATCAGCTTCAGCCCATCCACGGCTTCCCCCTCGGCCAGGCGAATCGAGCGGTGAGTGCCCGGATGATGCAGCACCGCACGCAGCTTTCCCCCCGCCTTCGAGATGCCCGAGAGCCTCCACTCCGGATCCGCCCTGGTTTCCGGCGAAGCCTCTCGCGGATCCAGTGCCTCCGCCTGCGGCTCGAACAGTAAACCGCTCCAGACCTCCTGATACCGCGATTTGGGGAAGATCTCGGGGATCGAATCTTCGCGCTCCCCGGATTTCTCGCCGTTCGCTGGACACACCGCCAAAAGAAACGCCCACAGCAGGTGCGCTCCGCAACGGCAGAAGCAGGGGTTCCTCCTCATGCGGCACCGGCCTTGCTCTTCTCGCCGCTAAGCACCCGCTCGAGGACCGGACCCAACTCGCGGCGCAACCATTCGGGGTCGCGTTCCTCGAAGTAGGCCCGGATGACCGCCTCGTCCTCCCCGGGCGTCGATTCGTCCACGGCGTTCTCCTGCCTTTTCGCTTGGAAGTCCAGGTCACCAAAACCAAAAGCTTCGCGGAAACGCTCCAGGCTCGCCTCGTGACGGCTCAGGAACGAGGAGGCCACGTGCTCCGGAAGCCTGGGCCGCTGGCGGAAAGGACGGTGCCGTTCCGCCAGTTCCGCAAAAGGTTGGTAGGTTCGGCGACGCAATTCCACCGGGTCGCCCGGCATCGCATTGAGCGCCAGTTTCACCTCCAGCAGCCGTCCGCCGATCGAAGGGTTGGCGCGCGTCTCCGGCCGCTCGAAATCGTCGTCCTCCAGCCCGGTCCGCACGAGAAAATCCTCCCGGATGTCTCCTCCCGCCAAAGCCCTCCGCTCGAAGAGGCCCGCCGTGAAATGCTCGCGCCCGAACACCTTGCTCCAGGCGCGGGAGAACGTCAGATAGTCGACGCTGAAACGCGCAACGAAGTCCTCGATGCTTTCCGTCCACTGCTGCGCATGGACCTTCTGGCAATACGACGATAGCGCGTAGTCCAGCGGTTCCCGGAAGTAGCAGATGACCGACGCCCCACCCTCCGGAAGCAGCTTCTGAACGGCCTCGGGCGGCAAATTTTGGAAGGCTTCCGACGACAAGAGCAGCCCATTCTTCCCCAGCCCGTCCCGCATCTCGAAGTATTCCCGAACCGCGGCCTCCGCTTCTTGCGCACGTTGCCGCGACACGGGATCCGCCATCTGAGGCTTCAGGTGATAGGCCAGATGATGATGGCCCGGACCGAAAACGGACGGCGGGTAAACCAGTCCGTGCCGCTCCTTCAATGCCTCCCGGTTTCTCGCCAGGAAGTGCTGGAGGCTCGACGTGCCCGTCTTGTGTCGACCGATATGAAGAATGTGGCGAGGCTCTGGCATGGCATGAGGGCCCAGTCGATGAATGCGTCCTTGCCCGTGATGATGCGTCACGGAGCGGGCGCCACGGCGTATTCCGCCAAGTCGGGCCGGTTGTATGCCAAAGCCAACTCAGCGAAAAGCCTAAAATCTCTCCGGTTCACCTCGCAAAGACGCTGGAAGAGCCCCTCACCCAGCTCTTCGCGCATTTCCTCGACCTTCTCTTCCAGCGTGCGCTCCGTACGGCTCACGTTTTCCCGGACCTCGGAAACCTCGAAATCCGGATGCGATTCCCCAACCCAAACCTTCAATCTCCGAACCGATTCGTCAAAGTCCTCGACGAGCCCGAGAAACATGGAGCGACTGGCGAGAAAACCCTCGTCGATCCCCTCGAGATGCCAGGCTTCGGGCGGCACCCGGTTGAACAACCGCCGGCTCTGAAAATCCTCCAGCGCGAAATCCCCCCTGTGATCCAGGCGGTGCTTCACGTAACCACGAAAATCCGTTTCCTTCGCCAGCTTCGCCCCAAACGTGTCCGCTTCCTGCCGAGCCTCGAACTGATAAGCCGACCTGATCCGGTCCAGGGGATACCTCAGCATCATCACGCCGGCACAGCGCAACCCCTCGCAAACCGGAACCGGAGGCAGACCCGTGTGCGTCGAAAGAAGGTCGTAGCCCTCCGCATGCTCTTTCACCCATTCCTGCAGGCGCTCGGAACTACTCCCATCATGCTGACCCTGGAATTCTTCCTCGATCCACCTCGCGCCAAAGTGATTCCGAAAAAGCCGGTCCAAGGAAGTCCCGGCATTTTTGAAAGTGTGAAAGTGAATGAGAAACAGGCGCTCCATGGCCGAGGGAGCCAGAGCCTAGCACTCCAGTTTGCGGCAGTAAAGCGGAGCGTTCTCTAGGGAATGATACGAACCGACCATCTCCAACGCTTCCCGCATGGCCTCCCGGCCCGCCTCGAATCCATATTTCCGGACCACCAGCTTCCGCGCCGCCTGGCTCATCGACTCCCACCGCTCCTGGTCCGAATACAGCGCCTCGATGTGCCGCACCCAGTCCTGCGTCCGGTCCGCCACGAGCGCCTCGTTCCCATCGCCGATCCCGGTCGCCTCCACCGCCACCGGGGAAAGCACGGAGGGAAGCCCGTGTGCCAGCCCGGTCACCACTTTCCCTTTAATGCCCGCCCCACTCCGCAGAGGGCAGACGAACACCCGCATCCGCTGGTAAAGATCGGAGAGATCCTCGATGAAACCCTCCAGAATCACATCTTCGGTCTCCAAATCCTCCAGCTTCTCGATTCCCCCAGCGCCAAAGACGTGAAATTTCACCCCGGGGATCCTTTCACGCACCGCTGGAAACACCTCGGTGACGAAGTAGCGAACGGCCTCTTCGTTGGGCGGGTGGCTGTAGTTCCCGATGAACCCCAGCCCGGATCGACTCTCGAACGGGGCGATCTCCTCCTGCGGCTCCACGACCCAAGGGCACTTGGCCACGAGAGTCGAATCCAGATTGTGGCTCATGATGATGCTGTGCTCCACCTCGTTGTAGGACAACACCAAATCCACTTCACGCATGGTCTGAAGCTCTTCGTCACGCGTGCCCACGGCGCGCTCCAACTTCTCCGGATCTTTCTGGGCGATCGCCTCCCGCAATTCGCGTAGGAAGTGCAGATCGGCATTGCAAAGCAGAACCTTGGCTTTTGGGAGGTGCCGCCTCAGGCGCTCCAGGTGATGCCGGGCCACCGAATAGCGCGTGACATAAACCAAATCGAACTCGCTGCCACGCTTCTCCAGAACTTCCTGGACCGAGGTGTAAAACGGCGCGAACAGCACTTCGACTCCCATCCTTTGAAGCTGCTCGGTGTATTGACCGAGATAGGCGACCGATTCGAAAACGAAGGTCACCTTGCAGCCAAGGCTCTGCAGCAACCGCATCTCCTGAACCGCCGCGTAACTCCCGGCGTCTTGATCCGGCCGGGGGTGCTGCGCGTCGAGAACCAGAATACGCTTCTCAATACCGCGATCCTTGTTCAGATCGGGATCGACCCCGACTTCCCCGAAGCCCTTGCACGCCTTCAGCCACTTCCGGCGAAATTTCGGCCGGTTCACTTCCTGCATCCGCTTCAGGCCGCTTCCATTCACATCCGTCCCGTTCGAAATGCCTTCGTAGTGCACGACTTTCGATAGCGGACAATAGACCGTCTTGTATCCCGCCTCCCGGATCTTGAAGCAGAGATCCGTATCTTCGAAGTAGGCTGGGATGAACTCGCGGCTCAACCCTCCAACCTCCTTCCAGATGTCCGAAGGAACCATCAGAGCCGCGCCCGAAACGTAATCGCACTGACGCGTGTAATTATAGCGCGGGTCGTGGATGTTCCCCTCCCGCCCGTAATTCCACGGATCACCCGTCTTCCAGACCAACCCACCGGCTTCCTGAAGCCGTCCATCGGGATAGATAAGCTTCGACCCCGCCACGCCAACACCCTCGAACCGCTCGAACACGTGGATCAGCTCGTCCAGCCATCCCGACATCGGTTCAGTGTCGTTATTCAAAAGCACGATGAAGCGTCCTTGCGCCACGTCGGCCCCCGCATTGCAGGCCTCAATAAAGCCCGAAGATTTTTCGCTCCGGACCACTCGAATGCCCTCAACCTCCTCCAGAAGCAACGGCGTTTCGTCCGTCGATCCGTCATCCACGATAATGATCTCCATGGATGCCTCATTCCAGGCCAGTTTGAGCGCGCAGAGGCACGCCACCGTCGTCCGCGCCTTCCCATGAACCGGAATCACCACGGAAACGTCCGGCTTCTCAGGCGCATCGAACGTTAGAGCCGGGGCCACCTTCGGTTTGCTCTCTTGCGGTGCGGCCACGTAGGCCTCCAATTGCGCGTAATTGGCCGGCATCGCCTTCCCCTTCAGATTCCGAAGAGCCTTGATCGTGCTTCCATAACGAAGTGTGGCGATCGGAGACAGCGCCACCGGAAGAGGATGACCCGCGTGGGTCTGCAAAACGCAGTAGGGCGTCTGCGTGAACGGCACGGCAAGGGCATCCCGTTGCACCGGAACGCCCGCCACGAACAGTTCGAAAACGTGAATCCCCCCATCCAAATAGGCTGCCGGAATCTCGAAAACGAACCCGGCCCCCTCTTTCCCATGCTCCAGGCCTGCGGCGTGAATCCGTTTGGCCGGATGCCCATCGATTGAGACGGTAATCTCATCCGTAGGCTGACCGTCCCTCATGCCATAGCCACGCAGGATCTTCCCTTCCACTCCAATCAGTGCCCCCTCCACCTTCGGAATGCGAATCACCAACCCCCTGAGGATCGGATCTCCCCCTTCGCGGCCCACGAGTTCCCCCGCAAGCGTCTGCTCGCCGTTCACCCGAACGAATTCTCTCAGGTCGCAGCCGTAGCGGAACCCGTCGTATCTGGAGATCGTTTGGAGATCGACCGACTCCAACCACGGCTCGTTCGCCAACTCAGTCTGCTCCGTCCCGTAGTACAAGGCGGGTTCCAGAAAGAAGCAGTAGCTGTCCGTTTCATCGGTGTCCGTGGCCGACTTGATAATCTCCAATCGAACCTGCCGGCGCGCGGCATCGGCGGGAAGAGCCAGGACAACCGGCGCATACGACTCCCGGGCTTTCCCTCCCAGCGCCTCGAGGGGCACGCGCCGTTGCTTTGAACCAATCCGCCGCCCCGCTTCATCTAATTCGGTCAATTGAATCGAGACCCGGCATCGGTGAGCCGCCGCCCAAATCCGGAAAACCAACGGCACCTCGCCATAAACCTCGATAAGCCCGTCGTTCCGCGCCAGGCCCACCCGCACCTCTTGCCGGCCGTGTTTCTCCACGTGTTCCGCCACAAAAAACGTCTCGGCATCCACGTCTTTCCAATCCTCCGACAGGTTCACGCCCAGCCGCCCTTTCAGCACCTTCCCTTCGCTGTCCAACACCTCGAAGCCTTTGATCTGCGGTTTGCCCAGCAAATTGACGCCATAGAGCCAGGCGTCCTTCGGAAGGATCTCCAATTCCAACGGGATGACGCGCTCTTGTAAAATAAGATTCGCCTCGACCGGAGCCGGGAGCAGCATTGGGATCTCGAGTCGACCCGAATCAGTGAGCGTCACTTCGGCCGGACTGACCGATCGCGGCGGCGCCCCAATGATGGAAAAAGGCAGAAGACCTTGACGCTTTAGGAATTGAAACTTGTGCGGGAAGATCATGGGAGAGTAATGGGTGAACAGGAGACCACTAAATTAATATGAATATTACAAAAAATAAACTTTGTTTCAGTGGTTTCCACTTCTTTAAAGTGTCAATACTCGCCTTACCTCTCCCCCCATTCCACTTTCGGCTCACAGAAATGATAATAAATTGTGATAATTATCAAAAATAACTTGATTCAGCCCTCGATCCGGTGGATTTAGTCTCAGCTCGGACACTTCGGCCCAGCTGATCCCCCCCCACACCTTCACCTGCTCCCTTCCCTAATCCATCCACTCGCGCCCTTCGCGCCCTCCACTTCACTTCCCCCATCACGCCATCATGAAAAAAGCGCTCATCACCGGCATCACTGGCCAAGACGGTTCCTACCTCGCCGAACAACTCCTCGCCAAAGGCTATGAGGTCCACGGCATGATCCGTCGCAGCAGTTCTTTCAACACCGCCCGGATCGATCACCTCTATAACGATCCGAAGATTCACGGCCAGCAACTCTTCCTCAGCTACGGCGACCTCACTGACTCCAGCAATCTCAACCGCCTCCTTGAAAAGGTGGAACCCGATGAGATCTACAACCTCGCTGCACAAAGCCACGTGAAGGTCTCCTTCGAAGTCCCCGAATACACGGCCGAAGTCGATGGGGTCGGAACTCTCCGCTTCCTGGATGCAATCAAAGAAGTCGGCTTGAAGGATAAGACGCGTTTCTATCAGGCCTCGACTTCTGAACTCTACGGCAAAGTCCAAGCCGTCCCGCAGGACGAAAACACGCCATTCTATCCACGGTCCCCCTACGCCGTGGCAAAACTCTATGGCTTTTGGATCATCGTCAACTACCGCGAGGCCTATGGAATCCACGCAACCAACGGCATTCTCTTCAACCACGAGAGTCCGCGGCGGGGAGGCACCTTCGTGACACGCAAAATCACCCAAGCCGCCGCCCGGATCAAACTTGGCCAACAGGACCGGCTCTCACTCGGTAATCTCGATGCCAAGCGCGACTGGGGCTACGCTCCCGAATACACCGAGGGCATGTGGATGATGCTGCAGCACGACGAACCCGAAGACTATGTCTTGGCCACCGGTGAGACCCACACGGTGCGGGAGTTCGTCACCGAGGCTTTCAAAGAGATGGACATCGAACTCGAGTTCAAGGGCACCGGCGTCGACGAACAAGGGATCGACACCCGGACGGGCAAGGTCTTGGTGGATGTGGACCCTCGCTACTTCCGTCCTACCGAAGTCGAACTCCTCATCGGAGATCCCACCAAAGCACGGGAGAAACTCGGATGGGAGCCCAAGACCAAGTTTGCTGACTTGGTCAAAATCATGGCCCGTGCCGATCTCGAGATCGTCGAGAACAACCAAACCGGGAGCTACTGAACCACACTTTCGGTCAACGATCCCGGAGCACCTTCACCCTCGGGACCCATCGCCTCATGGACCCACAGGATAAAATCTACATCGCCGGACACCGGGGCATGGTCGGCTCGGCGGTCGAACGCTGCCTCCGCCGGCATGGTTTCGAAAATATCGTGGCCCGAACTTCCCGGGAACTCGATCTCCGGGATCAGGCCGGGGTCGACCGCTTCTACGCCGAAGAAAAACCGGATGTCGTCGTCGTAGCCGCGGCGCGGGTCGGAGGCATTCACGCCAACGATACCTACCCCGCAGAATTCATCTACGACAACCTCGCGATCGAACTGAACACCATCCACTCGGCTTATCGCCACGGTGCTCGTCGCCTCCTCTTCCTTGGGAGCACCTGCATCTATCCCAAAATGGCACCACAGCCCATGCCCGAGGATTGCCTTCTCACCGGACCGCTCGAGCCAACCAATGAAGCCTATGCGATCGCCAAAATCGCTGGTCTCAAGCTCTGCGAATTCTATCGGAAGCAGTATGGGGCCGCCTTCCATTCCGGAATGCCAACCAATCTGTATGGACCGGGCGACAACTATCATCCCGAACACTCACACGTCATCCCGGCCATGCTTCGCCGCTTCCATGAAGCCGCACGAGACAGCGCGGAAACCGTGACGATCTGGGGGACGGGAACGCCCAGGCGAGAGTTCCTCTACGCCGACGACCTGGCGGAAGCGGTTCTCCACCTTTTACAGCTCGAAGACCCACCCGACCTCGTCAATATCGGTTGCGGGGAAGACGTCTCAATTCAGGAACTGGCCGAGTTGGTCGCGGAGACCGTTGGTTTCGAAGGCACCATCGATAACGATCTCTCAAAGCCGGATGGAACGCCTCGAAAGCTCACCGACATCAGCCGGATCGCATCGACCGGTTGGCGACCACGGGTTTCGCTCCGGGACGGATTGAAGCGTGCTTACGAATGCTTCCTCGCCGAGGAAGAAGCCGGTCATCTTCGGCAAGTCTGACCACACGCAAATAAAAAACGAAGGCCCTCCCTTGCGAGGAGGACCTTCAATTTGAAAGCGGGCAGGATTCGTTTCAGCGGGCTGCCGCCGCGGCGAGAACAACCGCCGGCAGCGCGATCGTCATGACTCGCTTGTATTGCTGAAGGGGCGATTCGCTCACGTAAAGCACGTCCCCGGGTGCCATGAAGAAATTGTGGGCCAGGAAAGTCGCTTCCGGATCCATCATGTCGATCCCGTAAACGACCTGTTCGCCCGAACCATACTGGCGGAAGACGAAGACGCCATTCGGGTTCGAATTCCCTCCGTCCAAGCCCCCACACAGGGCCATCGCCTCCATCAAAGTAGGACTGTCGTCCGGGAACTCGAAGCGCCCCGTGTTCTTGACGGCACCAAGAACTTGGAAAGCACGGCTATGATCCCGCTTCACTCGCAACACGTCGCCGTCCTGTGCCAAAAGATTGCCGCGCAGAAGCTGGTAGGAACTCAACGGAAAATCCGCCCCGTCCCGGTTGAGAACGAACTGGAAGAGATGTTCCGACTCCACGGCACCTCCGGCTGAGGAAAGAACGTCGAGAAGCGTGAAACCTTCACGGTCGAGCACGACCGTTCCAGGCTCATGCACTCCTCCGGTCACGAAAGCCCGCAGGGGCAAACGCTCAACCCGCCGCACCGCCACTTCGGCGCTGTTCGAGACCTCGGAAGCCATCGCCCCCAATTCGCGCGATAGATCGCTGAGACGCTTTCCTAGGACCTGAATATCCTCCACGTAGGGCACGGTCAGCACCCCATCCGCCGGAACTTCGACCGGCCCGTAAATGAACTCGGCGCCAGAACGATAGAATGGGCTCCGCTCCGAGGCGTCCGTGAATCGAATCTCCAACTGGTCGCGCGGCTGAATGGAGTCGCGGTAAATCCGGCGGTGATCCGCATTTGGGACACGGCTTTCCTCATACAAGGCGGATGCAGGAGGAAGCGCCGTCTCGTCGCTGACCGGAACGAAGAGGTAATCCATGTCGGGCTCGCGGTAGCCGACGACCTTCCCATCCAGCTTGACCGGCTCGCTCGAGAAGCGTTGTTGCTTCACGCCGTAACTCTGGGCGTGATGAGAAACCGGAGTCAAAAAACTCTGCCCTCTGACGGCCCCAGCCGTCGGACCGAGTCCGGTGTGCAAGATACAACCAGCCGTAAACAGGCAGGACAACAGCGTGAGTGGGAGAAAAACCTTAATCATTTTAAATTACGCTTTCCCCTTACTTTTAAGGCTTCTTAAAAGTTCCGCAAGGCGTTTTTCCCTTCTTCCAGGGAAAATTTTAACGACCGGCCGCTCTCAGCCCGCTAGTCCGGCGAGTCGCTACCCGCTCCATCGCCCGGCGAAGGACCGCTCGCCGCGTGCGGAACCTGGCTCTCAAGAACCTCCGGGAGCTGAAAATATTCGGCGAAGGGCGCGGGCCAGAGCACCCCGCAGTGGCTCCGTAGCGGGTAGCAGCGCCGCACCAGGGACCCCCGCCCCTGAACGGTGGATTCCAGCAACCGCACGAACCTGGGCACCATCCCGTCTTCAGGTGGAAGCGGTTTAGACCAGAACGCGTCCAACTCCTGGGTCGCGGTCAGCCCCGGCAGATCGTAAATGGCTTCACCCATCGGCTTCACAGGGGTCCCAATTCGCAGCGCCGTCAGGCCTACCGTGCTGTTGACCGTGACCACTCCGCGCGCATGATGGAGGACGTTGGGCAAATCGCAGCGATTGATCAGCAAGAGCCTCGCGTGCAAGCCGTGCCGGCGCGCTGCCTCCTCCAGCCACTCGTGGTAACACGTCATCCCGGGATCCTGCGGGTGCGTCTTAAGGACGAGCGTCATCTCTCGCGGGGCATGGCGCTTGAAGGAAATCAGCACCTCTTCCAGGAAGGATTCCAGCGTTTCGTAGGGAGAGCGGTCCACGATTTGCGTATCGTGCGGCAGTTGGAGCGGGACGAGAAAGAACCGGCCGCTCAGTTCGCCACACAGGCGCTTCTCCAAGGCGCGTTCCCATTCGCAAACGTGCGCCCCCCTCGTGAGCCAGCGCAGGAAGAGCTTCAACGAGTGCCTGAACCGGAATCTCCGCTGATCGTGATAGTGCGGAAAGAGACGCCGGCCCAAGAGTCCGGAGAAGGCGAAGCAAAAGAAGCGGAAGTTGTAATGAGCCGTCGAAACCGACCGCTTCTGCTCTGGGATTGATTGGTCGCGAATCGCGATGCTGAGTTCATCTCGCCTGACCCGCTCCCAAAGCTCTGGCAAATCCGCCGGCGTCCACGACGACAACAAATAGGCGGTTAGATGCTGCGGGCGGATCAGCCCCAATTCGATCACTCCCACTTCGATCCCCAATCCCGAGGCCACTTCGATCGCGACCCGGTTGTAGGGACGGAGGTGATTGAAGGTCATGAACGTGTCGAACCCTTCGTGCCTCGAAATCTCCGTCAGCCAGTCCTGCCACTCCGCCAGTCGCCCTCGGTAGGCAAGTGTGCGGATCCCGTGCAGAGCATAGTAAAAATCCGACGGCTGAAGAACCACCTTCACCACTTCGTGTCCCATGCTCTCCAGGTCCTTCGCCAACCGCACCATCCCCATCGGCCAATCGGTCTGAAGAAACAGAATCCTCCGCCGAAAGCCGGGACGCTTCACGCCGTCCGCCGGGCGCTCCGGCTTCCAACTCGGCGCCAACGCCAAATCCGTCTCGCTCCTGCGCCACACGGCGCCCGCATGCATGAGTGGAAGGGGTGTCTTCATCCGGCCAGCAAGGGGTCTCGATGGGGTTCGCCGGCCCTCTCCCTCCGATGCGCCGCGCAGCGCGGGTAGATGCCGAGTTGACGTTTCGCCCTCGCCAGCAGCGACAGGAACCGGGGTGGCCGGAAAAGATTCTCCCTGCCGGGTTCGAGCAGCCGCAGTGCCTCGAAGACGTCGATGAATTCTCCCGTCTCCGGATGCACGTAACGCGGATACTGAACGAGCGTGCCGTGCACGAGCTCAGCGAGCGTCAGACGGCGTCCACGGCGATCCGGCACGGGCCCGAGATCGGTCGTCAGGCCCCATCCGCTGTAAAAGGGGACACCATGGCAAACCACGGGTTTGTCATTCAGCAAAGCTTCGAATCCCGTGAGCGAAGTCTGAACTTGCACCTCGTCGGCCATACGCAGCCAGGGCCCGATGCCCAGATCTTCGATGACCAAATCGCAAGCCTCTCGGAGGGCTTCCAACGCATCACCTCCGTCCCGCAACCGCCGGACGACGTCCGGATGAGGCTTGTAGGCCAAACTCGCATCCGGGCGCAGGCGCCGCACCGCGCGCAGAAACGCGAGGTTCGATTCATGGGGCGCCAAACCCAGCCGTAGCGACGCGTCGCTCTCGACCTGCCCCGCCACCAGGATCCGGGCCTGACCGGGCTTGGCCGGCCAGTGAACCTCCACCGTCGAGTTCGACAGATTGTATTTCGAAAGCCCACGACGCTGAAATTCCCCGATCAGGCGCGATGCCTCATCCCGCTCGTCGCCGGTCCAATCGTGCTCCCGCAGAATCCGCTCCAAGCGGCTTTCCTGACGGGCGTCGTAATACATCCCGAGATCATCGAAAACCAGGGATAAAGGCCGGCGGAATTCCGCTCCCAGCCCGATGGAGCGCAGAAACCCGTCTTCCACGCGCCATCCCTCGTTATCTCCAACAGCCCGGCAGGTGCCCCACTTGAGCGGCCGGGCCCCGGGAGCCTTTCCGTCCCACGAGATCGTTCCCGCCGGCGATCGCACGAAATCGCTCACGAAACCGCGCTTCCAGGCCGAGAATCCATCCGCCGCCCAGATCGCGGCATTCTCGGCAAAAAGGCGCTTCTGTCGCTCGAGATGATCCAGAATGCGCTCCAGCTGGGTTTCAGCTCCCGTTGCCGGATCGAACCAACGACAATAATCCAGGTAAGCCGTCTCGAAAAGCCGTTCCCTGGTCAGCTTCCCGGCTCGAGGGCACAAGTCCTCCCGGCGGTCCTCGGTAAGTCCCCAGCCCCCGTAAAAGGCTTTGCCAAAGTGGATGACCTGCTTGCCGCGAAGGATGGCTTCCAGACCCAGCAACGAGCCCATCACGTAGACCTTCCGGACGCGTGAAAGCACCTGGGCCGGCGACAGATCAGGACCCACCACTCGCACGCGAGGCCAATGCAGGCAAGACTCCGGCAGACAGCTCAGCTTGCCTCGGTGGATACGGTCAGGGTGCGTCCGCACATACACCGGCTCCCCGATGTTCTCCTCAAGGGCCGCTCGAAGCATCCCTTCAAAATCTCCCGGCCCAATGCCGCAACTCGTGAGCGACACATCTCCCCGTGTCTGGTCGACCACCAGCACCCCCTCCTCAGGCATCGCTTCGTCCAGAGCGGCATCGTCATACTCCCCCGGAAACCAGTTGTATTTCGAAACCCCCAGCGCCAAGAAGCGTTCCAACGTCCCGGTCACCCGGCTCGATCCCCCTTCAGCGGATAGGGCGGCCCGATTCAGCATGCCGTGCAATTCGCTCCGCCCGGCCGGATCGTAATACATCCCCTCCCGGTCGCAAACCACGCCGAACACCGCACCCCGTCCTTTGCCAGGGCGCAAGGACCGAACGAAGGCGTCTTCAAAAAGCCGGAATCGGCTCTTCCCGGCGCGCTGCGCCCACTGCCCGCTCGGCCGATAGCCCCATCCGATGCGGCATCCCGATGAGCGAAGCCCCCGCCCCGTCCGGGCTTCGAGCAAGGCGCCTGATTGACAGGCCATCGAACGCAGGAGAGAATTTGCAGCAAGTGTGGAGTTTGCGGCAATCCACTTTTCTTGCCCAATGGCACTTTGCGTTACGGCCGATGCAAAAGACCGGCTGACGTCGACTGATTCCAAGCCCTTCCTCCTGAGTCTAGTATTACTTCTAGCTTATAAAACTCATAATTAACTCAGGTTTGCGCATTACGCTCGCGAAAAATTGCAAAAATATCGAAAAATTTGCATCCACTCTGCCTGCCCCAGTCACCACGATCCTTCTCGCCACTCCACTCCATGGGGATCTGTCTGCAAAATAGATGCCACAGCTAGCACGTTTTTCCTCGCTCAAATAGAATTATTGAAGCCACTCTACACACAGCCACTCCTCACCGGACGGCTCGGACCGCGAACTGCGACTCCGGTCCCGGATGCGTGAAACCGAATCGGCAGGTCCCACCCGAGGCGAGACAGATCCGTCCCTTGCTTACCTGCAGGCCGTCGAGATAGCCTCTACCATCTCCTCAGATCGTCATCGCCGAAAAACCGCCGTCCACGATCATCTCGTGCCCCGTGATGAAGGAACCGGCGGGTCCAGCCAGCAGTAGGGTCGCCCCCACCAGTTCGGAGGCTTCGCCAAACCGCTTCATCGGGGTGTGCCCCATGATCTGCGCGACCCGGTCCTCGGTGAGCACTTTGCGGTTTTGCTCCGCCGGGAAGAAGCCGGGAACGAGCGTGTTCACTCGAATGCCGCGCTCGCCCCACTCCCGTGCCAGATTTCGGCTGAGATTGTGCACCGCAGCTTTGCTTAGGGAATAGGTGAAGACGCGCGAGAGCGGTCCCAGCCCGGAAATCGAACCGACGTTGATGATCGATCCGCCTCTCTCCTGTCCGAGCATCGCCCCGCCAAAGATCTGACAAGCCCGGAAGACGGCGGCGAGGTTGACCTGGAGGATCTGCTCGAATTCGTCGTCGCCAACCTCCAAAAAGGGCGTCGGCGAATTCACCCCGGCTCCATTGATCAGGATGTCGATGGAGCCCGACCGGTTCTGCACCACGTTTCGGAGAACCTCCAGCGACTCCCTTCCGGCGACGTCGACCGCCTGGAAGTAGGCTCGACCACCCGCCTCCTCGATGGCTGCCACCCGGGCCTCGCCTTTCTCCTGGCTGCGCCCCGCGATGACGACTTCGGCGCCAGCCTCGGCCAAGCCTTGCGCCATCACGCCACAAAGAGTGCCCGTCCCGCCGATCACGACGGCGGTTTGGTCCTGCAATCCGAAAAGATTCTCCAAAAACGCGCTCATCCTTCGCTCCAGACCGGAAACTGGCTGGGCGCCCAACTCACCGGGTCGTCGCCGCACTTGCGCGCCAGATCCTGAAATTCGGTAACCTCCTTCTCGCTGAACAGCAACCCGCCAGCCCGGCGCGAACGCTCCGCCGCCTGAGCTTCCGGCTGTCCGGGCAGGAGACAGTTCTCGTTGCCATGCCCGAGGATGTCGCGAATCACGGCCGCCAGATTCTCTCCCACGGTTCGCCCGCCGGCGTAGTGTCCCGAGCCGATCGCGTCCGGGTGAATGACTTGGAAATAGAAGGCGGGCACCGTCTTCTCCCCTTCCGGCGCACCGGCCCGGCTCCGCAGGGTGGGCAAAGATCCACCGATGATCCCACCGAACAATTCGTTGAGTAAGGCCATGCCGTAGCCCTTGTGACGGCCGAAACTCTTCAGCGCAAACACCGCGTCCGGATCCTGCGTGTCCCGGCCCTCGGCATCCACCGCTGCATCAGGGGGAAGGGTTCCGCCCTCCCGCTTCAGTTGCTGGACCCGGCCCATCGCGATGGTCGAAGTGGCCCAATCCAGAACGATCGGGTAGCCCACGGCCTCGACGGTCGGGAAGCCCCAGGTATGGGGGTTCGTGCCGAGCGTAGGAAACTTGCCGCCAAAGGGCACGACCTCGGCCAGCGCCGCCGTGCAGTTCGTGTAGGCGATGTAACCCCGCTTGGCCACGTCGATGGCGTATCCGCCGCCCCAGAGATAGTGTGTGGCGTTGTCCACAGCCACCGCACCGACCCCGAATTCGTCGGCCAGGTTGATGCAGGTTTCGAAGGCCTCATAGGCGATCGCCTGACCCAGCTTCCGGTTCCCGTCCCAGACCTGGCAGGCCTTGAATCGCGTGGGCTTCACCTCGATGCGCGCTCCTGGCCGCCAAGCCCCGATCCCTGTGCCGAAGAGGTCATCCAGGTGCAGCGCCTTCAGGGCGTTGTGCGTCCGGTTCCCGTGCCGGGTAGCTTCCGCGCATAGGCGAACCGCCGATTGAGCCTCCGTTTCGTCATAGCCCCGCGCCCGGTAAGCGCGATGGACCAGATCGTTGTGAAGCGCTTCGGGAACGACGTGAAAGGTCTCCATGGCACCATCCTCGATCGCTCACCGATCGCTGTCGAACCAAAATCCGCCCCTGAATTCCCCGCCACTTTTGGGCTTGTCCACCCATCTCGGTGGGGTTAAGAGATGCGCTTCCTTTAACGGGAGACCGTTTTCGGACTGCCCGGAATTTAAGCCATCACCATGAACGCTTCTGCCGAAAAACCCTCCATGGCCCTGTTTTGGGGCTGCTTCATCGCACTGGTCACCACCTCCTTTGCCTTCATCACCCGGGCATTCATGGTCAACATCCCGGATCTCTGGCCCGCGGATTTCGGCCTCGACCCGGTTCAGGCCGGTCAGCTGTTCGGAGCGGGCATCTGGCCCTTCGCCATCAGCATCATCCTCTTCAGCTTGGTCATCGACAGGATCGGCTATCGCTTCGCGATGATCTTCAGCTTCGTCTGCTACGCCGGCTACGTCATCCTCGCACTCACGGCCTATGCCATCGTAAAGAAAGAGGGCCTCCAAGGCGAGGAATTGGAAGCCGCCCGGGCGCTCGCCTACAAATTCCTCTACGCCGGCTCCGTCGTCTGCGCACTGGGGAACGGAACCGTCGAGGCGTTCATCAACCCGGTCGTCGCCACGATGTTCAACAAGGAAAAAACCAAGTGGCTCAACATCCTCCACGCCGGTTGGCCCGGCGGCCTCGTCCTTGGCGGGATCCTCACCATCCTCTTCGCCGACGCCGCTTCTGAGGACTGGCGCATCCTCATCTACCTCATCGCCCTCCCCGCCGTCGTCTATCTCGTCATGCTCATCAAAGCGACGTTCCCGGTCAACGAGCGGGTCGCAAGTGGCACGACTTACCGGGAAATGCTGGCCGAGTTCGGCGTTTTCGGCGCCCTGATTGCCTTTGGCCTCATCTTCCTCCAAATCGGTGACGTGTTCTCCTGGCCGCTTTGGGTCGCGATTCTGCTCATTGTCGCGAGCGTCGGCGGATACGGTTTCTACTGCCGCTCCCTGGGTCAGCCCATCCTGATCCTGCTCTGCCTGATCATGATGCCGCTGGCCATCACCGAACTGGGCACCGACGGAGCCATCACCGGGATCATGGAAGAACCGATGATGGCGGCTGGTTGGAACCCACTCTGGGTCCTCATCTACACCTCGCTGATCATGATGGTCCTCCGGTTCTTCGCCGGCCCCGTCGTCCACGTGCTCTCGCCTCTCGGCCTCCTCGCCACCGCGGCCGCCATCGCGATCGTCGGTTTGTTCTGGCTGTCTTCTGCCGCAGGCATGCTGGTGATCTTTGCCGCCGCCACCCTCTACGGTTTCGGCAAGACCTACTTCTGGCCAACCATGCTCGGGGTCGTCTCGGAACAGTGCCCCAAGGGGGGAGCGCTGACGCTGAACGCGATCGCCGGAATCGGCATGCTCACGGTCGGCGTTCTCGGTTCACCCATCATCGGCAGCATGCAGGAAAACTCCGCCCGTGCGGCCATCGAAGAGATGAAAGAGGGCTCCTACGCCGAGATCTCCGACACCAAGTCCTGGGTGCTGGGAGAATACAACGCCATTTCCCCCGACAAACTCGCCAAACTGCCTGAGGACGAGCAAGCGGAGATCTCGGAGTTGACCAAGGAAGCCAAACAGGGAGCGCTGGCGAAGGTGACCATCTTCCCCTTCATCATGCTTGCCGCTTACCTGGCCCTCATTTTCTACTACCGCTCGAAGGGAGGCTACAAAGCCGAAGTCATCACCGGCCATTCCGCTGAAGACAAGAAGTTCACTGGCGGGGTCGAAGGCGCCGTCGAGGGCTAAACCCACTCCGCCTCGAGACCGACTCAGGGCAAGGGGGGACGTAGCGTCCAAAACAACCCCTTGCCCTCTTCCAAAACCTGGTCTTTGCTTCTTCAATCGTTTCGACGCATGGAACCCGGTGA
>CAZCRA010000006.1:47651-67081 GCA_964500945.1 uncultured Verrucomicrobiales bacterium | reverse complement strand
ACGTGGCGAAGTTGGTGGCCGTGGTCTTATCGAGCGGGCGGGACGTGGAGTCGCTCTTCGGCATGAACCAGGTCGGGGCGCGCGGATTGCCGACGGTGATGATTCCGACGACCTCCGGAACAGGGTCGGAAGCCACTGGGGTGGCGATCCTGACGCGTTCGGAGAGTGGGATCAAGGTGGGGGTGGCGGATCCGGCGATCGTTCCGGATGAAGCGATCGTGGATCCCTCCTTGACCGACACGCTGCCGAAGGGGCCTACAGCGGCGGCGGGAATCGACGCCTTGGTGCACGGGGTGGAAGCCTACATCGCGACGGTGGCGACGCCACTGGCGAAGGGGTTGGCACCGAAAGCCTGCGCAGCGGTCGCGGCGCACCTGGAACGGGTGGTGGACCGCCCGGAGGACACGGAAGCGAGGGATGGGATGGCCCTGGGATCGCATTTGGCCGGGATGTCGTTCGCGAATTCTTCGTGCTGCGCGGTTCATGCGCTGGCGCTTCCGTTGGGCGGCCGGTATCACATTCCGCACGGCGTGGTGACAGGCGGTTTGTTTGCGTCGGTGATGGCGCATAACTTGCCGGCGTGCGAGGTGGAGTTTCGCGATTTGGCGGAAGCGATGGGATGGGAGGTGTCCGGGGGCGCGGCGTTTGTGGAGCGCTTGGATCAGTTGGCGGAACGCATTGGGATTCAGGAGAAACTGAGAAGCTACGACGTGGACGAGGCGGATTTGCCGGAACTGGCGCGGGAAGCCTGCGCCATCGATCGACTGATGAATCCGAATCCGCAGTCGGTGACCGAGGCCGAGGCGGAGGCAATCTATCGGAAGGCACTGGGGAGATGAACGATTTGAACGCAAAGGTGGAGGAGCGGTCGGACGTCGCGGCGCTGCTGGGGGCATTGGAAACGGTGCCGCGGCCCTGGATCGGTGGTGAGTGGGTGGATGGCGCCGCGCCTCTCCGGGTGACGAATCCGGCCACGGGTGAGGTTCTCGTGGACGCGCAACTGGCGCAAAGGGAGCTCTTCAGCCGGGCGATCGATGGTGCGGCGGAAGCCTTCGAGCGCTGGAAAAGGACATCGGCTTCGGAGCGAGGCGGGATCCTGAAGCGAGTGGCCGGGGCCCTCGGAACGCATCGCGAGACCCTGGCGGCGCTACTGACGCTGGAGCAGGGCAAACCGCTCGCCCAGGCGAAGGGGGAGGTCGATTACGCGGCGAGCTTTTTCGAATGGTTTGGCGAAGAGGCCCGGCGTTTGGGTGGGGAACGCATGCCGCACCCCGAAGCGGGACGGGAGTTCTTGATCGAACCGGTGCCGTTGGGGGTGGCGGGTTTGATCACGCCCTGGAACTTTCCCCTGGCGCAGGGGGCGAAGAAGGCGGCGGCGGCGTTGGCGGCGGGTTGTACGGCGGTTTGGAAACCGTCGGAGCTGACGCCGCTGGTGGCGTTGGCGATGGGGCCGCTGCTGAAGCGATGCGGTGTGCCCGACGGCGTGGTGCAGATCCTGCCCGCCGAAGGTCCCGTGGCCGGGGAGGCGTTTTCGAGCGACGCCCGGGTGGCGGTGGTGAGCGTCACGGGTTCGACCCGGACGGGGCAGGCGGTGTATGCGGCTGGGGTGAAGCATCTGCAGCGTGTGACGCTCGAGCTGGGTGGAAATGCGCCCTTCATCGTGTTGGACGACGCGGATTTGGAAGCTACCGCGATGCAATTGCTGAAGCTGAAGCTGCTCTGCAGCGGGCAGGTTTGCGTGACGGCCAATCGGGTGTTCGTGCCGCGGCGGTGCGAGGAGGCCTTCCTTGACCTCGTGGCTGCGAGGCTGGCCGAGGTGCGGATCGGAGATGGTTTGACACCGGGGGTGGATGCCGGTCCGCTGATTCACCGGGAGGCCTGTGAGCGCGTGAGCAGGTTCGTGGACGGGGCGGTGACGGCGGGGGCCGAAGTCGTGGCGGAGAATCGGAGCTACGAGGAGGCACCGCCTGCGGAGGGAGCGAGCTTCCATCCGGCGCTGCTGCTTCGGAACGTTCCGGACGACGTCCCGCTGACCTGTGAGGAGGTGTTTGGACCGGTGATTTCGGTGCTCAGCTACGAGGACACGGCGGAGGCGGTGCAAAGGGCAAACGCGACGCCTTATGGGCTGGCGGGTTATGTCTACGGGACCGATCTTTCGCGAGCGCGGGCTGTGGCCTCGGCGTTGGAGGTGGGAATCGTGGGGGTGAACGAGTGGCGGCCGTTGAAGGCGGAGATTCCCTTCGGCGGGGTCAAAATGAGTGGGTTGGGAGCGGAAGGTGGGCACGAGGGGTTGCGCGAGTTCTTGCATCCGAAAGTGATCTCGGTTCCGGTGCCGGGCTTGGAGGTGAACGAATGAGCGGACGACGACTGCGATCCGAGGCGTGGTGGAACGACCCGGACAATCCGGGAATGACGGCACTCTACCTGGAGCGCTTCCTGAACTATGGGCTGACGCCCGGGGAACTTCAGAGCGGCCGGCCCATTGTGGGCATCGCGCAGTCGGCGAACGATCTGGCTCCGTGCAACCGGATTCACGGGCAGACGGTCACGCGGCTTCAGGATGGAATCCGCGAGGCGGGCGGGATCCCGATGGTTTTTCCGATGCACCCGCTCCAGGAATCCGTGCGCCGGCCCACGGCTGCTCTGGATCGTAACCTGGCCTACCTGGGGCTGGTCGAAATTCTGCATGCCTATCCGCTGGACGGGGTGGTTTTCACGACCGGGTGCGACAAGACGACGCCGGCCTCGCTGATGGCAGCGGCGACGACCGATTTGCCGTCGCTGATCTTCAATGGCGGGCCGATGCTCAACAGCTTCCTCGATGGCGAGCGCGCGGGGTCGGGGACCATCATCTGGGAGGCCCGGAAGCGCCGGGCGGCGGGCGACATCGACGATGAGGCCTTCATGAATCTGCTGGCCGGCTCGGCGCCAAGTGCGGGGCACTGCAACGTGATGGGGACGGCGCTGTCCATGAACTGCCTAGCCGAGGCGATGGGTATGGCGCTCCCGGGCACGGCAGCGATTCCCGCCGTGTACCGTGAGCGGGGTCAAATGGCTTACGCGGCGGGGCGGCGCATCGTCGAGATGGTGCGGGAAGATCTCCGGCCCTCGCGGGTCCTCACCCGGGCGGCGCTGACGAATGCGATCCGGGTCAACACGGCTCTCGGCGGGAGCACGAACTGTCCGCCGCACCTGGCGGCGATCGCGCGTCACGCCGGCGTGGAGCTGAATCTGCAGGACTGGGAGAGCGAAGGCTACGAGCTGCCGCTGCTGGTGAATCTTCAACCGGCTGGCGTCCATCTCGGCGAGGATTTTCAAAGGGCCGGCGGGGTGCCGGTGGTGATGCGGGAACTGCTTCGGCACGGGATGTTGGACGGAGGGGCTCTGACGGTGACGGGCAAGAGCATGGCCAATAACGTGGCCGAGGCTGCGTCGCCCGATGGCCGAGTCATTTGGACCGTGGACGCTCCCCTGCGCGAGCGAGCCGGGTTCCTGGTGCTGCGGGGGAACCTGTTCGATGCCGCGCTGATCAAAACGAGCGTGATCAGCGACAGCTTCCGGAGGCGCTACTTGAGCGAGCCGGGGAAAGAACATCAATTCGAGTGCCGGGCGGCGGTGTTCGACGGCCCCGAGGATTACCACGCGCGGATCAACGACCCGGCTTTGGGGATCGATGATCGAACGATTCTCGTCATTCGCGGCACCGGCGTTCTGGGTTTTCCTGGTGCTGGTGAGGTTGTCAACATGCAACCTCCCGACGCCCTGATCCGGGAGGGGATCGATGACCTTCCCACCATGGGCGATGGCCGGCAGAGTGGCACCGCGGCCAGCCCTTCGATTCTGAACGCTTCGCCCGAGGCCTACGCCGGTGGGGGATTAGCCCGGCTGCGAACCGGTGACCGGGTTCGCATCGACCTCCAGGCTCGGCGGGTGGATGCGCTCGTCCCCGAGCCGGAATGGGCCAAGCGCGACGTCTCGGCCTGGGAAGCGCCGCCCACTCCGGTGACTCCGTGGCAGAAGATCTACCGGGATCATGTCGGCCAGCTGGCCACCGGCGGCTGTCTGGATTTCGCCTGCGCGTTTCGAAGCGTTTGCGACACCGTACCGCGGCACAATCACTGAGCGCCCGGCGGCTGCGGCTACCGGGATTGCTGCTGCGACATCGCATTTGGTGCGATGAATTGACCAAATTCCGACCAGTGATCGATCTCCCGCTGTTGCAGAATGGCGGGATGATTTCCTGGAGCCGATCCCGGTGGGTTTTGGTGGCGCTCATGGTCGTTCTAGGCGGCGGTGTGAGGGCTGAAACCCCGACCGAAGAGGGCGAGGAAAAGGCGGCGGCGGCGCAGATGGAGGCGACTCGCGAGCGACGCGAGGACATGCGTCTGTATCTGCAGGGGCGCTATCTTTTCCAGAAGCAGTGCGTCCCTTGCCACGGGCGGACAGGGCGTGGGAATGGGCCATGGGCGGAGGGGTTGACCGATCCTCCCCGGGATCTGCGCTCCGGAGTTTTCAAGTTCCGGTCCACGCCCCGGGGAAAACTGCCGACCGATGAGGACCTTCGCCGGACCCTGCTCCGGGGAGTTTCAGGGACGGCGATGCCCTCGTTTCAAAGCTTGCCGGAAGCGGATCTCGAGGCCGTGATGGCCTACGTGCAGAACCTTTCGCGGCGATGGAGCGCGGAGGAGTATTACGCCGCGCCGATCGAGATTCCGGAGGTGCCTCAGTGGTTCGCTGGTTTGGACGCTGACAGCGAACGGGTTCAGTCAGGGAAGGCGCTGTTCGCCCAGATGTGTGCCGCCTGTCACGGTGCGGAAGGATTCGGCGATGGACCTGGATCGCAAGGCTTGGCGGATACCTGGGGCCACGCCATCAAACCGGCCGTGCTCGCCGCCGCGCACCACAAGAGTGGGAATCAACCCACCGACCTCTATCGAGCGATTGCGACGGGATTGGACGGAACGCCAATGAACGGCTACGCCGAGGTGCTGAAAGCGGAGCAGATCTGGCAACTGGTCGCCTGGATCAAAAGGATCGAAGGCACGGCACAGAGTTTTTAAACAGACTGTTAGAGGGATTCCTGGGCTTCGGTCTCGAGCTTCGCGAGATTCGAGGTGTTGGGCGCGTCTTCTCCGTAGCGGACCGCGGTCCAGACTTTCGATGACCAGTAGTTGGAGGTCCAGCCTTCGAAGTCTTTGAAGTAAAGGTGTTCGCGGTCGAACATGTAGGCTGGTTCGTACTCCAGCGCCACGTCCTCCAAGTGTGGCAGGAGCCTGGCCTTGGCCGCATGGGGATTGGTCGATTCCAGTAGGAAGACCCGTTTCCCGATGCGCACCACGCACCACGCGTGTCCTTCGCCCTGGTGACGGCCGAGAACGACGCGGGCGTCGAAACCGTTCGCAATGAGGAGGTCAGCCAGGAGCAGGGACGAATCCTCGCAATCGCCACTGCCATGAAGCGCGGTTTGACTCGGGAACTCCCAGGAGTCGGCCCCACCGATTCGCTCCGTGTCGCGGCGGTAGCGGCAAATTTGGGTGACCTGGCGCCAGAGATGGAGGACGCGCTTCTCAGGGTCGAGGTTCTCGCCCGGGTCGATCTCATCGAATCCGATAAGGAAGTGGTTGGCGCGGCGCCAGAGGCCCTTCGAGTCGACCGCGATGAGGTTGTAAGGCTGGCGACAGTGCGGGCAGCGGATGATGAGGGTATTTTGGTTCAACTGCCGGAGAGCCAGACCGTGGCCGCGGTCGCAGCGGCGGCATTGGTCAAAGAATTCACCGCTTTCGAGGCTCGAGACGGGCAGTTGCAGCGGCTGGAGTTTGCGGACCAGGACCACGACGCAACCGAGCCGCTCCCGGTGGCGCTTCGGGTGGTAGAACTGGGCGGCCAGATGCGTCAGGTTCGGGTGCTCGAGCGCAGGCCAATTCTCGAGATCTTCGAGGATCTGACGCTGCGAGGCGCCGAAGACTTGTTTTGCGGCGATTTCGTGGACCTGGGGGAAGCGACCTTCAATCTGGTCGAAGAGCAGAGGGAGATCGACCTGCGCCACGAATTGATCGACGGGGAACTCGTCGAGGAAGGCCGCGAGATCGGGATCGGTTTCGAACGAGGGGAGGGCGCGAGCCTGGCGGAGGGAATTGAGGCGTTGGGCGGCGGCGGAGGGGGAAGGGAGGGATTGGGGAGAGCTGTCGGTGGATGAGGAGGGGGGTGATGCTGGGGAAGATTGGAAGGAGAGAGGAAGCGGCCGTGAGCGGAGGGAAGCCGCGGTGAGGGTGAGGAGGCAACCGGAGAGACAAGCGAGGACAGCGATGCGGATGGCAAGCTTCACGATTGACCATAATTACTATAATTTAAAATTTTTGCAATGTTCCCCTCGATCTTTTTGCCAGCGGCTTGGCAAACGGTGAGCGATTGGTTCGCGAGTCTGCCGAAGGGGGAGGTGTTTTTTGGGGATGAGCGCCGTCGCCTGGGTCCACGGAGGCCCAGGAGAGCTGGGGAGTCATTCCGCCGTGCGCTTTCAGCGGCGGGCGCGGAGCTCTCAGTCGAGGACTTCGACTTTTACCGGGACGACGCCGGCATCGAGCATGTCGAGGCGGCGAGCGGCGGCTTTCGTCAAATCGATGATTCGGCCCTCGACATAAGGGCCACGATCGTTGATGCGGACTTTGACGGATTTGCCGTTTCGGAGGTTGGTGACCTTCACGCGGGTATCGAAGGGGAGGGTGCGGTGAGCGGCGGTCATGGCCTTTGGGCGGAATCGTTCGCCACTGGCTGTCTGCCTACCGTGGTTGGTCTTGACGGTGTAGTAGGAGGCGAGCCCGGTTTGAGTGGGGGCGGTGGCACACCCGGTCACGCCGGCCAGGAGGACCAGGCCGCAGGCGATGAAGAGGAGGGAATGGGCGTCACGGGTTTTCATCCGGATGGGTCGAGGGTTCGGTCGGTGGTGTGGAGGAGGCGGTCAGAAAGTGTTCCTCTTTCCAGCGTTGGAAGTGTTCACTCTCGAGGCGAGCTGCGATCGCGTCGGCGCTCAAGGCATCGACCATTTCGGCTCCGTCCGGGTAGGCGTCGATGAGGTGCGCGACGCGTTTCGCGTTGACGCGCTCTAGGTCATCGAGTCGCTGATGGAGCCGTTCTTGGTAAGCGACGTTTTGATTGAGGGAGGCGAGGGTTTTTTCGAAGGCGGCGGGATTGGCGGGGAAATCGTCTTTGGCGGATCCCTGGTCGTGAGTTTGGGTGTGGAGGCTCAGGAAATCCAGATACTGCTCGTCCCAGATCCGCTTTTCGTCGCGGAGAGACTCGATCAGGATGGAATCCGCGGCGGCGCCGCATTGTTCGAAATAGTCGACGAGTTCCCAGAGAAAAGCTTCCGAGGCGGCGTAGTGCGGATCGATTCGCATGAGCACGGGGTGAGGGGCACCGCGGAGGTGCCAGTGGTAATGGACGTAGCCGATGAGGACGGACAGGCGTTCGATCAGGTCCAAGGTGGGATGCGCGGCATTTGGCGGGGCCTGGAGGTCATCCAGCTCTGGCTCGGGGATTTGCAGGATGGCGGCGACTTCGTTCCGGGCTTGGAGAAGGGTGGGAGGAGGGGTGGGACTTCTATTGGGTTCTGGCGCAGCGATCGGGACTGGGGATTCGGCGGGCGAGGCCGGGCCGGAGGTCGTTGGTGCTTGTGCTGGCGCTGGTGGTTCGGGAGCCGGCCCGGCGATGGGCAGCGTTGTTTCGAGCGCATTGGGTTCCGGGCTCGGCGAGGTGGCCGCCACCGGGGAGGGAGCACTGGCCGGTGAGAGGGCTTGGTTGAGCCACGGCCATGCCAGGTAGACCCCGCCCCCGGCGAGGGCCAGAAGCGAGACGAGGATGAAGAGCGGACGAACCGGAGAGCGGGGGGCATCGACCGGGGACGGAGGTGGGGGCGAGGACGGCGCCAGCTCTGTCGTGACTTCGGGATCGGATGCCACTTCTGAAGGTGGAGATCGGTTTTCCACGGGGGCGGGCGCTTCATTCTCCGCGTTCATGCTCGTGAGGACCTCGCTGAGAGGGAGCCAGCGGGCGCTATGTGAGGAGGCGGCTTGGATGGGCATGACAAGGACGCCGGGGTTTGCCTGCTCGTAGTCCGCACGCAGGGATTCGAGGGACCAGGTGCCGGGCAGGCGTTCCTCCTTTTGGCAGACCCACCATTGGTCGATCAAGGTTCCTTGGTTGGCGAGAGCGGTGATTTCGGCGGGAGACATGATGCGTGGCGCGGCTGCCGTGGTCTGAATCCCTGAATTATTAGCAGACCTTAAAGACAGAGCAAGTAAAGGCTGCGAAGATGTCGCTTGTCAAGGAGCTGCCCAACCCGTAAAAGAGCGCGCATGAATCGTAGCATTCTTACTGCATTGGTTGCATTTGGTGTCGCCGGGTTCGCCCTGGCCGACGAGCATGACGAGGTCATCTCCAAGGTGATGAAAGAGGGAATGAAGGGGAAGACGTCGACCCTGAAAGCCGTCATCGCTGGGACGGCTTCGGAGGAAGAAACGGCGGGATTCGTGGCATTGGTCGGCACCTTGGAGGGGACGAAGGCTCCGATGGGGGATCAGGCGGCTTACACCGAGAAGATCGGGGCGCTGATCGCTGCGACGAATGCGGTGGGTGGAGGTGACCGCTCGGAGGCGGCGATTTCGGCGCTGAAAAAGGCGTCCAACTGCAAGGCCTGCCACTCGGATCACAAACCCTGAATTAAGGGGAATGGCACTCAATTAATTGGCTGCTTCGTCTTCCGTAGGACGAAGTGGCACTGCGTGATCCCTGGCCCCTGCTTCGTGAGTAGCTGAAGTGCTGGCACTTCAGGGGGCTGGGGGTGACGCGGGAGAAGGAAGGTCCGAATTGGATGCTTCGCTCTGCCTTCGGCAGCCGATGTCCGCGCCGCTTCCCTTCTTAGGAATCCGGCTACGATCCATCCTTCTGCTTCGGTTTTCCGGCGTAGCGGAGTTCGTGAGAACTTCGTCCGGGCTAACCCTTCCGAGCACAAAATTCGAAATTCTCACGAATTCCGCTACGTAGGGAAGAAAGATGGGCGCACAAAATTGGACGCGATGCTCTGTCTTTGGCAGCCTATGTCCACGCCGCTCCCATTCTCACGAATCCGGCTACACCCAACAGAGGTTGTCGACCAAACAGCTTAACCGAGGGCCATTCCTGTTAAGGGGGGCTCGAATTTCCGGTGGCCAGTCTGGCCGGGGCGTTCAAGAGTGCGAGATGGAATCCCGATGGTCCGATCAGGAGGCCTCCCGGTTCGAGGGGGATCTCGGTTTGCGCGTCTACACGTCCCGCCTGTTGGGGGCCGACCCGGAGCTTGTCTTGCATGGTGGAGGAAACACCTCGGTGAAGTCGACGGTCGCCGATTTTTACGGGGACTCGACGGACGTGCTGTTCGTGAAGGGAAGTGGCTGGGATTTGGCGACCATCGAGGCGGAAGGCTTTCCGGCAGTGAGGATGGCGGCGTTGCTCCGGATGGCGGAGATGGATCGGCTCGGGGATCCGGAGATGGTCAAGGAGCAGCGGGTGGCGATGCTGGATCCCGGGGCGCCTAACCCCTCGATCGAGGCGATTTTGCACGCGGTGATCCCGTTTAAATATGTTGACCACACGCATGCCAACGCCATTCTCGCCCTCACCAATGCGCCGGGGGGCGAGGAGCGGGTGCGGCGGGCCTTAGGCGAGGGAGTGATGGTGTTGCCCTACGTGATGCCGGGTTTCGATCTGGCCCGGCAGGTGGCGGAAGCGATCCGGGGTAGGGATTTGGCGGCTGATGGGATCGAATGCATCATTCTGTTGAAGCACGGCATTTTCACGTTCCACGACGACGCGCGCGAGAGTTACGAGAGGATGATCCGCTACGTCAGCGCGGCGGAGGATTTTTTGACGGCGGAGGCCGGCGGGGCTTCGGTCTTCGCGCAAGGGAAGGCGGAAGAGGATCTGCTCGAACTTGCGGCGTTGAGGCAGGCGGTGTCGAGGCTTCGTGGACGGGCGCAGATCGCGGTTCTGGATGCTTCCGAGGAGGCTGCGGGCTATGCGGGGCGAACCGATATCGGAGCCATCGCGACAAGGGGGCCGGTCACTCCGGATCACAGCATCCGGACCAAGCGCATCCCGGCGGTGCTGAGCGGCAGCGGCTGGCAAGAGGAACTGACGGGTTTTGAGCGGGATTACGAGGCCTATTTTCAGCGTCATCAGACCGGACAGACGATGCTGGATCCCGCGCCGAGATTTGCCGTTTGGAAAGGACGGGGCGTGGTGGCGTTTGGGAACACGAAGCGTGAGGCGGAGGTGGTTCGTGACATTGCGGAAACGACCTGGCGCACGGTGCAGTGGGCGGAAGCCACGGGGGGCTGGGAAGCCCTGAGTGAGGAGGCGATTTTCGACATCGAGTATTGGGAGCTGGAACAGGCGAAGCTGCGCAAAGGTGGAAAGGCTACGGTTCATCAGGGGAAGGTGGCGATCGTTTCCGGGGCCGCGGCGGGAATCGGCTTTGCCTGTGCCGAGGCATTGGCGGAGGACGGGGCAGCGATCGTGGGTTTGGATTTGAATCCCGAGATCGAAGAGGTGATGGCCTCGATTGGTGGGCGCGGTGTGGTGGTGAATTTGACTCAGGACGACGCGGTGCAGGAGGCGATTGCGGGAACGGTCCGGGAATTCGGCGGTTTAGACATTCTGGTGAGCAACGCCGGGATTTTCACTGCGGGCCAATACCTCGAGGATCTCGACGCCGAGAACTGGGAGAAGTCGATGGCGGTGAATCTCACGAGTCACCAGAAGATGTTGAAATACACGATCCCGTATTTGAAACGGGGGATCGACGGCGCGGTGGTGATCGTGGGCTCGCGAAACGTGGCGGCGCCGGGGCCGGGAGCGGCGAGTTATTCGTGTGCGAAGGCCGGTTTGACGCAGCTTTGCCGCGTGGCCGCTCTCGAACTGGGAGCGGACGGAGTGCGCTGCAACATCGTGCATCCCGACGCGGTCTTTGACACCAAGCTTTGGACGCCTGAGAAGCTGGCGCGTTCGGCGGAGCGCTATAGTTTGACGGTGGAGGAATACAAGCGGCGAAATTTGATGCGGACGGAGATCAAGTCGCGCGAGGTGGGGGCGATGGTTTCGGCGATGGCTGGGCCGTTGTTTGCGCGGACGACGGGGGCGCAGGTGCCGGTGGACGGTGGGAACGACCGTGTGATCTGAGGGATTTGCTTTGTGACGCAAAGTTTTCCTTGCACGCACTAGCTTTGCTTCACAAAGTATCGGCATGACCGGGCCTGAAGAAGCCGCCGAAAATTTGCGCGTCATCCGCAATCTCATGGAGCGCGCGACTGTCTACCGGGCCATTTCGGCGCCCACCGCCCTTTTTGCCGCAGCGGTGGCGATTCCCACGGGTCTCTCGCTTGCCCTTGGACCAGCCGGTGAAGGGGTGACGCCGCTCGCCTTCTGGATGGTTTGGGCGGGCGTCTATCTGGCGGTCGACTTGTTCAACGGGGTGCTGCTGTGGAGGGATGCCCGGCGCCGAGGCGCTCCGCTGCTGACCGCCAATCTCCGCCACGCCTTTGCGGCCCTGGTTCCGCCCATGCTCGCCGGAGGACTGATCAGTCTACTCGTGGTTCATCATTCCTACCTGATGGCGGCGCTGTGCTGGGTCCTCTTCTATGGGTTGGGTTTGCTGGCGACCCACGGGTTTGCGCCGGCTTCGATCAAAGCGCTGGGTGGGGTGTTCGTGATCGCTGGTCTCGCCGTGTCGGTCTATTGGAGGATGGTGGGGCTCGAGGATTCTCCCCAACTCGGAGCCTGGTTGATGGCTGGCACGTTTGGGCTCTTCCACTTGGTTTATGGGATCAGCATCGGTCTCACCACCCGTTTCCGGCTCGACCATGGTGCGTCATGATCGATTTCGACAAGCTCGACCGGACGATTCACGAGACGGGTCGTCTGGCCATCATGACGCTTCTGGTCACGCGACCGGAGTGGAGTTTTCCGGACCTCAAGCAGGAACTCGGCATGAGCGACGGGAACCTGATCACGCATCTTCGGAAGCTGGAAAGTGCGGGGTATTTGATCATGCGAAAGGAAGCGCAGATGACGGGGCGCGCCGTGACGATGTGTGCCTTGAGCGAAGCTGGCCGGGAGGCGTTCGATGCCTATCTGAAAGTGCTGGGGCAAATCGTGGAGGCGAACCGGGACGGGAAATGAGGGAGCGGTGATGGATGAGAAGACCTGGGCGAAAGTGATGCCGCGTTATGCTTTGTGCTGCAAAGTTTAGAAATTTCAAGCAAACCAACCAATACGGATGAAAGTGAATCTAGCAGAGCATTATGGGATGTGCTTCGGCGTCCGGGATGCCATCCAGGCCACCGGTGAACTTGCCGAGTCCGGGCGGGCAACCGTGCTCGGGCAACTCGTCCACAATCCGGTCGTCGATGAACGACTGGAGGCGTTGGGTGTGAGCCGGGGCGAGTTGGAAGACGTCGGAGAGGTCTCCACGCCGTCGGTCGTGATCACCGCCCACGGCGCCGCGGAGAGTATCAAGGCGCGTTGGCGCGAAGCGGGTTATGCCGTCACGGACACGACCTGCCCACTGGTGCATCGCGCTCACCGGGCCTTGGAGCGGTTGGTCAACGAGGGCTACACACCCGTGGTGATCGGGAAAGCCGGACATGTGGAAGTCAACGGGCTCACTAGGGATTATCCGGAGACCATCGTGTTGTTGGAGGAAGCGGAAGTCGACGGCCTTCCGTTTTCACCGCGGATCGGCGTGGTTTCTCAAACAACCCAACCGCTCGCGCGAGTGCAGGTGTTGGTTGAACGAATCCGGGCCCGGCACCCGGCGGCGGAGGTCAAATTCGTCGACACGGTTTGCCAGCCGACCAAAGACCGGCAGCGAGCACTGGAGAAACTCTGTGTGGAAAACGACACCGTGGTTGCCGTGGGTGGATGGAATAGCAATAACACCCGGCAACTGGTCGAGACGGCTCGAATAAGAGGCTGCCGGGCCTACCAAGTGGAAGGGCCGGACGACCTGCAAGCGGAGTGGTTCGCCGATTCGGAATCCGTTGGCGTCACGGCCGGAACGTCAACGCTACCGGAGACGGTGGCGGCCGTGGTGCAACGCCTACGCGACGTGGCGGGTCAGGATGCCGGGGAGAGTTGACGCGGCAGCGGGAGCTTGTCGCGGAACTTGATGTAGAGCGCCATTAAGAGGAACAGACACTCGATTCCCCAGAAGGTGTAGAGGGCGCGCATGATGCCACCCGCGAAACCGTAGCTGTGGAGGCCGACACCCATGGCGTTCACTCCGAACCAAGAGAATGAGATGATCATTCCCAGGATGATGGTGAAAGCGTGGATTCCGAGGTCGCGAATGTAGCCTCCCAGGCGGGCGTGGAGGATGACGAGCGTCCAAAGAACAATCATGAGAGCGCCATTCTCTTTCGGATCCCAGCCCCAGAACCGTCCCCAGCTGTAGTTGGCCCAGATGCCTCCGAGCACCGTTCCCACCAGAGAGAAGAGGAGGGAGAAAAGGACGATTCCGTAGGTCATCCTCGTGATGGCCCGATAGGCGTTTTTATCCTTGGTATTGAGATTGAAGGCCTGGCCGATCAGCCAACAGTGGGAGACGAGAGCGGCAAGTAGGCCGGCCGAATACCCCATGGTGATGGTGGTGACATGGGTTGAGAGCCAGAAATTGCTCCGCAGCACCGCGACAAGCGGCGCTAGTGTGTCGTCAGGGTTGAGTTTGACGAACTGACCAGCCAGGAAGAGCAAAGTGGCAGGGATGAAAATAGCCACCGAAATGGCGATGCGGTTTCGATTGAAGAGTTCGAAGAAAAAGCCGAAGAGGAAGACGGTCGCGCTGATGAAAAGGAACGTGTCATAGAGGTTGGTGAGAGGCCACCATCCGCTGATCAATGCCCGCATGGTCATGACCATGATGAGCAACACGAAGCCGATGATGCCCGCATACATGGCCCCGACGGTGAGACCCCGGCCGAGCACGGATTTCGGGCTCAACCAACTGGCGGCCGCCAGAACGAAGGCGAAGATGAAGAAGGCCTTTGAGTTATCGAGGAAACCCTCCTTATACATCGCCACTTCCATCGCGATGCGCCCAGCCTCACCGCGAGAATCGGCATCCGCCTGAAGTTCGGCTCGGAAGGTTTCCAAGGCCGTGTTGAAATCCGCGGGTGTTTCCGATGCGGCGCTCAGCTTTTCGAGTCGCTGGAGCCGTTCGATGGCCCACTCTTTCTGGCCGGATTCTTCGAGAGCCATTTTGACCAAGCCGCCGGGGGAAACCCATTCTTCGATGGCAGGGTCATCGAGAGGGAACATTTGTAGCGTGTTGGCGCTCAGATTGAAGAAATAGAGCAGTTTGAGGGCATCCATGACGACGCGTTCATCATCGGACAACAGGTTGGGAGGGGTGCGCATTCGCTGTTGGATTTCCTCCATGGAAATGTTGGGAACCCGCTTGATGAGTTCACTGGTCTGAATTGTTCCAGCCATGCGCTGCATCCCGGGATCGACAATGCCGGGGTTGACCATTTTGCCGGGATGAGCCGGAGTCATCGATGACGCCATCAGCTCAAACGCGTTCACATTCCGGCCGACAAAAACGATGATCTCTTCGAGTGGTGTGAGAGTTTCGTCGTTGCTTTGTTTCCGGGCAAACGTGGATGACAGCTCGGCCAGCTTCGATCGTCCGGGCAAAAGCTCTTGATAGGAAAAGCGGTCGCGCTTTTTCTTTCCGCCCTCACCCTCGCCTTTCCGGGTGACTGAGATGCCAATGGCCGTGATGGCGGCGGAGTCATCGACAAGGAAGACGGGTTGTTGCTTCGCGACCTCAGGCCGGAACAGGACGTCCATCAGCCATTCGGTAGCCGAAATCTTGTGCTTTTCTCCATCCGCCTCAAATTTGAGCGATGTCCGTCCACTAATGGCCAACAAGGAAAAGTGGCCGACGGTGCTCATGGGCTTGATTCGGCCCTCGGAAAGGACCGGGATCTTGGCGAAGGTTTTGACGGCATCCGCAGGCCAAGGTTGGTAGGTAAAATCGGCTTTGGCGGAAAGCGGAAGGATGAGAGTTATAAGTAGGAGGAGTCGCATGATCTTTTTTGGGGGTTCAGGCGTTTTGTGGAGAAGGGGAGGTCGAGGACAAGGCGTGGAGTCAGGCTGTTCTCGTATTGCGCTTCAGGTGTTCGGAGAGTTTGAGGAGCAGGTGAGTCAAAAGCCCCGTTCCGACGACGATCAAGCTATACAGCGGCCAGTGATCGGACGGGTTTTTGACGATGGCAAAAACCGAATAGAGTTCCTCGGTGGGGCCAGCGTTTGCGGGGCCGAAGCTCGCCTGGAAAAAGGTGTAGCCTCGATGACGGAGGGGCTCGTTCATTTTGATTTCGATTTCCTCTTCAGAGTCGCCCTCGATCTTCGTGATGTTACTTTGGTAGTTTCGGGCCGTGCTGATTCCGGCGTATTTCTCGAAGATGAACTCGTCGAGCTGGACATCGAACGGGACTTTCATCCGTTCCCGGACGAGCTGGATGGCGTAGTCTTTATCATCGACCGAAACGGTGTATGGGATGCGTTCGGCGAAGTTCCCGCCGAGGTGGGCCCAGATGATGGTTTCCGGATCTCCCTTGGTGATGCTGGAACCGTCGCGGGGCTCGATCCGAGCGTAGAGACCGGCCATGTTAGCTTCGGCTTCTTTCTCGAGTGGTTGTGGGATGAGGACGAACCCTCCGACTTGGCGGGCCTTACTTTCCTGAGCGACCGGCGCGGAGGCTGGAACGGGGAGGCTGTTTCGATAATAGCCGTCCACCACCAAATCGAAGGGGAGCTCTTCGCTTCCGAATGTGCGGGTGCCCCGGGGCCCGATCGGCCGGAGTTCACCATGAGGAATGACGAGCGCCTCACTGGCGGTCCCGTCCTCGGCGATGGGAATGATTTCCAGTTGCCAATAGTGATAGCTCAACGCCTCGTCCGCGGTCATTCCGGGATAAAGGGCCATGTTTCCTTCCCAGGCGAAGTGTTTGGTGACGAACGAACTCACGATCAGCATGAGGATGCCGACATGGGAGACGTAGAGGCCGACCGCTTTCCAGTTCTTCCGGATTTTGAGGATCGTTCCGGCGAGCATATTGGAGAAGAGAATGGCCATCAAGAGATAGCCCCCGGGCAGGAAGATGGGAATTTTCCCGACCGTGTCAGAGATCCAGAAAGATTCGAAATACTTTTTCTGGGAGTCGTATAGGCTTTCCTCGACCTGATTGAGTGTTCCAAACAGGGTGATGACGGTGAGCAGCAAGAGAACCGTCGCTGCCAGGCCGTAAGAGGTGATGATGTCGAGGGCGATGTGCGGGGCGTTGGCCCACGTCCACTCGCGCCCGCGTTTTTTGCCCTTTGAATCGTTGTTTCGCTTGCGTGCCATTTGGAAGATTTACGATTGTTCTACCCGGAGTGAGTCGCAGAAGGCCTCGAACTTGGCCCGATTGGCTTCGACGGCATCGGCCGGACCGATCATTTTCACAAAGAGGGACGTGGATGAGACGGGCAGGATCACGCCGAGTAGGCGGTAATCCTGTTTGGCTTCGCCTGCGCCGACACCCGTGTAATCGCCCGCCATTTCGACGGCCACGGCTTGCATGCCAAAGAGTGGACGGCGTGGGAGTTCGGCGATCGCAGATTCGGGAAGCGGATCGAGATTCATCTGGCTGCGCCAGCGATTGACGTTGGCCGTGATGCTTCCGCCGGCCCGCATTACGTAGCATTCTCCGGAGCCATTCTCTCCGAAGATGAGACTGACCTCACGCATTGAGCTTGCGCTGGCTGATTCGCTCCAACCTTCCGGAACGTCCCAGGCCAGCCTGGGCCCGGAGGTTTCCTGCTGCGGTTGCGTGGCGGGCAGGGCGAAGCGGAACCGTTCCCGCTCCGTGGCGTGAAGCTTGGGCTTTTGCTCGTCGGGAGGGAGTTCGCGTGTGGCTGAAATCGTCACCCGGTTGGAGCCGCCGCAGGACGCGAGAACGAGAGCGAAGGCGACCGAGGCGAGCAACGACAAGTGAATCGGGGTGAATTGGGGAAGAAAGCGGCGGGACATGGATGGATGGCGCAGGCGTTATGGATGGAGATCGTTGGCGAAGTGGTTCCTAAGAGAATTCGGTGGGGAACCGGCGGTCTCGGATTTCGCGATGTCGAGCCAGCGTTGAAGGGCTTCATCGACTTCGGAGGCGCGTTCGGCTTCTCCGATGGTCATCGAAGGAGAAGCGCCCTGATTAATCCACCAGCCGAGAAGGAGGACCTCATCGGGAGTCATGGGTTCCTCGTCGTCAGGTGGCATGAAATCGATGTCGTCCGGTGGGAGGGTGACCCTGTAGTAGAGTTCGCTACCCTCGGCGTCGCCCGGGATGAATTCTTCGCCGATATCGCCTCCTGCGGCGAGTTGGTCAAAAGAGTCCATGCGGAGGCCGCCTTTGACCTTGTTTTCGTTGTGACAATCCACGCACTTGGCGTCGAAAATGGGTTGGATGATGTGGTCGTAGATGACGAGTTGTTCGACTGGGCGATCATCGACCGCGTTTTCTTCGGAGGCGGGATCGCCGGGGTGTCCGAGCAGGGGTTTGAGGAAGTCCGGGGCGTGCTGAGAGAGGTAGGTTTCGCCATGGACCATGTTTCCGCCGTAGTGGCTGCTCATCCCAACGGTCAGGACGGTGAGCGTGAGGCTCGCGAGGTAAGCCGGGGCTGGGAATTTGGGCACGAGATGGAGGATGAGCGTCGAGAGGCTCAGAACCACCACGGCCAGGCCGCTCCAGAGGTGGCGAGTCATGAAGGTCCCTTCGTAGCGGTCGGAAGTCATGAGGAGATACCCCGCGAGGGTGGCCGCGATGGCGCCGAGGAATCCCATCCATAGGAGGGGTAAAACTTGATTTTCGAGGCCGGGGAAGATGCGAAGGCGTCCGAGCGCTTCCATGGCCAGCGCCGCGGCGAGCAGACCGATGGGGAGGTGGACGATCAGGATGTGAAAACGGCCCAGGAACACGCCGAAGGACCAACGCTTTTCCAAGTCGCCGAGGGCGATCGAGAAGGCAGCGAGTAGCAGGACCCAGACCCCGGCGAGGGCGAGGGCGAGAACGATGGGATTTTTGAAACGCGACGGGATTTTCAGTGACGTCATTGAAGGAAAAAAAAGAATGCGCCTTACGGTTCAATCACCGATGAAGCCAAAGATTTCTTACGATTGCCGGGTGGGCAATGGCTCGCGGGAGTCGAGGACACCCTGGCGTGGAAGGGAATGACTCAAGGGCGGTCGACCTCGGGATAGCTGCCGAGGAGTTTGACGAACGTGCAGTGACGCTTGAGTTCCGTCATGGCCTGCTGGAGCGACTCGTCGTTGCCGTGAGCGGCGACGTCGACGTAGAAGGAATGGCCCTGCCGCGTCGTCAGATTGGGGCGGCTCTCGATCTTCAGGAGATTGATTTCGAAAGTCTGGAAAGGCTGGAGGGCGCTGAACAGGGCGCCGGGTTGGTCGCGGACGCTGAACATCACCGAGGTCCGGTCGTTTCCCGTGGGTGGGCATGACCGGTGGGCGATGACGAGGTAGCGGTTGTATTCGCGGGGCGAGTCTTGGATTTTTTCTTCGAGCAGTTCGAGTCCGAAGAGTTCGGCGAGGAGCGAGCCGCCGAGCACGGCGCCGTTGGGGTCCTGGCGGGCGCGATCGGCGGCTTCGGGCGTGGAGGCAACCTCCACGGTTTGGACTTGGGAAAATGATTCCCCGAGCCATTTTCGGCATTGGCCGAACACCTGGGGGTTCGAGTAGATGCGCCGAATGGCCTCGCGCGGAATTTTGGCGAGCAAATGAGTCTCGATGGGGAGATAGATTTGGGCGCAAATCCGGAGGGGTGAGGTTGCGAAGAGGTCGAGCGTGTGTTTGACCGCGCCTTCATTCGAATTTTCGATCGGGACCACGCCGTATCCTGCGGTTTTGCGTTCGACCTGATCGAAAACGTCGGCAAGGCTGCCGACGGCGAGGTATTTGACGCTGTTCCCGAACTTCTGGATGGCGGCCTGATGGGTCCATGTGCCGTCCGGGCCGAGGAAAGCGATTTTGAGGTCGACCTCCAGGGCGAGGGCAGCGGACATGATCTCGCGGTAGATGGCGCGAATGGAGGTTTCCATGAGCCGCCCGCGGTTTTCTTTGACGAGGCGCTGGAGCAGCTTTTCCTCGCGTTCGGGGGCGTAAATTTCCCGTCCGTCGCGGAGTTTGATGGTGCCCACCTCGTGCACGAGTTCTGCCCGTTCGGTCAGGAGATCGAGCAGTTTGGCGTCGATTTCATCGATCTTGACGCGGATGCGGTCGAGGGGATCGGCTTCCATGGGTCAGCGGGCGTTTCGCTCTGGGGCGGGTGTGGCGGGGGAGGGGTCGG
>CAZCRA010000006.1:43950-47641 GCA_964500945.1 uncultured Verrucomicrobiales bacterium | reverse complement strand
GGAGCTTCATGGCGTGGAGTTCATCGGCATCGGGAAGGTCGTCCAAATCTTTGACGCCGAAGTGATTCATGAACTCATCGGTGGTGCCGTAGAGGATGGGCCGGCCCGGCAAGGGCGAGCGGCCTGCGACGCGGACGAGGCCGAGGTCGAGGAGTTTCTGGAGGACGCCATCGACACTGACGCCGCGGATGGCCTCGACGTCGGCCTTCGTGATGGGCTGGCGATAGGCGATGATGGCGAGGGTTTCCAGGGCCGGGCGGGTGAGCCTCTGAGGTTTCCGCTCCGGGAAAAGCGCCGCGAGGTAAGGGGCGAAGTCAGGGTGGGTTTCGAAGCGCCAACCTTTGGCCGTTTCGACGAGGCGAAAAGCGCTTCGGGATTCATCATAGCGCGCATTCAGGGCCTGGATGGCATCGCTGACCTCACCGGCGTTGGCTTTCGGGAGAGTGGCCGGGCGATCCCCATTTGCGCCATCGGAGGGCTCGCCGCCGGGCGTGGCTTCGGTTGCGTTGCGAATGCACCTCGCCACGGCAGACGCGCTGAGGGGTTCAGGCGAGGCAAAGAGGAGGGCTTCAACGATGTGAGTGAGCTCCATGCTAAGGAGCGGGGTGGGACCCGGTCGCTGGTCTCACTAACGGCAAGGGGGGACCGGTTCGCAAGGCAGATTGGGCGAAGCTACTCCGAGGCTGATGGGAGGGGGCGGAACGGATTGGTGTCGGAACCGTAATCCACGCCTTGGATTCCAAAGCCGAAGAGGCGGAGGAACTCGGCGTGATAGCCGTCGAAATCGGAGAGCTGGCGGAGATTTTCGGTGGTGACGTCGGCCCATCCCTGTTCGATGGCTTCCTGGACATCGGGCCGCATTTCCCAGTCATCGATGCGGATCCGGCCCTTTTCGTCGAGCTGAGGCGGTTTGCCGCTGGCGAGGTGATCGGAGAAAAGGCGGCTGATCTGTTCGATGCATCCTTCGTGAATGCCCTTTTCCTTCATGATCTTATAGAGGAGGGAGATGTAGAGGGGAACGACGGGGATGGCGGAGCTGGCTTGGGTGACGAGGGCTTTATTGACCGAGACGCAGGCGGTTCCGTGGCCGAAAGACTCGTTCAGGCGCGCCGCGGAGGCTTCGAGATGTTCCTTGGCTTTTCCGATGGTGCCGTTGGTGTAGATGGGAAAGGTGAGTTCGGGGCCGATGTAGGAGTAGGCGACCGTCTTGGCGTCTTCGGCGAGGACACCGGCTTCCTGGAGGGCCATCATCCAAAGTTCCCAGTCTTCACCACCCATCACCTTGACCGTGTGGGCGACGTCTTCGTCGGTGGCGGGCTCGATGGTGATGGGCTCGACGACGGCCTTGTCGGTGTTGAGGGTTTTCTGGCTGAACGACTGGCCGATCGGTTTGAGGCAAGAGCGGTAGGTTTGACCATCGGTGGGATCGGTTCGGCGTGGTGAAGCGAGGCTGTAGACGACGCAGTCGACGTGGCCGAGGTCTTCCCGGATGGCCGCGATGACGTCCGCCTTCATTTCGTTCGAAAAGGCGTCGCCATTGAAGCTGCGCGCATAGAGGTCGGCGTCGTGGGCTTCTTTTTCGAAGGCGACCGAGTTGTACCAGCCGGCGCTGGCGGTTTTCGTCTCGGTGGGCGGTTTCTCGAAGAAGACACCGATGGTGGCGGCGCCGCCTCCGAAGGCCGGGACGATGCGGGAAGCGAGACCGTAGCCGGTGGAGCTTCCGATGACGAGGACCTTTTTCGGTGGAGCGGCGAGGGGGGGGCGGGACTTCACGTATTCGATTTGCTCCCGGACATTGGCGGCGCAGCCGTCGGGGTGAGCGGTGGTGCAAATGAAGCCGCGGATCTTCGGTTCGATGATCATCGGGGGAGAATCCGCCGAGGAGGCGAGGATGTCCAGTTTTTGGGGGTGGAGCGCGTCTCAGGGTGGATTTTTTGGAGTGTTCGAATGCGTGCTCGCCAGGACGCGGCGCCGGTGTTAGTCTGCGCGCCTCGCTTTTTCGAAGAATGACAAGCAACCTCATTGCGACCGGATTACTGGCCTTGATGCTGGTTTGGGTGACGCGGCACGAGAGGGGGTATGCGTGGTGGAAAGCGGTGCTCGTGGCGGCTGGGGGAGGGCTGGCGAGTTTTCTGATCGGGAACGCCGCCGAGGCGGGGCGATCGGTTTTGGGCGACGTCTCCAATTGGCTGGGCATCGTGCTGGTGCTGGTGGTGGTCAGCTTCCTTTTTCGGGTGTTGCTGGCGGTGTCGTGGCGCGACGCGAGCCTTTTGTCGGTGGCCTTCATCGTGCTGCAGGTGGTGGTGGCCATCTTGATGGCGATTCTGTGAGGGAGCGGCCGGGGCAAAATCCTGACAAACTTTCAGGGCGGTTGACCTTTGGCGATCCGGTCCGAGAGTTCGCGCAAGCGAGCCGGGAAGATCCTGGCTACAGGCTTCTTTCTGATGAGCGGGAACAGTTTTGCAGTGGCCTTCGTCAGCGGGAAGGGTGGGACGGGAAAGACGACCCTGACCGCCAATTTCGCCGTCGAGTTGGCGAGTGCGCTGGCCGATCCAGCAGCCGGTCCTGCGGGGCCAAAGAACCGGGTGCTGGTGATCGACAACGACTATGCGACGGGTGGTGCCTCCTACCTGTTGGCGGGAGGGGAACGGCTGAAGTCGGGTGCTGAATCCGAGATGATTCAACCTCAGACCTGTTTTTACGACTGCTATTCCCAGCAGATCCCACCGGCCGAAGTCACGCCGCTGCGTCTGGTCTTCGAGGATCCATCGGTGGGGGAGTTTTCGGTGGATGTTTTGTTGAACAGTCTGGGCTGGTGGAAAACGCCCTTACCGCGGGCTGTGGACGAGAGCGAGTCCTTCGACGTGCGGCCGGATGCTTCGGGGGAGGGTTTTCTGGACCACAACCTGTTGCCCTACTACGAGGCGCTGCTCGAGCGGTTCCGGTCGGAGTATGACTACATTTTGATCGATAGCCGGGGCGGGGCCGATACGCGTGCATCGGTGGCGGCCGTGGTGGCCGATGGGGTGATCATCGTGACCGAACCGGGAGACGTGGCTGGGAAACAGGACATGAGTTTTGTGCGCTCGCTGCGAACGCTGGCGCACGAGATTGACCGGTCGGTGGGAGCGGTTTCGGTGATTTACAACCGGGTGCTCCACACGGAGCGGGATGCGGGCCGGCAGGGCTCCGGAGATTTGGCTGTGATCGGGAGACTGCCGATCAGCGAGAACGTGATTCAGTGCTACAGGAACACGGAGTTGATTTTCGAGCATCGCCCGCTCGATCCCTTTTGCATTGCGGCGACCCGGGCCCTGGAGGCGCGATTCCCCGGGGTTCAGGGCGTCTGCCAAGTGCGGCGCCGGTGGGCGGAGACGCTGCAGCGTTTGAGGGACGGGGCGGGACTGGCGAAGCTGATTTCCGAGCGGATCCTGATCGTGTTGGCGTTTGGGACGGCACTCGGGTTTTCGGTTCTGGCCGGAGCGGAAGGTGAGGGTTTGCCAGGGGCGTTGAATTGGGCGCGAGTTTTTCTACCGCTGACGGTTCTGGCGGGGGGCTGCGCGTTGGCGTTCGAACTGTTTGGGCACGCGCTTGGGGTGTCGCGCCGGCCGAGGCGCATTGCGTGGTTGGTCGGGGCCTTCGTGGCTTTAGCGGCGGCGGCCGGGGTGGGCGCCGCCCTCGCCGAGCGGCT
>CAZCRA010000006.1:0-43940 GCA_964500945.1 uncultured Verrucomicrobiales bacterium | reverse complement strand
TCCCGTGTTCATGCTCAACCTGCTCCAATACTTCGGCGGCGGCCGGAGTGGGCTTCGGCGTTTTTGCGAGCCTCTCGCTGGCTCGGGATGTGGTCTCGTGACAGGCTGTTGAGAGATTTGCTCCTCTTTCTCACCAGAGTTTGATCCCGAAGGGCTTCAGGGCCAGGCCGAGGAGCCCGAACAGGGCCGCGGTCATGACCAACATGGAGCCGAGGGCGGTGGGGAAGCTCCAGCCACGGTTCAGGAGCAGCGGTAGGACGAGGGAATGGGAAGGGACTCCTTTCTCGGACGAACGAGGCATGGCATGGTTGGGGATGCAAGCGAAGGGGAAGGGTGCCGCGTTGGAACCGTTTCACGAGAGCCCGGCGCCGTCGGAGGACACCGATGCCTACCGCTTGTTCAGCGGGAAGCGGTTTCAGGTGGAGCGCTGGGGGGAGCACTGGCTGGTGCAAACCGCGGAGGGAGGTTTCCCCGAGGAAGTGCCACTGGACGGGGCGGCGTCGGTGTGGTGGAAGCGGCTGGACGTGCATCGCAAGACGGAGCCTCCGGTTCGCCGAGCCGGTGTGGCGCCCCCGGGTTCGTGGGTGGTTTCCGAGCACGGCGTCCGGTTTGAGGTCAGTTTTGAAGCGGGCTATTCCCAAGGGTTGTTCCTGGATCAGCGGTTGAACCGGCAGACGGTCCGGGAGCGGATGGAAGCGGGTCAGCGTCTGCTCAACACGTTCGCGTACACTGGAGCGTTTTCGGTGGTGGGCGCGCTGGCGGGAGCCACCGCCACGACCCTGGATTTGTCCCAAACCTATCTCGACTGGGCGCGGCGGAATTTCGCCCTGAACGGGATGGATGCGTCAGGTCATCATTTCACCAAGGGCGACGTCCAGGAATGGCTGAGGCGATGGAGGAAGTCGGGTTTGCGATTCGACGGCGTCATTCTGGATCCGCCGACCTTTTCCCGGAATGCGAGTGGGAAGGTGTTCCGGGTGGAGAAAGACTACGGGGCACTGGTGGAGGCGGCGGCGTGGGTTCTGGAGCCAGGGGGCTGGGTGCTCTGCTGCACGAACTGCCGGCGGCTGCCGGTCAGAGCCTTCGATACACAGGTCCGGGAGGGGATGGCGGCGGCCGGCGTGCGGCGGGCAAAGTTCGTGCGCGCGCCCATGCCGCCGGAGTATGGCGGGGACGACTACCTCCAGACCATCTGGGTGGAGACGTGACGGGTCCGCCGGCGTGCTACAGAAGCGTGCCGAAGCGGCGGGGGGACTCACTGTAGTAGTCCTCGTCGATCTCGAAGCCGATGAAACGGTGGACTCCCTGGTTCCGAGCAGCTTCGCCGGCGTGTCCGATGCCCAAGAATGGATCCATCATGGTCATGGAGGCGGGCTCGAGGCCGGTGATGGCGATGCAGCGTTCAGCGAGTTCGACAGGGAAGGTCGCGGGATGAGGTCGTTGGGAATCGCGATCCCGGATCGTCTGGTAGGGGATGAACCAGTTGTTCCCGCGGCAGCGCCGGTCCTGACCACCGGTGTGGCCCCAGCGTTTGATGTTGCTCTTGTGGGTGTATGCGACGCCGACGGCTTTCCGGTCGAGGGGCACATCACCCGTCTTCGTGAAGTGGTAGACGAACTCGTGGCAATCGTTGACGAAGCGCTTTGAGTTGATGGGCTTGAAGTGTCCGGCGGAGATCTCCTGGCGGTCCGGGGTGCGGATGGTGATGGATTTGATCCAATGAAACGTATTCTGGAGGCGAAAGGGGGCTGGGGTGAGCTTCAAGAGAACCAGATGGGGCAACAAGGGGTTCGATGGGACAGCGCCGACGTTCAGGAAGAACGAACCGGTCGGTTTGAGGATGCGCTGGACCTGGGTGGCCCAATCCTGGGTCCAGGCGAGGTATTCGTCGAGCGGACGCCGGTCGTCGTATCGGGTGTAGTCGATGCCGAGGTTGTAGGGGGGCGAGGTGACGACGAGATCGACGCTGTCGTCTGGGATTTCGCGCATGCCTTCGAGGCAATCGCGAAGATGGAGTTCGAAGGTGGGTTCGGCGGGTTTGGGCATTTGAGGGGGGGGGAGTGTGGGGTGAAGGGTAGTTGAAAGTCGGGAAAAGCTAATTTTTCGAAGTCTTTGCTCGAAATCCGGTGATTCCGTGATTAATAGAGCCATCGATCCCCTAAAGATGCCAGTCCTTCGTTACGTCCAGTCTCTCGCTCTGGCAGGCGCGCTGAGCTCGGGCGGTTGTGCGCTGTTTCCGGAACCGGAGGGGAGTGTGTTGGAGGCGGATGTGGAGGTCCCGGACCGGTTTTCGGAGCGTGCCGACGCGGCGCCGGTGGCGACGACGGGCTGGGTGTCGGAGTTCGAGGATGTGAAGTTGACGGGGTTGGTGCGCGAAGCGCAGCGGGCGAACCGGGATTTGAAGGTGACACGGGCGCGGATCGAGGCGGCCCGGGCGAACGCGGTGATTGCGGGTGCGGATCAGATGCCGCAGATCGGGGGAAGTGTGGACGGGAGCCGGTCGTCGCGGAACTTCATTGGGTTTCCGGTTGGTGGAGGCGATCAGCAGGTGCAGACGACGCTGGTGAACGTTTTCAATCTCGGGTTGGACATGCGTTGGGAGGTGGACCTGTGGGGCCGGATTCAGGCTGGGAAGGATGCGGCGCTTCGTGAATTGCTGGCCACGGAGGCGGATTTCGCGGCGCTGCAGCTATCGATCGCGGCGCAGACAGCGCAGGGATGGTTCGGGTTGATCGCGGCGCGGCAGCAGGTGGAGTTGGCGGAAGAAGCGCTCAAGATTTTCGAACAGACGGAAGCGACGATTCGGGGCGAATTTGAAGAGGGGATCGTTGCTCAGGGTCGCGACGTGGCTTCGGAGCTGCAGTTGGCCTTGTCCGACGTGGAGAATGCGCGTGCGGAATTGATGCGGCGCAGGGAGATACTGAACCGGGCGGGCAAGCAGTTGGAGGTCGTGTTGGGCCGGTATCCGGCGGGGCGTTTGTTGGCGGCGGCGCGGCTGCCACGGTTGACGTCTCCTCCGCCGGCGGGTCTTCCGGCGAGTTTGCTGGACCGGCGGCCGGATCTTCAAGCGGCGACGCAGCGATTGGCGGCGGCGGACGACCGGGTGATGGCAGCGAGGCGGAGTCTTCTTCCCGCGATCACGTTGACGGGGTCTTACGGCACCTCGACACCGGAGTTCAATGAGATCCTCAACAGCGACTTCATCGTGTGGAACATCGCGGGGAGCGCGGCGCAGCCCCTGCTGGATGGGAAGCGACTCCGGCAGACGGTCAAGCTGCGACGCGCGGAGGCCGAGCAGGCCTTGGCGGACTTCGAGGGCACGGCCCTGAATGCGTTCCGTGAGGTCGAAGAGGCGTTAGCGGCCGACCGCTTCCTGGCTCAGCGCCAGCGCGCGCTGGAGAAGTCCGTGACGTTTTCGGGGCAGGCTTTGGAACGGGCGCGCGAGAGCTACGCGACAGGGGTTGGAGACGTTTTGACTTTGTTGCGGGCGCAGCAGCAATTCATCCAGGCGCGTGCGTCTTTGATCGATGTGAAGCAGCAGCGTCTCGACAATCGGGTGAATTTGCACCTGGCTCTAGGCGGAGATTTCGAAACGGCGACCCAGGAATCGGGACCTACGGCGGGGCCTCCACCGGACATTCAGTAGGAGCGGCGAATCGCGAGGGCGATTTCAGAAGACGGTTAAGCCCCTCGGTCGGGTAGGCGTCGTAGGAGAGCACGAATGAGGTGGATCATATCAGCAGGGGTCAGTTTGGCGATTTTAGCCGTCGCGGTCGGGGTTTTCGTCCTGCTGCGAATCAGCAGTCCCGAACCGGAGCAGAAGGAGGCCGGGAAAGCGCTACCGATCGTGGAGGCTGTGACGCTTCAACCGGGAACGGTCTCGTTGCGACTGCCGACCCAGGGGATGATCGAGCCGGAGCAGGAGACGGCACTGGCGGCTGAGGTAGCGGGGAAAGTGCTTTGGATTTCCCCCAGGCTCCGACCGGGCGAAGCGTTTGCGGAGAATGCGGAGTTGCTGCGATTGGACGACGCCAATTACCTGGCGGCGCGGGCCGAGGCCCGGGCGGCCTTGGCGGATGCAAAGCTGAATCTCGAGCAGGAGAAGGCGAGGGCCGAACAAGCGCTGGCGGATTGGCGTCGACTGGGCCGGGGAGACGAGCCGAGCGATCTGGTGCTGCGGAAACCGCAGCTGGAGAGTGCGCGGGCGCGGATCGAGGCGGCGGAGGCGGCGGTGAACCGGGCGGACCGGGACTTGGAACGCACGGTGATTCGTGCCCCTTACCAGTGCCGGGTGGAATCGCGGTTGGTGGACGTGGGGGCTTACCTGGCGCCGGGAACGCCAGTGGCTCAGGTGCATGCGGAGGCGCCCTTCGAGGTCCGGCTGCCGCTATCGCTGGACGAATTTGCGCTGGTCGATGTGGAGGACCGGAACCCCGAGGCCTGGCTTCGCGTGGAAGCAGGGGGGCAGGTTCGCGAATGGCGCGCGAAGGTGGTGCGCCGGGAGGCCGAGATCGACCGGGAGAGCCGTTCGATTTATCTCGTGGCGAGGGTTGATCCCGGGAATGAGAGCGGAGGGTTGATGCAGCCGGGGCTATTCGTTCAGGCGGAGGTTGAAGGACGGACGTTGGAGGAAATCTTCACCGTGCCGCTCGTCGCCTTTCGCGATGAGCGGGAAGTTGTGTTGGTCGATGCCGAGGACCGATTGCGCTTTCGCGAGGTCAACGTCATCCGGCGGGAGGGGGAAGTGGCGCTGGTGAGTGGGGGGTTGGAGCCGGGTGACCGGGTTTGTCTCACACCGCTGCAAATCATGATGGAAGGGATGGAGGTCGACGTTCAGGCCTTCGAGCAGGAGCCTCCGGTGGAGTCCGGGGAGCCCACGCTGGCGGTGCCGCGCACCTGAGGATTTGGCCATGGAAGGACTGATCACCTGGTTTTCCCGCAATCACGTCGCGGCCAATTCGCTGATGGCCACGGTGCTTCTGATGGGTATTGCGACTTGGGGACAGCTCAAGAAGGAGATCTTCCCCGAGACGGCCATCAACGCGATTCTGATTCAGGTGCCCTTCCCAAACGCTTCGCCTGAGGAAGTGGAGACGGGTGTCGTCATTCCGATCGAGGAGGCCATTCAAGATCTGGAAGGGATCGACCGGCTGACGTCGGTTTCGAACCAGAGCATCGCCTCGGTGACGGTGGAGGTGGAGGAGGGCTTCGACGTGCGAGATCTGATGGCTGATGTCAAAACGCGGATCGACGCCATCCAGAACCTGGCGGAAGAGGCGGAGGAACCGATTCTCCAGGAGCTGCTGATCAAGTCCCAGGTGTTGAGCGTGGCGGTCTCGGCGGATACGGACGAGAAGACGCTGCGACTGATCACCGAGCGCGTGCGGGATGGGCTGCTGGCTTACGAGTTGCCCCCGGGCTGGAACCCTTTTGCCCAGCGCGAGCCGTTCAAGATCACGCAGGCCTTCATCGCCGGGGCGCGTGACTACGAGATTTCGATCGAAGTGTCCGAGCAAACGCTCAGGCAGTATGGGCTGACCTTCGACGAAGTGGCCCGGGCGGTGCAGCAATCCTCGATTGATCTGCCCGGCGGATCGATCCGGACGACGGCGGGTGAGATCTTGTTGCGGACCGAGCAGCGTCGCTACACGGCAGAGGAGTTTTCGGACATCACCGTCGTGACGCGAGCGGATGGTTCGCGTGTGAAGCTCGACGAGATCGCCCACATTCGAGACGCGTTCGAAGAGGATGACATCACCACGCGCTTCGACGGGCGTCCGGCGCTGCTTTTGAACGTCTACCGGGTGGGTGACCAAGACACCTTGAAGGTGGCGAAAGCGGCGAAGCAGTTCGTGTATGAGGAGGCGCCGAAGCTGTATCCGGAAGGAGTGAGGCTGGAGATTTGGCGGGATGAATCGGTTTACCTGGATGGCCGGATGCGGTTGCTGGTCAAGAACGGGCTCGTCGGATTCGTCCTGCTGTCGATCGTTCTGGCGCTTTTCTTGCGGCCGAGCCTGGCGCTGCTGGTGGCCATTGGGATTCCGGCTTCGTTCGCTGGAGCGGTGGCCATGATGCCGGTCACCGGGATTTCGATCAATCTGATCTCGCTCTTTGCCTTCATTCTCGTGCTGGGGATCGTGGTGGACGACGCGATCGTCGTCGGGGAGAACGTTTACCGGCGAATTCGGGAGGGTGAGCATCCGCGGATCGCCTCTCCGAAAGGGACGCACGAGGTGGGCGTGGTCGTCGTCTTTGGGATTCTGACGACGATGATGGCCTTCACTCCGATGCTGGGTTTGAGCGGGGTCAGCGGGAAGATCTGGCCAAATATCCCATTGATCGTGATTCCCACGCTGCTGTTTTCGCTGCTGCAATCGAAACTGGTGCTCCCGGCGCACCTGGCGCTGCTGCGACCCCATGATCCCGAGAGGAAGACGGGGGGGCTGATGCGATTTCAGCAGTTCTTTTCGCTGGGCCTGGAGCGGTTCGTCGAGAAGGTGCACCGCCCGATCCTGAGGCAGTTTCTGCATCATCGCTACATCGTCTTAGCCGCGTTTCTGGGTGTTTTCATTGTCACGGTCGGGATCATGACTTCCGGCTGGATGAAGTTTCAGTTTTTCCCTGAGGTGGAAGGCGACGTGATTTCGGCGAAGATCGAGATGCCGAGCGGCGTCCCGTTCGAATCGACGGCGTGGGCGGTCCGGCAACTGGAAGAAGCCGCCTGGCAGATGAGTCTGAACTATCGCGACAACGACGGACAGCCCGTCGTCGCGCACATGCTGGCGAGTGTCGGGACGCAGCCATTTTTGACGGGCACGAACGTCAACGCCACGCCCAAGGGGACGAATCTGGGTGAGGTGACGCTGGAGCTTCAGGCGGCGGTGAACCGGGACATCTCGGGCGAGGAACTGGTTTCGATCTGGCGTTCCATCGCCGGGCCGATCCCCGGGGTGGAGCAGCTGACGATTCGGACGGAAACGGCTGCCGGCGGGAACGCGATCGATTTGGAACTGACCGGATCGAACCTGGAGCGGCTGGAAGAGGCGACGGAACGGGTCAAAGAGGCGCTGCGGGGCTACGAGGGGGTGATTGACATCGCTTCGAGCAACCGGGAGGGGAATCGCGAGTTAAAGCTCGACATTCTGCCGCAAGGCGAGGCGTTGGGGCTGAGGCTGGAAGACGTGGCGCGTCAGGTGCGGCAGGGGTATTACGGGGAAGAGGTGCAGCGCCTTCAGCGGGGACGGGATGAGGTCCGGGTCTTCGTGCGGTATCCCCGGGACGAGCGCCGGTCGTTGTCGAGCCTGGACGACATGAGAATCCGGACGGCGTCGGGGGCGGAGGTCCCGTTTAGCGAGGTGGCGGTGGCGTCGTATGGCCGCTCCGACGCATCGATTCAGCGCTCTGGCCGGCAGCGCGCGATCATCATCACGGCGGATGTGGACGCGGCTTCGGATGCGAACGCCACGGAGGTGGTGGAATCGATGAGCGGGCCGACGGGAATCCTGACGCGTGTGAAGCGGGAGTTTCCGGGGGTGAACTATCAGTTTCAGGGCGAGCAGAAGGATCAGAATGAGTCCGTGGCGGAAATCGGGCAGCGGGGGCTGTTGGCGTTGGTGGGGATTTACGTGCTGATGGCGATCCCGCTGCGCTCGTATGTGCAGCCGCTGATTGTCATGTCGGTGATTCCCTTTGGGGTGGTCGGGGCGGTTTGGGGGCACATCCTGATGGGTCTGAATCTCAGCATCATGTCCATGTGCGGCATCGTGGCGCTCTCCGGAGTGGTGGTGAACGACAGTTTGGTTTTGGTGGATTACGTGAACCGGGAGCGGGCGAGGGGGCATTCGCTGATCGAGGCGGCGTGGTACGCGGGCGTGGCGCGATTCCGGCCGATCCTGTTGACGTCGATGACGACGTTCGCCGGGCTGACCCCGATGCTGCTGGAAACCGATTTGCAGGCGCGGTTTTTGATTCCGATGGCGGTATCGTTGGGCTTTGGCATTTTGTTCGCCACGGTCATCACACTGGTTTTGATCCCCTCGATTTACCTGATCCTCCACGACATCATGCACCTGGGGGACCACGACAAAGCGAAGCTGCCTGGCCATCACGATTACGAGGCGCTGGAGGCGACTCGCTGAGCGGTGAGGGCTTTGCGAGTGGGGCGAAGCGGCGTTATGATGCCATGTGCGGCGATGGATCTTTGGCGCGAGTTTGCTGCTTCCGGGAGCGGTGAGCGGAGTGGAACCGGCGGTGAACGGGCAGCGTGTATTCGAAACGGTTTGTGCGACCTGTCACGGTGAAAAGGCCGAGGGGAAGCGCGAGGTGATGGCGCCCTCCATCGCGGGGCTGCCAGCGTGGTATACGCGGATTCAGATCGGGAAGTTCAAGGCCGGGATTCGAGGGCATCCGGAGGATCCACCCGGGACCGCGATGCGGGCCGTTGCGGCGTCGCTGGAGCCTGAAGTGGTGGAAGCAGTGACGGCTTACGTGGCCACCCTGCCGGTTCATCCGACGACGGCCGATGGGGAATCGGATGGATCGCTGAGCCGGTTCTTCACGGAGCGATGCGCGATTTGCCACCGCTACAACGGGCGCGGGGAACGGGTGTTTTCCAGCGCGCCGCTGACCACCCTTTCCGGTTGGTATCTGGCGGAGTCGCTGCGGAAGTTCCGGGACGGGACGCGGGGGCAGACGCTGAAGGATGAGGGGGGCTGGAAAATGCGGGGAGTGGTGAAATCGCTGAGTGACGAGACGATCGACGAGTTGGTGCGGCACGTGGCGGCGCTGGCGGAGCGGTATCCGCCGGGGGAAGGGCGGCAGCGGTGATACCGGTGTCAGGAGGCGCTGCTGCCGGACCAGTCGAGTTTCTCCCGGAGGACCTCGAAGAAGGAAGCACCGGAACGGGTGATGAGCGGGATGGTGAACGGGGCCCGGCGGATTTCGATGCGTGAGGGCGGCGCCAGTTGGTGGGAGTTTTGGCCGTCCGTCGTCATGAAGACGGCGTCCCGCTGATGGGGGATGTCGATCTGGATGAGGCCGCGGTCGGCGACCACGACCGGGCGAATGGAGAGGGAGTGGGGGCAGACGGGGGTGATGCAGAACACGGACGAACCCGGCTCAATGAGTGGGCCGCCGGCGGAGAGGGAGTAGGCGGTCGAACCGGTAGGGGTGGCCACGATGAGTCCGTCACCGCTGTATCGCGAGACGAAGCCGCCATCGACGCGGACGTGGACGTGGACCATCCGGGAAATCCCGCCGCGGCCGACCGAGACTTCGTTCAGGGCGAAGCAGTTTTCGATGCAGGTTTCCTCCTGCCAGGCCTGGACGCCGATAACGGATCGCTGGCTCAGTCCGTAGCGGCCCTCGGCGACGAGTTTGGCGATCGCGTCGAGGTCATTCGCGGTGCCGAGGGTCAGGAAGCCCAGGGTGCCGGTGTTGATGGCGGCGATGGGTTTGATTTTCGGTCCGAGGGCTTTGGCCAGGTGTAGGATGGTTCCGTCGCCTCCGAGCAGGACGATCAGGTCGATGGCATCGATCAACTCGGTCAAGGGTGGGCCGGTCGGAGCCTGGCAGAATCGCGCCGTCTCGGCATCGAGCGTCACGGGGCAGCCCTCGGCCTCGAACAGGCCCTGCAGCCGGGCGATGGCCGCAGCCGCCCCCGGTTTGCTAGTGTTTGCAACGATCCCTATTCGTGGCGCAGCCATGCGAGAAATTCCCGGTTTCCGTCGGTGCCCGAAATAGGCGAATCGACGTGGCCATGCCAGGACTTTTCCAGAGTTTCGGTCACGAAGCGCTGGATTTTGTCGACGGCGTGCCGATGGAGGGCGGGGTCCCGGACGATACCGCCTTTCCCGATCTGGTCCCGCTCGAGCTCGAACTGGGGTTTGATCAGGCAGATGAGATCCCCTTCCGGTGCGAGGACGGAGAAGGCGGGCGGGAGGATGCGGGTGAGGGAGATGAACGAGACGTCGATGACCACGAGTCCGGCGGGTTCAGGGACGTCGGATGGAGTGAGATCGCGGCAGTTGAATTTCTCGCGCCAAGTCACGCGGGGATCGCTGCGGATGCGGTAGTCGAGCTGGTTCGTGCCGGTGTCGAAGGTGTGGGCGTGTGCGGCGCCGCGCTGGAGGAGGCAATCGGTGAAACCGCCGGTGGAAGCGCCGATGTCGATCACGGTGCGGCCGGCCGGATCGATGTCGAAGGCGTCGAGAGCGCCCTCTAGCTTCAAGCCGCCGCGGCTCACGTATTTCGGCCTCTCCTTCAGGTGAATTCCGGCGTCCTCGGGCAGATTCGTGCCGGGTTTCACCTGATGCAGGCCATCGACCACCACGGCCCCGGCCAGGATGAGGCGTTTCGCCTGCTCACGAGAGTCGACGAGGCCGCGCTGGACGAGGAGCTGGTCGAGGCGAGTTTTGGGCATGGACGGCCGATGGAAGGGGCGGAACCTGGCGCGCGGAGGGTTTCCGGGACGACGTGGCGCGCCGTTCGGGGCGGAGTCTCACGCAGCGGCTTCCACGGCGGGTTCGAGCTGGTTCAGGACGTCGAGGAACTGGCGGAAGCGGCCGTAGCCGGCGCGTTTGGTGATGCCGACGAGGCGTGGTAGGTCGAGGATTTCTTCCTGATCGGCTTCTTCGGGTAAGGCGGGGGCGATTTCGAAGCGGCCCTTTTCGAGCAAGCCGCCGAATTCGTCGTTGAGGTGCTCGAGACCGGCGGGAGCGATTTCGTGGTTCAACCGGATGACGAGTTTGTCCTTCACGTAGCGGTAAGAGTGGAAGACGCGATAGAACGAGACGATTTCCTCGATGGCTTCATCGACGCTGTGGGTGATGCGGAAGAGAGAGAGATCCTCTTCGGAGATCATGCCGCGACCGAGGAGGTGGCCCTCGATGAAGTCCTGGAAGGTTTTCCAGTAGGTGCCGCCGGGCGGTTCGATCATGACGAGCGGGATCATGATGGCTTTCCCGGTTTGGATCAGGGTCATGACCTCAAAGGCCTCATCCATGGTGCCGAATCCGCCGGGGAACAGCGCCACGGCGTGGGCTTCCTTCACGAAGGAGAGTTTCCGGGTGAAGAAGTAGCGGAAGTTGATGAGTTTATGGTCGCGATCGATGTATTCGTTCGCGCCGGCTTCGAAGGGGAGCTGAATGCGGAGGCCGAAGCTGTTTTCGGTGCCGGCGCCCTCGTTTCCAGCGGCCATGATGCCGGGGCCGGCGCCGGTGATGGTCATGAAGTTGGCATCGACCATGCGGCGGCTGAACTCGACGGCGGCGTCGTAGGCAGGGTCGCCGGGGTTGGTTCGGGCGGAGCCGAAGACGGTGACCTTCCGGATGGAGCGATAGGGGTGGAAGATGACGTTCGCGTAGCGCATTTCCTTGAGCGCCCGGTTCATGATCTTCAGGTCGAGTTGATCGGTGCAATCGTGGCCGATTTTGAGGGCGGTGGTGATCAGTTCGGCGATGAAGTCCTCGTTCCCGTTGCAGTTCCAGTCCTCAACGAGTTTCTGAATGCGGTTTTCGAAGGATTGTTCGTTGGCCTCGAGGTGTTCGTCCCGCCGGGGCATGTCGTGGGTCGAGCCGCCGGTGAAATCGGTGTCCGAAACGAAGTGGGGGGCCTTTCGCGCGCGGGTTTTGGCGCGGCGGGTGGGTCTCTTTTTGTTTTTGCTCATAAAAGGGTTTGGAAAGGGGTCAGCGCGGGGTTGTTTGGACGCGGAGAAAGTCGAAAGTTTCGGTTGAGCCGCAGGGATAATGGCTTAAGCGCGGGGTTTCACGGAATTCCGACCGAGTATCATGTCCATCACGACCGACGACCTTCGAATCGAGAGCCAGGAACAGCTCATCGCTCCGGTGATCCTGTCGCAGGAATTGCACCTGCACGATGATGCTGCGGCCTTCATCACGAAAGCGCGGCGGGAAGTGGAGCAGATTCTGCTGGGCGAAGACGACCGGCTTTTGGTCGTGGTGGGGCCGTGCTCGATCCATGATCCCAGCGCGGCACTGGAATATGCGCGGAACCTAAAGGCGTTTGCGGCGAAAGCCAGTGAAGATCTTTTGATGGTGATGCGAGTGTATTTCGAGAAACCGCGAACGACGGTGGGCTGGAAGGGGCTGATCAACGATCCCGGACTCGACAACACCTTCGACATCAACCGGGGATTGCACGTCGCGCGGAAACTGCTTCTGGATCTGGCGAATGAGGGCGTTCCGGCCGGGACGGAATTTCTGGACACGATCAGCCCCCAGTATGTGGCGGACCTCGTGACCTGGGGGGCCATCGGGGCGCGAACGACCGAGAGTCAGATCCACCGGGAGTTGGCCTCGGGGCTTTCGATGCCCGTCGGGTTCAAGAACGGGACGGGTGGGAGCCTCAAGATCGCGGTCGACGCCATCAAAGCGGCTCGCTGCCCGCATCACTTTCTCTCGGTGAAGAAGAGCGGTCAGACGGCGATCGTGAAGACGAAAGGGAACGAGACGTGTCATGTGATCCTTCGGGGCTCGTCCCAGGGGCCGAATTACGATTCGGGATCGATTCAGAAGATCGTGGCGATGCTGGAGGAGGCCGGGCTTCCGCCGCATGTGATGGTGGACTGCAGCCACGGGAACAGTCAGAAGGACGCGAACCGGCAGGCGGTGGTGGCGGCCGATCTGGCGGGGCAGATTTCCAACGGGTCCCGGAACATCGTGGCGGTGATGATCGAGAGTCATCTGAAGGCGGGGAATCAGTCGCTGAAGGCGCCGGAGGACCTGCTTTACGGGGTGAGCATTACCGATGCCTGCGTGGATTGGGAAGCGACGGTGCTGATGCTGGAACAGCTTCGCGCGGCCGTCAGGGTGAGGAGGGGGAAGTAGGGGTGGGTGGCCGGTGGCGGTATGGCTGGCGTCGACGCGGCTTATGGAAGGGCGGCGCCCGGGCGGATGACGGACAAAACGGTGGTGATGGGAGTTGTCCGGTGGTAGATGTCCGTTGCGATGGGATTTGTGGATCACTGCCGCGACTTGGAGGGCTATCGAGTGCAAGAAGGAACTCGCGAATGAGCTCTCCATTGAGCCGGACGACCGGCGACTGAACACTGACTACGAACTGCCGCATCCCGGAAACCGAATACCGAATACGAGCCACCATGTTACCCACCGAACACGACGAACCGGTCAATGCGCAGATTTTGCAGGTGTCCGAGGATTTGATTCCTGGTTTCGAACGTTATCCGTTTCAGCGGATCGCGAAGGAGTCCGGGGTGGATTTGGAGACGGTGAAGGCGCGTATCCGGGCGATGCTGGAGGCCGGCGTGATCCGCCGGGTGCGGCAGACGCTTTTGGCGAACAAGCTGGCGGAGGGTGCGCTCGTGGCGTGGCGGATGCCGGAGGAGAAGCTGGAAAGGGCGTTCGAATTCATGGCGAAGGAGGATCCGTTCAGCGGCCATGTGGTGATTCGTTCGACGGACCGCGAAATCAGCGGGGGCTTTTACCGGCTTTGGACGACGCTGAAGGTTCCGCAGGGCGAATCGCTGGAGGAACACGGGAACGTCCTGAAAGGGCTCGTCGGGGCGGAGGATTTCATTCTGATGCCGGCGAAGGGCATCTTTGCACTGGGGGTCGGGCACGTCCGGCGGAAGAGCATGGAGCCCGGGGCGCGCTCGGACGAACCGGCGCAGATGATGACCACGACGGTCGTGGAGCTAGACGACGAGGAGTGGCGGGTGCTGCTGGCGCTGAAGGGTGAGCTATCGCCGGAGGAAATCAGCGACAATCCCTGGGGGGGGCGGGCCGAGGAAGCCGGCGTGAGTTTGGAACGGTTTTTCGAGGTGGCGGAAGGACTGGACCAGAAGCGGGTCATTGGACGGTTTTCGACCTTCCTGGAGCACGTGAAACCGTCTTCGACGGGCAAGAAGGTGACGCGTTTCAACGCGTTGTTTCACTGGCGGGTACCCGGGGGGATGCAAGAGAAGGCCGGGAGCGAGGTGGGGCGTCATCACATCATGACGCATTGTTACTGGCGCGAAGGCGGACGGGAGTTTGGGAACGTCAACATCATGGGCGTGGTTCACGGGACGGACAAGGATCGCGTCCTGGAACACAAAGCGGCGATCGACCGGCATCTGGAGGAGGCGGAGATTCCACTGCTCTACAGCAACGTTTTCTGGGGTGGCCGAAGCGAGATCAAGCCGTCGGAGATTTCACCGCTCGTCTACCGGGACTGGCACGCGAAGTGGGCGAAGTAAGAGGCTGCAAGCCGGAGTGGCGCGCTCTTCTGGGAGTAGCTGAAGTGGTGACACTTCAGAGAGTGGGGGTGACGCGGGAGAAGGAAGGTCCGAATTGGACGCGTTGTCCTGCCTTTGGCATCCAATGTCCGCTGCGGGCGGAAGAGAGATGGGCGGACGAAATTGGACGCTTCGCTCTGCCGAGTGCCACTCCTGCTAGACCAGCACCTGCGGGGCGGGTTCGGATGGAACGGGTTTGAATCCGGGAGGCACACCGGGAAAATTCTCCTCGACGAAGCGTTGCCACTCGCTCCGGGTCTTTTCGCTGACCAATTCAGCCATTTCCTCCATGCAGTAGATGCAGATGAGGTGGGACTCCAGCAGCCCCTGGCCAAGGCAGGCGGCCACGATGGCGAACTCTTTCCGTTCCATTGAATCCCGCGTGTGATCGCACAGGGCGCACTCGAGGGTTCCGGTCACGAAAGGCCGCAAACGGGCCTCTTGAAAATCGGCGAGGCGGCGCTGGGATTCCTCGGAGGACTCCTCCATCATGCGTTCGAGGCAGGGAAAACAGAGGGCGTATTCAAAGAGAACCTCGCCACGGTTTAGAACCTTGGAAACCTTGTAGCCCTCAGGGAAAGCTTCGAGCAGTTCGCCGCACCGGGTGCAGGATTGAAATGGCCGTTCCTCGTATTCGGAGTGGAACTCGGAGGGGATCGGGTCCAAATCCTGGCCGTAATCGTCGCTCATCGTGAAAAGAAAACGCGTCGATGCGCGTCGATAGGGTATCGATGAGGTTGAAGCCACTTTTTGTCAATAACAGGAACCGGAGTCGCGCCAGCTCGTGGCGTGGGTTTTCGGGGGTGTTCGGTAGATGGTCCAGTGGGACCGCTGCCGGACTGATGCTGGCCCTTGGGCCGGGCCATCTGGTACGCGGGGAGGAGCCAGTCGAAAAGGCGAGCTGGCCGTTGTTTCGAGGCGACGAAAACATGCAGGGCGTGTCGCCGGATTCCCTGGCGCCGCCGCTGGCAATGCGGTGGGATTTTTCCGCGGAAGACCCCGTGCCCGCCACGGCGGTGATCGCTGCGGGCCGGGTCTTTGTGGGGTCGCTGGACGAGCAATTTTACGCGCTCGATCTGGCCTCGGGTGAGAAGCTTTGGGCGGCGCCATCCCGGTTTGGGGTGGAGGGCGCCGCCTGTGTGGTGGATGAGCTGGTGTGCTTTGGCGACGCCGATGGGGTCGTGTATGGATTGGACCGGAAGACCGGGGCAAAACGATGGAGCTACGAAACGGGCGATGCCATCGTGGGGGGGACGAATTACTATCGCGCGAAAGATGGACGCGTGTTCATCCTGGTGGGCAGCGACGACTTCTTCCTGCACGCCATCGACGCAAAGACGGGCAACGGGGTTTGGAAGGTCGAAACGGGCAACTACATCCGGGGTGCGCCCAGTGTGGACGCGAAGAACCGTCTCGTGATTTTCGGCGGGTGCGATGAGATTCTGCGCTTGATCGATGCGGAGACGGGCGAGTTGGCGAAGGAGATCCAGGTGGGCGCTTACATGGCGAATTCGTGTTCGGTCCGGGACGGAGTGGCGTATTTGGCGCACTACGCGGGGTCGATTCTTGCGATCGATTTGAAGAGCGGCGAGAAGCGGTGGGAGCACGAGACGGGCGGGGTGGAATTCGTGGCTTCCCCGGCCGTGACGGCTGACCTGGTCATCGTGGCAGGACGCGACAAGAAGCTACGGGCGCTCGAACGGGAAACGGGTGAGGAGGTGTGGTCCTTCACCGCGCGGCGGGGGCTGGACAGCTCACCGGTGGTCACAGCGGGAGGCGCCGTTTTCGTCGGGAGCGACGACGGCCGGATTTACGCGATTGGTTTGAAAGACGGGAAGGAAAAGTGGTCTTACGATCTGGGCGCGCGAATCAATTCATCACCCGCCATCGCCGAGGGGGTCCTGGTGATCGGGGCGCAGGACGGCGGTGTGTATGCTTTCGAGGCGAAGGAAGACTCTTGAGGCGTGACGCGGATCATGAGAGCATGGAGCACGATGCGAAGGATTTTGGAAACCGGGCTCTTGGCGGCGGTGGCGGTGCTGTTTTTGGCCGGGTGCGGTGAGAAAGAGCCGGAGCAGGCGACGGGTCGGGACGACGGAGGCGGGATCGATGTGGCGGCGGACGTCGAGGGGGAGACAGAGGAGGGGAGCCAGGTCGAGAAGCGGAGAGAAGATTCCGGGGAGAGCCGGGATTTGTTTCAGCCGGTGAGCCATGCGCATGCCGAGAATCTGGACCGGGAGCGTGAAAGCGAAGAGACGGCGGAGCGGAACCGGCGGATTGAAGCGGCGGCTCGCGAGCGGGAGTTGGCGATGATCGTCGAGCGCGTGGCGGAGATCGAAGCCCGGCTGCGGGCGGATCACGCGGCGCGGATCACTCCGGTCATCGAGCGGTCCGAGACGGAATTGCGCCGGCGTTACGAAGCGGAAATCGAGCGCGCGGCCCAGCAGTTGGACCAGTCGGCTCACGCGGACGTGCTGCGTGAGTTGGCCGCCGAGCGGGACCGTCTGCGCGGCGGAAAAGCGATTCCGGCGCCGGCCAATCCGGAACTTCGCTCGACCCGGGTCGATGATCTCGTCGACGGTCTCCGGGCGTGGTATGCGCGCGGCCGGGAGCGGATCGAAGAGAGTCAGGCCAACGCCGAAGCGGATTTGACCGCCAACTACCGGCGTCATCTCGAGGCGATGCGGGACTCCGGGACGAGCTACGCGCCGGCGAAGGAGGTGATCGAAGAAAAGATCGAGGCGTTGGAGGCCGGGTGGAATTGGGAAGGCGAGTCGCCCTGAAGTCGCGGGTCAACAGCAGGCATCGCCTGGTTTGGCGGGCGCGCAGCAGTCGGCCGCGGCGGTCGTGAGGTCGAAGTCCTGCCCCTTCGTCTCACGTGGGTGCCTGAGGCGAGTGACGCCGCAGGGCATCTCCGGGGCTTCGCCGGCCGGAACGGCCTGACGGGGTTCGACGGGCTCGAACATGCCGCCATAAGGCGCCTGTTGGAAGAGCCGGAAGGTTTTTTCGCAGACGGCATATCGCTTCCCGCGCTCCAGGGTGTGCCCATCGTCGTCCGTGACGGCTTTGAAGGGGCCGCGGTAGATGACGGCTTGGTTTCGATCGAGGCAGTGGCCCTCCTTACCTTTGTAGGCGGCGACGGTCATCGACCGGAATTCATAGCCTTGGACGACCTGCCAAGGTTCGCGCTCCAGCTTCAGGATTTCGACGCCATGGAATCCGGCCTCGGCGAAGGCTTCGAGAAACTCGTCTTCCCGGAAAGCGCCTGAGATGCAGCCGCTCCAGAGTTCGGGATCGGCCTGGAGTTCTGCGGGGATGTCCTCATCGCAAACGATGTCTGAAATGATGGCGCGGCCCCCATCGCGAAGGACGCGGTAGAGTTCGGCAAAAAGCTGGGTGCGATCGGCTTTCCCCACCAGGTTGAGCACGCAGTTCGAGACGACGACGTCGATCGAAGCGGCGGGAATCAAGGGGTCGCGCATCCGCAGTTCCTCGGCCCGCTCGAGGGCATCGAGGAAACCGTTTGCACTTCCGACGGGATGCTCGCGCAGCGTCTCGTCCAAGCGATCCAGATCAAGGGCGAGGTCCTGGATTCGGCCTTTGCGAAACTCGACGTTGGCGAAACCGGTCTTTTCAGCGACGAGCGGCGCATTTCGACGAGCCACATCCAGCATTTCGTCAGTCATGTCCACGCCGATGACGCGGCCTTGCGCGCCGACGACCTGAGAGGCGATGAAACAGATTTTTCCGGTGCCGCTACCGAGGTCCAGAACGGTTTCGCCGGGCTGCAGGTAGCGACTGGGATCGCCGCAACCATAGTCTTTCTCGACGACCTCTTTCGGGATGATTTCGAGGTATTTGGGATCGTAATCGACGGGGCAGCAGAGAGCCGCTTCGGCGCGCTGGGCACCTGCGGCGTAGCGGTCTTTGACGGAGGATTCGGGACTGACGGGTGCGCTCATGGAATCAGGGACAAGTGGGTCGAGGGTGATTGAAGAGGTCGGACAGGAAGCGAATTCCTTACGGCCGGGGCTCAGAGCCAGACGTTGTCGCCGGCAATGGCTTCGGTCCAGGGCAAAGCGATGTGTCGAAGAGCGGCCTTGGCGAGAGGGACGGACAGGCCGGGATGCACCGAGAGAAGGCGGGCGAGGAGGCCCGTCATGGTGGGGGCGGCGTAGCTGCTTCCAGTGACCTTGCGAACCGAACCGTCGAGCCATGGCACCTCGACCTTTTCGCCGCGGGCGAAGAACTCAACGAGTTGGCCGGGGCGGTAGTAAAACTCCGAACCATCGATGCGACCCATGTTCACGGCGATGACGCTGGGGAAGAAGGCCGGCCACTCGGGCCGGGTGTAGTTTGCGTTGTTGCAGGCGGTGACGATGTGGACGTCGTGGAGGTAAGCCTGGTCGATCCAGGATTTGAAGTAGCGGAAGACGGCCGGGCGCGCCGGGGTGCCGAAGGAGCAGTTGACGATGTGATAACCGCCGTCGATGGCGGCTTTGACGGCGGTTTCCAGGACCGCAGCGGTGCCGGAGCAGCGATTTTCGGTCAACTGAAGGACCTTGAAGCTCCCGATCTCGGCCTTCGGCGCGATTTCGTGGACCAAATAGGCGACCGCGGTGCCGTGTCCGAAGACATCGCCCTGTTCATCGTCGACGACTTCGGGTCCGCGCTCACCCTCCACGACGGTTTTCGCCTCGGCGAAGGGGAGGCCGTCGAGTTGCGGGTGGGAGCGGTCGATGCCGGAATCGAGGATGGCCACGCGGACGCCGGCGCCATCGCCTTCCTGGAGGGCGGAGCGGATTTCCTCGGGCGAGACCCAACTGGAGGAGCGTTCCATCAGTGGACCTCTTCCTCGAGGAGGATCTGGAGGAGCTGCCAGTCGATCAGACGTTCCACGAGGGTCACGCTGCGTTGGATGGCCTGCAGGTGGGCCACTTCGAATTCTCCGGATTCGAGCCGGACACAGGATACCACGCCGCGGGGGCGATTTCCAAAGAACAGCGGGACGGCGATCATGGCCGAGGTCACCTGCTTCAGGGTCTCGTCGATCGTGCGATCGTGACTCTGGTTCTTTCCGACGTCGTTTTCGCAGTAGGGTTGTCCGCTGTGAAAGACGAGGCTGACGACGCCGCGGTCGAGGGGCTGGCGGAAACGGCCGGTGAAGTCGGCGGCGTGAGGGCCGCTATTGAAGACGGGGAGGAGCTCCGGCGCGGAGGGGTTGACGATCCAGAGGGTGCCTTCGTCGGCCTCGACCTGGTCGAAGCCATCGAGGAGCACGCGCCGGCCCACGGGGTCGAAAGCGCGGCCGAGACGCAGGCCCATCTCCTGGTCGGCAGCCTGATCGATCAACTGGTGGAGCTCGTTCACGAGGCCCGCACGATGCACCAGAGGCGGGCCGGGGCAAAGGTGAATTCCAGGCCAGCCGGGCAAACGAAAAGGGGCACGTCAAGCGTGCCCCTTCGATGCCAAACGAGGGAGGATCAGCCGTCCTTGAGACAATGGGCGAGAAATTCGAGAGCCGTGGTGTTGTTTGTCAGCACCGCGAGGGCCTCGGAACGCTCCGCGTCCGTGGACGAGCCGTCCGCGATGCGCTTCAGGAGGGATTTCTCGTGATCTTCCAGGGCGCCCCGGGGCTCGATGACGACGTCGTCTTCAAAGCTACCGAGGAACTGGTGGAGAAGATTGAATTCGGAAATTTCGTTCATGGTGGAGAGTGGATTTGATTGTTGATGGCTAGACGCGGGGCGGAGAGGCAATTGCGTCCGGGGAAAAAGAAATCGATGCGGTCAGGTCACGCCGGTTCGCGTTCGCCGTGAAGAAGGCGGGGGTATTCCTGAAAGACGCGGAGGTAGTCCTCCCACTCCAGATCGAGGAAGGGGTCGAGAGCGGCGACGTAATCCTGGGCACTGGACCGGACGATGTCGAGCGCCTTGGCAATGCGACGGCCGGCTTGGGCGGGATCCCGTTGCCAGGCCTGGGCGAGGCGCTGTTTCTGGACGCCGTAGAGACTGGCGAGGCGGAGGAAGACGAGTCCCAGCGGTTCCTCGACCTCTGCCCGGTCGAACCCGTAGACCAGCGCGTCCCGAAGCATCTCGGCGATGGCCTGTTCGGTCGGGTCGGCATCTTCCCCGGCGAATCGCGTTTCGAGCGGGTTCGAATCGTCGTCTTCGTCGCCGGCGAGCGTGGAGGCGGATTGTTCGGAGCGGTATTCCAGGCTGCGCCACCAACTGATCAGGCGGCAGCGGACGGAGCGTCTGAGCCATCCCTCGAGGGAGCCTTTTCCGGAGTATTTGGTGAGGAGGGGCGGTTTGTTTTTGGCGGGATCGCCCGAGACGCATTCAGCGAGGAGTTGGTCGACCAGATCGACGGCCTTTTCGCGGGAGCGACCATCGGAAGGATCGCATTTCGAGCAGAGCCAGTTGACCAGGGAATTCCTGAATCGCTCGGCGAAGGCGTCCCCGGCGGAACCGTGGTTGGCCAGCACATCCGCGACGAGGGCGCGATCGGCATCGAGAGAACTCATAGACGGAAGCCTAAACGAAAGGGTGGCGGGGGCAACCTCGGCCCTCGCTGAATTCCCGCAGATTCAGCTTGTTTTCGTTCAGGCATTTGATTGACTGGGGGTCGATGTTACTGGCAGCACGTTTCCTCCCCGTGCTCGTTGTTGCGCTGCTAGGACTCACGGCTTGGATTGTGGCGGCTTCGGTCGATCACGAGGCGGTTGTGGGCCACAGCGAACCGAGCGTGTCCGAATCCAGCCCGGGCTGGCTCTCGATCGAGAGCAGTGATGATGCCTTGGCTTTCATGACTCACGGCACCTGGCAGTGCCCAAACGCCGATTGCCGTTACCGGGCGATGTCCGGCGGTGAACCGTTCCGGTCGGCGGCGGCGCAGGACTGCACGCTCTGCCGCGAAGCGCTGGTGCCGCATCATCCCGGCGGGGATCTTCCCTGACCAAGACGCCAGGTTTCTTCCCGATCCGCTTTCTCAGGGAACCGGCAGATGGGTGAGGACGGCCTCGACGATTTCTTCGGAGGTGACCTCTTCCGCTTCGGCCTCGTAGGTGAGCAGGATCCGATGGCGAAGGACGTCGTAGGCCAAGTCCTTCACATCCTGCGGGACCACGTAATTCCGGCCGCCCAAGTAGGCGCGAGCCCGGGCGGCGAGACAGAGATTGATGGTGCCCCGGGGTGAGGCGCCTGCGCGGACGAGGGGCTTGAGGGAATCGCTGACGGTTTCCGGATAGCGCGTGGCGTGGATGAGGTTGACGATGTAGTCCTTGATGGCCTCGTCGATGTAGATTTGGGAGACCAGCTCGCGGCTTTCGAAGACGGTTTCCGGATGGACGATCGTACGGGTCTGGGGCGGCCGGGCGTTTGTGGCCATGAGATCGAGGATTTGCCTTTCCTCGGCCTTCGATGGGTAGGAGACGTTGACCTTCAAGAGGAAGCGGTCCATCTGCGCCTCGGGGAGCTGGTAGGTGCCCTCCTGATCGATGGGATTCTGCGTGGCGAGAACGAGGAAAGGGTCGGGAAGGTCCCAGGTTTTTTCGGCAAGCGTCACCTGGCGCTCGGCCATTGCTTCGAGGAGGGCGCTTTGGACCTTGGCAGGGGCGCGGTTGATTTCATCAGCCAGGATGAGATTGGCGAAAATCGGTCCGAGCTTCGGTGAGAATTCGCCGTCTTGCGGGCTGTAGATCATGGTCCCGATCAAATCGGCAGGAAGCAGGTCAGGGGTGAACTGGACGCGCTGGAAGCTGGCGCTGAGGCAGCCGCCGAGTGATTTCACCGTGAGGGTCTTGGCGAGGCCGGGCACGCCTTCGAGCAGGATGTGGCCGTTGCAGAGCAGGCCGATCAGCAGGCGATCCACGAGCATTTCCTGGCCCACGACGGCGCGCGCCATTTCTTGTTTCACGTCGTCGACCCACTGCGACTGAGCCGCGATGCGTTCGGCGAGGGCTTCGGGATTGGTGGGAGGCGAGTTGGGCGGATTCTTTCGGGCCATGGCAAGAAGGGTCGGCTGCCAACCTTGTCGACGCCGGGAGGGTTAGCAAGATTCAACGGGCCCGCTTAGCGACCTACGCTTGCCTGCGAGGAGGCGGAGATTCGCGGTTCCCAGATGTATCGGGCGAACAAGACTTTGACGGCCGCCGAAAGAGGGACCGCGAGGATGGCGCCCAGGAGCCCGCCGAGGAGGAGACTCCAGAAGAGCATGGAAAAGATCACGGTGAGCGGTTGAAGCCCGACGGAGTTTCCGACGATCCTGGGGGCCGTGACGAGGCTGTTGATCTGCTGAAGGACGGTGAAGATGAGAATGACGATCACGGGGTAGACCCAGATCTGGTTGGGGAGCCAATGCCAGGTATGGTCATAGACGGCGAAAACTTTCGCGGCGGCATCGGGGGTCCCAGCGGCGATTTCCCCAGCGATTCGGCGGGTGTCGAACTGGCCGATCTCGGCGGCGGGGACTTCGATGGTGTGTCCGAAATGAACGACCGAGATGATGACGGCGGGGACCATGACCACGAAGGTGCCGACGTAAGGAATGAGCCCCAGGACGGCCAGCAGCACGCCAAGCAGCAGGGCGTAGGGAAGGCCCATGAGCGAGAGGGCGATCGCCACCAGAGCGCCATCGATGAGCGAGACGAGCATCTGGCCCCGGAAATAGGCGACCAGGTACTGGTTGACGTCCCCGAGGACCGCGACGATTTCCGATTTGAGCTTCGAGCGCCGGAGCGGGATGTAGTTAGACCATCTCCGGGCGATGGCGGTGCTCTCTTTGAGGAAGAAGAAGAGGTAGATGGGGACCAGGATGAAACCCACGAGGTAGCCGAGGAGCGATGCCGCGCTCGAAAAACCTCGGCCGAAGAAGACCGCCACTTCGTCGAGAAACCCGCTCAGCCGCGTCCAAAGCCAGTTCGAGATTTCTCCCACGTCCCACTTCGAGGCGTCGTCTTCATCCCGGAACCTCTGGAGCAGCGAAAGGCCACCGAGCTTCTCGTCGAGGAAATCGAGCACTTCGCCGGTTTCTCGGCCGAGCCTGGTCCGCGTGATCCAGGAGGGGTCACGGGCGTCTGGAGATTCCGCGTTCGTCTGGGCGGCCGGGGCCGATTCCGTGGGCGTTAGGTATTCACTCCAAAATGAGCGAGCCTGTTTGACGACGGGAGAGAGGACGAGAAAAACGAGGAGCAGGGAAGCGGAGAGAAAGGCGGAGTAAACCGCCACGACGGCACGTTCCCGGGGCCAGTTTCGCTTCTGACGCAGCCACCGGATGAGGGGATCCAGCAGGTAGGCGAGAACGGCGGCGATGGCCAGCGGGACGAGGATGGGTTGGAGAAAGCCCAGGACCCAACTGACCAAGAGGAGCAGGCCGACCGCGAAGGCTCCGGTGAGAACGGCGCCGAACGAAGCGAGCCCGGTCCAAAGGAGCCGCTTTTGGAGGGGGGTGGGGTAGGCGATCTCGTCGCTTGCGTCTTCGTCGTTCATGCGACGGCGGTTCGGGCTGACAAAGCCGCGATTCGTCGCGGTCGCGCACCGTGCCGAGCCGTGATGAGCCTGTCAAACAGGGAGTTTCGAAGGGATTCGCCGGTGGACTTCCGAAAGTCCGGAGTGGTTGCCTTGGGAGCGCGGCTGGCTTGGGGGGGAACGGCGCAGGAATTGTCAGATTCTATTGACTGACCCCGTGCGCCACAGGGCGTCGCTGGTTTTCGGATCGTCCAGCATGACCCGGAGTTTCGAGTCTGCGTCGATGGGTGGCAGGGTCGGATCGGTTTCGCGCGCGGTGCGTGACAGTTGCCTTTTGGTGGATTTATCGGGTGAACTCTTCAGCGCGGAGGGAGCGGGGGTGGGCGGGTTGGTTGCTGCGGGAGGGTTCGTGATCGATGGTTGATCAGCGCGGATGAGGTCTTTGGCGGGATCGAAGGTGGCGGGGTCGAAGCCTTCGCGAACATACTTTTGCGCTCGGGGAACGACTTCGACGCCGGGAAGCGCATTCTGGAGCTTTGCGGCAAAGCTAGGGCTCATCCACTCGACTTGGAGTTTCTTGAGATCCTTCATTTGCTGAAGGGCCGGGATCATCTTGTCCTCCATCCGGTGGAGGTTGATGGTGTCGGGCCTCTGGAGGACAGGGACGAGCAGTTCGGGGGTGAGTTTGGGCTTGCGCCCCACCTTCTTGAATGTGCCGCTGGTGATATCTTTGAAATGGCCGAGCGGCTCGGGTTCCCAGGTCCCGTCGGCATTGGCGGCGAGGGTTTCGAGGGTGGGCATCAGCTCGGTGGATCGTGCCGGTTGAGAGCCGAGTGTCGTCGCAAGGATGAGTGCCAGGCACGCGAGGAAGGAATGGGATCGTTTCATGGGACCTTGAATCACCGTCAAGTAGGTTTGAGGGGCGGCCCTTCGGGAGCCTGCGCGCTGGTTTTTAGAGGACCGCTGGACTTGTTAGACGGCGGAGAACCCGCCTAACAATCATGCCAAACAGAATAGACCCAAATCCTACCGAAACCTACAAATCGATCAACCTGGGAATCTGGGAATCGGGGACGTTGACAAGGACGGGCGGTTCTTGGAGACTTGAGGATTCGGCTGCTTCGGGAAGAGCACGCCCGCTTCCATGAGTCACGCTCGCAAAGAGGCATCGCCCGCTCTGCTTTTCTTTTCGATCTATTTTGCGATCACCGTCGTGGTGGGCGTGGCGGTGCTGGTCCTGTGGACGGAACGGCGCGCCGTGGAGAGAGAGTCCGTCCCGTTGGTCGACGCCGTGAAGCCGATGCTGCCGGGGGCGGAACCGAACCGTTCCGGGGAGGGGAAGTCCAGAACCTCAGGCGAGGTGGCGATGGTCGAGCGTCAGCAGCGGGAGCGGCCTGGAAAAGGGGGGCAGCCGAGGAACAAGGAGGGTAAGGAGCAAGAGGCCGCGTCTGGCAATGAGAACGTCCGGCTGCGGAAAGAGGCGGACGATGACGATATTTTAGATGATGACGGCCTCGACCTGGAGCGGCGCCTGGCGGCGCGCCATCCGATTCCGGATTTTCCTCCGCTGCTGGAAGTCGTGAGTGAGTGGATGGACGTTCCGGAATCCATTTATCCCAAATTGGTGATGGTGAAGGTGGCGGTCCCGTTTGAAGTACGGGAAGCGGGACGGGTGGTCGGCCGGGCGACGTTGCCCCCGGGATCCCACATGGTGCCTGTGAGGCTCGTTGGGGACCAGTTGACGGTGTCCTCGAGTTCCTCGCTGCCGGTGGAGACGACGATCCCGGTGAACGAGACGGATTTCAAAGAGCGAATCGAGGCCAGCTACCGCAGGCGAGTGGCGGAGCGCAAAGCGGCGGTGGAGGCAGCGCGAGCGGCGACCCGGGAGGCCTGGCTGGCGGAGCGGGCGGCCGAAGACGCAGCGAAAGCGTGGAACGATGGAGGCGATCCCCTGTTCGACCCCATGAGAAAGAGCCTGCAGAGGGGGGATGCGGTTGGGTTTGCCCTGGAAGATGCCAGACAGTGGCGATGGAGCGGCGAGGAAGAGATCGCGGGGCAGAGTTACGAGACAGGATTGGTGCGAATCGTGAGGGAAACGGCGTTCGGCGAGGAAGAATTGGAGTTGAAGGCGGTAATGGAGAACAGGCGGGTGGTGCGGTGGTTTGATTTGCGGACGGGACAGGCGCTTTGAATTAGGAGATAGGAGATAGGAGCTAGGAGCTAGGAGATTAGACTGCTGGCGCGCACGCGCCTCATGATGGCGGAGCCTGACCGCAGGTCCTGACGAAGGAAGGACAAGCTAGGAGCGTTTCTTCTGTCAGGGGACGACTTCGAACGAGGTGGATGAGCGGATGATGCGGCCTTGATGAGCGAGAGGCGCGTGGTTGTTGGCGTAGAGGGTGACTTGGATTTCGTGGGGGCCGGGTGGCAGGCCGGGAAGGTGGAACCAGGGACCGTAAAGGCGGCCGGCGGGCTGGCCGTCGATGTCGAGTCGGGCATAACCCTGGCCAGGCACGTGGGCGCTACCGAGGCTGGCCGGGGCAAATTGGAAGTTCTCGGTGACGAGTTCGAGGTTCCAGCCCGCGACGGCGTCCTTGTGGAGCGTGAGGGCCAAGGCGGGGATTTGAAGCGGGCCAGTGGTCTCGACTTCCTGGGTGGCGCCGGCGGGAAGTGAACGAGGCGCTTGGGCAGCGGCGATTTCGTGGCGGACGCGGGCGCCGAAGGCATACGGGACGAGGATAGTCGCTGCGAGGCCGAGGAAGGCGATGCCGGTGGCGGGAACGCGGAGTTTGAGGTTTTCGATCCAGTGGAGGGGAGGCGTCGCAGGGCCTGGGCCGGCGATGAGGAAGGTGATGAGGGCGGCGAAGGTGAGGGTATTTCCGAGAACCTGGGCCGGACCGAACCACATGGTGCTGAGTACGAAGATCAGGGTGACGACGAGGGCGAGGAGGCGTTCCTGCAGGCAGACGAGCACGATGAACCCGACGCTGATATCGACAAACGCGGCGATTTGAACGAGCTGCTCGTGAGTAAGTCCGCCGGGGAGGCTTGGGAGCTGGGTGCGAAGGAGGGAGGTCCAGGCGGGGTCGAAGAGTTTGGCTGCGCCCAGCCAAATGAGGCAAAAACCGACGGAAGCATAGAGAGCGGGAAGGGCGCTGGCGGCGAGGGACGGCTTTTTGGAATCGTGAGCGATGAAATACCACGCCATGCCAGCGAGGAGGAGGTGATCGAGCATCGAGAAGATGCCGAATCGGGCAATACCGATGCCGAAGAGCATGAGAATGCCGATGCCGGCGAGGGGGAGGAGAGGCCGGAAAACGAAGAGGGCTGCGATGATGAGTTGGGCCCAGGCGATCCAGGCGGCGTCGACGAAGCGGTCAGCGGACATGAGCGTGCCTTCCTGCCAACACCAGACGAAGGTGATGGCGGCGGCGAGGCGCATGACGGTCAGGGAATGCTTCTCTTTACTGGCGAACCAGCGATCGATGCGGACGAGGCCGGGGATGTGGATCATCCAGTCTTCGAGCAAAGTGAGGCCGAGCAGAAGAACGACGAAGATCCCGGCAAGCAGGAAGAACGACGAGGTGAAAACGGCGTCGAGCGAGCGGGGCGGCTGGGTTTCGGAGAACGGCGAAAGGGCATCGGTGGTCGCGATTTGGGCCGTGGCGGCGTCGAGTCCAGCCGGGAGCAGGAGAAGGGCGAGCAGGAAAAGGAAGCTGGTCGTGGAGACTCGCGAGGGAGCAGGAAGACTTCTCGGGCTTGATTCCATCATCGTGGTTGCCGGGCAGCGGTCATTCGGGAAGGCACCCGATGAAGAGAGTCTGCGAAACGGCGTCGGGGAAGTCAAGGGGGGAGAAGTCGGGAGTCGGGAGTCGGGAGTCGGGAGTGAGGAGTGAGGAGTGAGGAGTGAGGAGTGAGGAGTGAGGAATGAGGAATGAGGAATGAGGAATGAGGAATGAGGAATGAGGAATGGCGAATGGCGAATGGCGAATGGCGAATGGCGAATGGCGAATGGCGAATGGCGGACGGTTTTGCGCTGGCCTGTCAGGGCTGGAACGAGCGCCGGGCGCTGGACGACGAAATTGGGGCGCTGTTCCGGACCGGAATGCGTGGCCGGTATCCCGTGGAAGCGGAATGCAGGGCGGCTTATGGGGGGCGACGTGGCTTGGGCGCCAAATGGGGAGCGTTTTTTCCTCCAGGGTAAGCGCAACGGGCGGACGCTTGGGATCGCAATAGGAGGGACGGAAAGCGGGGCGGTTAAGCGCAGATTCACGCAGATGGGCGCAGATTTTTGGAAGGGATCTTTTCCATATCCATATGATGCATCTGCGAAAATCTGCGACATCTGCGGTTGGGTGAACGAGGGCGGAGTGGGCTGGTGGAGGATTCCTAGACTCGCGGCTCACGCTAGTTTTTAGAGGTCCTCTACGAAGCTTTGCGGACGTCGGATAAGGCGGCGGGGTGGAGGAGGCGGCGGCGCTTTTGGACGGCGTGGGCGAGGCCTTCGAGCATGGTTTCGGTGGTTTCCCAGGAGACGCAGGCGTCGGTGATGCTTTGGCCGTGGACGAGTTCGCGGCCCGGGACGACGTCCTGACGGCCTTCGACGAGGTTGCTTTCGATCATGACCGCTGCGATGGCGCGGCTGCCGGAGGCGATTTGGCGACCGAGGTCTTCGGCCACGAGCGGCTGGTTGCGGTGGTCTTTGCGGCTGTTTCCGTGGCTGCAGTCGACCATGACGAAGGGGGGCAGCCCTGCTTCTTCGAGACGGGCGACGACGCCGGCGATGGATTTGGCCTCGTAATTTGGGCCTGAGGCGGCGCCACGAAGGATGACGTGGCAGGCGTCGTTTCCGCGAGTGCTCACGATGGCGGAGGCGCCGCTCTTCGTAACGGAGAGGAAGTGGTGAGGCATGCGGGCGGCCTTCAGGGCATCGATGGCGATTTGGACATTGCCGGTGGTGCCGTTTTTGAAACCCACCGGGGCAGAGATGCCGGAGGCGAGTTCCCGGTGGACCTGGCTCTCGGTCGTGCGCGCGCCGATGGCGCCCCAGGATACGAGGTCAGCGATGAACTGGGGGCTGATGGTTTCGAGAAATTCGCATCCGGCCGGGACGCCGAGGTCGAGGAGATCGAGGAGGAGCTTCCGGGACGCTTTCAGGCCGCGGTTGATATCGAAAGTGTCATCCATGCCGGGGTCATTGATGAGGCCTTTCCAACCCACGGTGGTCCGCGGCTTCTCGAAGTAGACGCGCATGACGAGGAGGAGATCGTTGTGGAAGCGGGCGCTGGCGAGATGCCGGCCGTATTCGATTGCGGCGACGGAATCGTGGATGGAGCAAGGGCCCACGATCACGAGAAGGCGATCGTCATGACCGCGGATGATGGATTCCGCCTGGTGACGCGTGTCGAGGACGAGCCGGGTGGCCTCGGGCGAGGCCGGGAGTTCGTCCATGAGATCGGAGGGCGGGATGAGGAGTCGAACGGCCTTGATGCGGACGTCGTCGGAGGAGAGCTCCATGAACGCCAAAGGAAGCCTGAACGGCAGCTGGGAATCAAGAAAACTCGTTCCCCTTGAGGCTTTGAAGGCGGATAAGGCCAAGTTAGAAGGCAGAAAGTTCAAGATCTGCATGGTCTAGGCCGAAGCGGATCTGGTAGAAGTATAAGAGCAAGGAGTCGTTGGGCCACGGCACTCCGCGAATGTGGGCAAGATCACGAGCATGAGTGAGGAACGGACGATGGGAGACCCGTATGCCTACCGGCTGCCGCCGGATCATCGTCTGCTGGATGGGCAGGGGATGGAAGAGATGCCCGGAAGCGGGGTGGCGAAGGCGGACGGGATGGACGTGGACCGGCCGCACTACACCGTGATTCGCTACGATGGCCTGACCCGGCTGGCGATCATGGTGGCGCCGGGCTGTGGTGGGGCGTTCCGGGACCAGGCCTGGGAGACGGTATCGATCATCCGCGGGATTCTGCGGAGTCAAGGGCAGGCGATGGCGTTGACGGTGCAAACGGTGTTCGTGGCGGACGCCAACGACGTGGAGGCGGCGCGGCAGCTGTTCGAGGCTTATTTTGGGGAGGAGATGCCGCTGACGCTGTTCGTCGTGCAGCCGCCCTGCGGTGGGGCGGCGCTGGCGGTGGAGGCGTGGGCGATCAGCACGGACACAGTGGAGGTGAGTTATCACGGCCCGCATCTGGTGACGGTGGAGCACGACGGACTGCGCTGGGTGCACGCGTCCTCGGGAGCGATTCACTTGGCGGGGCGTGGGCCGCACGAGCAGGCCGGGGAAGCGTTCGCGGCTCTGGACCAGCGGCTTCGGTCGGTGAAAGTGCCGTTCCGGGACGTGCTGCGGCTGTGGCTGTATCAGGGAGGGATCGTGGACGTCGAGGATGGGGCGGAGCGCTACCGGGAGCTGAACCGGGGGCGGACGGATTTCTACGCCGGAGTCGATTTCGCCTCGAACCCATTGGCCCGGGTGAAACCGGGGTCTTACCCGGCGAGCACGGGGATTGGCACGGGGGAACACGGGCTGGTGTTGACCTCGCTGGCGGTGCAGACGGAGCGGGAGGACGTGGGGATTTTGCCGTTGGAGAATCCGAGGCAGGTCTCGGCGTTCGATTATCCGGAAAAGTATTCGAAGAAGAGTCCGAAGTTTTCGCGGGCGATGGGGATGCGGATCGGCGATCACCTGACGACGTGGGTTTCGGGCACGGCGAGCATCGTGGACGCGGAGACGGTGCGTGTGGGGGACGTGGCGGGGCAGACCGAGCAGACGCTGGACAACATCGAAAATCTGATCTCGGCGGAAAACTATGCGGGCCAGGGCTGGCCGGATGCGGGGGCAAGGCTGCGGGACCTGGCCAAGGTGCGGGTCTACGTGAAGCACCCGGAGGATTTCGAGACCTGCCGGGCGGTGTGCGAGCGTCGGTTGGGGGGAATTCCAGCGGTGTATGCGCAGGCGCATGTCTGCCGTCCGGATCTCCTGGTGGAGATCGAGGGGGTGGCTTTTTCACCATTGAAACGATGAGACGGACGAGGTGGCGGAGATTTTGGGCGCTGATCGCGGGGCTGAGCCTGGCGGTGACGGCGGGCGCGGAAACCATCTACGAGGACGGAACGCGGGGCGGAGAAGCTGCGGGACCGGTGAGCGAGCGGATCGACGCGCTGGTGCTGGCGGGGTTGAAAGAGCGAGGGCTGCAGCCGACGAAGCGGTGTTCCGACGCGGTGTTTTTGCGACGGGCCTTTCTAACGGTGACCGGGACGCTGCCGACGGAGGCGGAGGCTCGGGCGTTTCTGGCAAATGAGGATCCGGCCAAGCGGGAGAAGCTGATCGATGCGCTGCTGAACCGTCCGGAGTATGTGGATTACTGGGCGATGAAGTGGGGCGACCTGCTGCGCGTGAAGGCCGAGTTTCCGATCAAGCTCTGGCCGAATGCGGTGCAGGCGTATCACCGCTACATCCGCGAGAGCCTGGAAACGAACAAGCCTTACGACCAGCTGGCGAGGGAGATGTTGACGAGCAATGGGAGCAACTTCCGGGAAGCGGAGGTGAACTTCTTCCGGGCGATGCAGGACCGGACGCCGAAGGGGATTGCCTCGACGGTGGCGTTGACGTTCATGGGACAGCGGGCGAACGAGTGGCCGGAGCGGAAGCTCGAAGCGACGGCGGGATTCTTTGCCCACGTGGCCTACAAACCGACGGCGGAGTGGAAGGAAGAGATCGTCTACTTCGATCCCCAGGGAGACGAAGCGGAGTTGTGGAAGGGAGCGATCCTTCCGGACGGGACGCGAGTGAAATTGGATCCGCGGCGGGAAGATCCGAGGAAGGCGTTTACCGACTGGCTGCTCCGGCCAGAGAATCCTTATTTCGGCCGGGCGATGGCGAACCGGATTTGGGCCTGGTTGATGGGGAGAGGCATCGTGCATGAAGCGGACGATCACCGGCCGGACAATCCGCCGGCGAATCCGGCGCTGCTTACCTTTCTGGAACGTCAGTTCGCGGACGGCGGTTACGACATGAAAGCCCTGTTCCGGGCGATTCTGAACACGGAGACTTTTCAGCGGTCACCGGTTCCGGCTCAGGCGGATCCGGAGAGCGAGGTTTACTTCGCGCACTACCCGCTGCGGCGCCTGGAGGCGGAAGTGCTGATCGACGCGCTGAACCAAATCACGGGGACGACGGAGGCTTACAGCAGCGCGATTCCGGAGCCATTCACCTTCGTGCCAGAGGACGTGCGGAGCATTGCGCTGGGGGACGGGAGCATCACGAGTTCGTTTTTGGAGCTGTTTGGAAGGCCGCCACGGGACACTGGGCTGGAGTCGGAGCGAAGCGATAACACGACGCCGCAGCAGCGCCTGCATCTGCTGAACTCGAGTCATGTGCAGAACAAAATCCGGCGCTGTCCCTTGGTGCAGGAGGCCGGCCGGGAGCGGCTGGAAGGGATGGCGGAGACGATTTACCTGACCGTGCTGGCGCGCTTTCCCACCGAGAACGAAGTGGCGGTGTTACGGGAGCACTCGGAGGCGACGGCCACGCGGGGGGCGGATCTGGCGCTCGACCTGCTTTGGGCCCTGATCAACCAGCCGGAGTTCTACTTTAACCACTGAACCCCAACCCCTGGACATACGATGAACACCACGTTGAAACGCCTCTCGAAGGAACGCACCCGGGATCTGGACCGGATGGTCGATCAATTTGGAGGCGTGCCTTTGTCGCGCCGGGATGCGCTGCGCCAGAGCGTTTTTGGAGCGGCGGGACTCCTCTTGATGGAGCCGATGGCGATCGCGGCGCCGGAGACGACTCTCGCTACGGAAGCGGGAGGGAGCGCCGGAAAGGCCAAGTCGGTGATTCAGGTGTGGCTGTGGGGAGGCCCGTGTCACATCGACACGTTCGATCCGAAACCGGATGCGGGCCGGGCCTACACGGGCGCGCTGAACTCGCCGATCGAGACGAACGTGGACGGCATCCGGATCGGGCAACTGCTTCCGAAATTGGCGGAGCAGGCGGACCGGTATTCCCTCATTCGCAGCATGACGCACGGGAACAACGGGCACGAGACCGCGTCCTACCTGGTGCAGACCGGGCGGGTGTCGCAACGGGTCGTGTTCCCGGGGCTTGGCGCGATGGTTTCGTATTTCAAAGGATACCGGGGGGGATACGACAGCGTGATTCCGCCCTACATCGTCCTGACCCAGCCACAGGGCCGGTTTTCGGAGGCGGGTTTTTTGGGGCCCCGCTACAAGCCGTTTGCGACGGGTGGAGATCCAAACGCGCGGACGTTCAGTGTGGAGGGAGTGGTGTCGCCGGGCATCACGGAGGCGCATCAGCGCGAGCGGCGGCAACTGATGGGGAAGCTGAACACCTTGGGCGGTGCGCTGCCGGGAAACGCGACGTTAAAAACGGCGGTGGAATCGGAGGAGAAAGCCTACGAGCTGATCTTGGGAGATGCCGGGAAGCTGTTCGATCTGGGACAGGAAGACAACGCGACGCGGGATCTTTACGGGCGCAACACGTTTGGGCAGTCTTGCCTGATGGCCAGGCGATTGGTGGAGGCCGGGGTTCCCTACATCACGATCAATTACAAGGGCTGGGATACCCACAAGGGGCATTTCCCGATCATGAACCGGAAGCTGCCGGAACTGGACACTGGGCTCTCGGCGCTCCTGGGGGATCTCACGAGCCGGGGGCTGCTGGAGACGACGGTTGTTTGGTGCACGGGCGAATTCGGGCGTTCACCGAAGGTGGCGATGGAATCGCCGTGGAACGGAGGCCGGCATCACTATGGGAAAGCGTTTTCGTGCTTGCTGGCCGGGGGCGGTTTCGAAGGAGGTCAGGTGTTGGGCGCGACGAACGCGACCGGTGAAGAGGTGGCGGAGCGGCCGGTGTATCCCGCGGACGTGATCGGGAGCATTTCCAGGCAGCTGGGGATTCCGGCCGACTCTCCGCTGCCGCATCCCCAAGGGGAGCCCACGACCGTCGTGCCGGGACAATCGGAAGACACGCCGAGAGGGGGGCTGCTCGATGAACTGGTGTAGGGAAAGGACGGCGGCCTGGGTGGCGGTGCTCCTGATGGTTCCGGTGGTAGGCTTTGGAGCGCCTCCGCGGATCGGTTATGCGTATCCGGCGGGAGGACAGGCCGGGACGGTGGTGGAAGCCGAGCTGGGCGGGCAGTATCTGGGCGGACCGGTCGCCGTGATCGTTTCGGGAGAAGGCGTGACGGCAAAGGTTCGGGAACACGACAAACTGCCGCCCGCGGCGCTGATTCGTGATCACCGGGACAAGCTGCGGGAGCTGGGCCCGGAACTGAAGGCGCTGAGCGAGCAAGGGAATCTGGACCCGGCGGAGCGTTTTTTTCGGCTGGAGCGCATTTTGGCCAAAAGGGAGCTGACGCCGAAGATGGTGCGGCAAATCGATCAGTATGAGCGGCAGAGGAAGGATCCGAAGCGGCAACTGAACTCGCAGATCGAGGAAACGGTGAAGGTGCGCTTCGAGATCGCGCCCGACGCGGAGCCGGGGCTGCGATTCTGCCGGCTGCTGACGGGGGAGGGCTTGAGCAATCCGGTGCGGTTCGTCGTTGGCACGCTGCGGGAGGGTGAAGAACCGGAGGAGTGGTCCTTCGATTTGCCGTCCTATGTGGGTTTGACGCCGGCACAGGAGCGGCGTGAGAAGGAAGGAGAACGGACGATTTTACCGCCGGCCACGGTGAATGGACGGATTCTACCGGGGGACGTGGACGAGTTTCGGTTCGAGGCCCGGGAAGGGGATCAAATGGTGATTTCGCTGGAGGCGCGCCGGCTGGTGCCCTACCTGGCGGATGCGGTGCCGGGATGGTTTCAGGCGGTGCTTTCATTGATGGGACCGGATGGAACCGAGCTGGCGTTCGCTGACGACTTCCGGTTTGATCCCGATCCGGTCGTCTTTTTCAAGGTGCCAGCCGATGGGGAATACCGGGTGCGGGTGCGGGATTCGATCTACCGGGGCCGAGAGGATTTCGTCTACCGGCTGACGATCGGAGAACTGCCTTTTCTGACCGGGATTTACCCGTTGGGCGGAAGGGCCGGGAAGCAAGTGGACCTGGTCTTGAGCGGAGGGAACCTGCCGAAGCGGGAATTGAAGCGGTATGTGCTGCCGTCCGAGCCTGGGATTCATCCGATCCGGGTGTCCGGCGATGGCGGGACGGTTTCGAACGCGTTTCCGTTTCATGTCGATGAGGTGCCGGAAGATCTGGAGCGGGAACCGAACGAGCGCCCTGGGGTGCTGAATCCGATTCCGGTCCCTGGTCTGGTGAATGGGGCGATCCAGAAGCCTGGCGACGTGGATTTGTATCGAATCCAGGGGGCGCGTGGGCGGTCGGTGAGCCTGGAGATTTTCGCGCGGCGGCTGGGATCGCCGTTGGATGCGAATCTCACGGTGTTTGATTTCCAGGGGCGGCAGATTGCCTACAACGACGATTTCGAAAATCCCGCCGCAGGGCTGACGACGCATCACGCCGATCCGCGTCTGACGGTGGCGCTACCTGGGGACGGGGTCATCTACGCGCGCGTCGCGGACACGCAGCATCGCGGCGGGACCGAGCACATTTACCGGCTGAAGGTGACGGAGGGGCGACAGACCTTCGCTTTGCGGGCAACGCCTTCGTCGTTGAACGCGAGGGCCGGGGGAAGCGTGCGGGTGACGGTCCATGCGGTGCGGCTGGACGGCTTCGAGGGACCGATCGAGTTGAGGCTGAAAGAGGCCCCGCCGGGATTTGCTCTGCAATCGACGAAGATTCCGGCTGGAGAGGACAAGGTGGAGATTGGGATTTCGGTGCCGGAGAAGCCGCTGGAGCGTCCGGTAGAGCTGGCGCTGGAAGGCACGGCGGAGGTGGGAGAGAGCCGGCCAAGGCGGGTGGATGTCGTGCCTGCGGAAGACCTGATACAGGCATTCATCTATCGTCATCTGGTGCCCGTGGATGCGCTATGGGTGCATGTGGGGTCGCCGCGGGGGTGATGGGGGCCGCGTATCGTCCCGGATTGCCTGATTGCTGCGAAACAGCTTGTCAGGGCGCCGGCTTTCCCTAGCAGCCCCCCTCCCGGCTGAGTCGCTGAAGCTTTGGGGCAAAGGCGCGCCTTGGTCCGGAGCAGAATGCGGTGCCCTCTAAAAACCCCCGCGGCCGCGCCGGCGGTAGGAGGGGTTTGGAATTTTGAGGCGGCAAGCCGGACACTGGCGCGCTCGGAGAGCCCGGCCTACCGGAAAGACGGTGGGAAGGAAGGGACGGACGGATTTGTCTCGCTCGGGCGGGACCTGCAGATTCGGTTTCGCCCATCCGGGACTGCTGTCGCCGTTCGCAGTCCGAGCCGTCCGGTGAGGGGTGGCTGATTGCTAAGTCGTGGATCACGGAGTGCCGCTCCGTCGTACGAGAGACGATGCACGTTCTTGAACGAGGGTCATTCGCGGCAAATTTAAAGGGTTAGTCGAAACGCTTTGACAAGGTCAGAGCGTCTTGTCAGATCGTTTGGACTGAACCCTTTTCCCGGGACGATGGCGAGGATGGAGGGTTGGCTCATTCTTGGCGAAGATGGCTTGGTTCAGGGCTCGGTTCCGAGAGGCTGGGGGACGACGGAAATGGGCGACCCGCCGGACGAGAAGTCTCCGAAACCGGTTGTGCCGAAGCGGTCGCCGCCTGGGCCGGTGTAAACGTTGAGGTTTGGCGAGTCGACGTCGACGTTCACGCCGGAGAGGATTTCGACGATCCTTCCGGCGATGTGGATTTCATTACTTTTAAGGCTGGCGGGGCCGTCGAAGAGGACCTTCCCGCTGGAGCCCCGGGCGTAAAGTTTCATGATTTGGGCCGCGGAGAGGGAGCTATTGTTCCCGATCTTCAGGACGCCGTCCGAACCGAGGGCTTCGACGATGAGACGATCCGAGTTGATCGTGACGTTGTCGAGGCTAACTCCCGTGTCGGAAAAGATCTCGACGTCGGGAGCTTCGAGGGTGGAGTTGTTGACGCTCACTCCGCCCGAGCCTCCTTCGAGGAAAATGCGTTCGAGGGCCTCCTCGGAAGCATGTGCCAGGGCCAGAAGTTCGTTGGTGTTCTCCACGCTCACGCTCGCTCCTCCGGCTGGGTCGGACCTGAGCGTCGAGTTCGTTACTTCGACAGAGCCGCTGGAGGCAAGATCGATTTGTCCCGTCGCCATGATGTCCGTGTCCTGAACGATCACCGGACCATTCGATCCACCAGCCAGACCGACGCGGACGTCATTTGCTACGATATAGGCTCCGTCAAAGTCCGTCTCCGTGCCTGCAAACGCGTAGAAGTCGCCGTCGGAGAGATCGACCGTGCCGAAGAGTTCGATTTTGGAAGCGGGCGCGTAAAAAATGAGGTCGGAACCGATCCCTTCGAAGTAGAAACCGGAGCCGACGATGATCCCGCCGGTGCGAGTGGTGAGCAGGAGGGTATCCAGCGAAGGGGTAAGGGAGAAGAGGCCGCTGGATGGCGGTCCTTCCGTCTCGCCTTCGAAGCCGGGATCGGCCGCGATGATGGTGTTCTCCGCGGCAAGCGTGAGATTTCTGGGGCCGGGGGTGGAATCGATGGTGGGGTTTCCGAGGAGGTCGAGGTCCCCGAACTGGAAGTGGGCCCAGCGGCCGCGAGACGCCATGTAGGGATCGAGTTCGGGGAGCGGAGACGTGGCGGAGCCAAATGCGTAGGCGTCGAAGGGGCCATCGATGAGCGGGCGATAAATGCGGCCACGGGAGGTGACAAAATCGCCTGCGCCTTCGTTGAACGCGGTGATTGTCGGATTCGTCACGATCACGCTAGAAGCGTCGATCTCGGTCAGCCCGGGAATCAGGATGGGAGGGCCGAAATTGGCGGCGATGGGGCCTGTTCCGTCACCATCGCCGGGGAGGGGCGTGCCATCGCCTCCACGCCGGGGGCGATCGTCGTTTGGACCGAGGGGGCCCCGTGGGTCACCGTTCGTGGACGACCTCAGACCGATGGTGCGTGTGACGTTCAGGTTTCGTTCGCTGGAGAGAACGACTTCGGTGCCGCGGCCCGGTAGGACGAGCGGGGTGGTTTGGAGGTCGCCCTTGCCCTTCATTCGTTCCTGCTGGCGGAAGGCGCGGGTCATCTGTTTGCGATTTCCGAGGGCGCCTTCGTTTTGGTCGTCGTTCAGAAGCGTGGAAGTGTCCTGCAGCCGGTTCAAATCGACATCGACCGGGAGAGGGAACTGCTGAGCGTTTGGCTCGACGATGAGCATTTGGCCCGCCTTGACCGTGCGGAAGACGTTGGGCCGGTCATTGAAGAAGAGGTCGACGACGCCTTCGACGACGATGAGCTTCATGAAACCGTTTGCGAGGTATTCGAAGATGACGGTCGTGCCGGTGATGGCGGCGGTGACGGATGCGGTGCGGACCTTGGCGCCGCCTTTGCGTTTGGGGACTTGGAGGAGGATGACGCCCTGCTCGAGGCCGATGGTGCGTTTTTCTTCGAGCCGGAAGGTCGAGAGGGCTCCGACGCGGGTGATGGTTTCGTCCGGGAAACGGAGTTCGGCACGGGATCCGACCCCGGTTTGGACGGCGGAGGGGCTATAGACCCGGCGACCGACGGAAGCGGGAATGGCGCTTTCATCCGGTGGGAGGATATTGACCTGGTTCACGACCTGGGTGAACTCGGCCTCCTTGAGCGGAGCGGCATGAACGGCCGGCAAGGACGGGAGGAGGGTGAGAACTGCGGCCAAGCGGAGGAGAGCGTTCATGGTGGAGGGTGGAGTTGGGGCTGGGGAGGTTTAGAATTGGACGGTCCCGCTGAGGGTCGCGCCGACGTTCCAGGTTTGGTAGTCGAAGAAATCGAGGTTCGAATCGTTGTTGGTGTAGGTGGCGGCGGCGGCGAATTGGAGCCATTCCCGCGGGGTCCAGATCAGGGATGCGGCGAACGAGTGGAACTGGTCGTCGCGATCGAAGTTCTGGTAGTCGAAGTAGCTGAAGCGATAGGAGACTTGGGCTCCGACGTTTCGGGTGAGTTCGGCGATGTAACCGGACTGCACGGTGTATTCGTGGCGCTCGAGTTCCTGGGGATCGGTTTGGGCGCTGAGCTGGGCGCTGGAGCCGAGGAAGAAGCTGTTGGCGTGGTTGATCGGGAAGAGTTTCTGAGCGCCGAGGCGGATAGCGTGATTGTCGAAGACGGAGGATTCGAACTCGCCTTGGGTGAGGCGATTGTAGTAGTAATCGAGGTAGACGACGGTGTTGGCGAGCTTTGGGATGACGGCCAAGGCGCCTGCGATCGCGTCAGATGACTCGAAATTCAGCTCCGTGAGGTCGGCATAGCGATAGAAATCCTGGGCGAATTCTGCGCGGGCGAACACGGATCCGAAGAGCCTCCGGCGGTATTCGAGGTCGAAGCCGAAGCCGTAAAAGGCGTCTTCGATCTCTCCGGCGGGCAGGTTGGCGGCGTTATCGGTCCAGAACAGGAAGGTATCCGACGTGAAAGTGAAGTTTTGCTCTTTTGGGGGCCGTTTGAGGATGAGTTGCTCCCCGATATCGTCATCTCCGGTGGTAGAAGGGGCGAAGGTGGGGACTTCCGAGGTGCCGGGAGCCGCGGCTTCGCCGGTGAGGGCGGCATCCCGGAGAGCTTCAACCGTGGCGGCGGCTTCGACGCTGTCCCGCTGCTGCTGGGGATCGATGCCGAGCTGGGCGTGCAGGCCGGGAGCGATCAGGAGCCAGAGCAGGCCGGCGGCGCAGCTCTCGAAGCGGAGTGGAGTGAACGTCGTGAGTTTCATGCGGCGCGGTTAGACTTGTCGTCCATCCTAGCGAGGTGCCCCCGGGATGCAAGATCCGCTTGATCGAAACGGCCATAGAAGCGTAGCAACGTGTGAGCCATGACTCGCTGGAACCTGCAGGGCCGATTCTCCGCCCGGATGCTGACGATGCTGGGGATCGCCTTGGGCGTGTTTTCCGTTCAGTGGAGCATGGAAAAAGTCCCTGGGGTGCGCGTGTGGTGGAGCAGTCTGGAGCGGGGCTTTCAGGATTGGGTGCACCGGATCGGACGGACGGCGCCGATTGATCCATCGATCGTCGTGCTGGGGATCGATGAAGCGACGCTAACGATGTCGTCGGAGAGTCCCGAGGAATTGGCCGCCTCCCCGGTGCTGCAGCTTATGGCGGAGGACTGGCCGTTTTCCCGTGCGGTGCACGCGGCGGCGATCGAAAAGCTGCTCGATGCCGGGGCGCGCGCGGTGGTGGTCGACCTTTTCTTCGAGCGGGCGCAGGATCCGGAAGGGGACGAGGCGCTGCGCCGAGTGCTCGACGCCCATCCCGGGAAGGTTCGGATCGTCTCGAAGTTCGAGGAATCTTACGTGGGGCTCCAACGGGTTTTTCAATTCCGGCTGCCGGCTCCGGAGTTGATCCCGTGGGAAATGCCGATCGACGCACGGCTCGGCTACGCGAACTACTGGCCGGAGGCGCTGGACAGCGTGATCCGCGAGGTGCGATTCCGGACGACGCCGAGCGAAGCGGCGGATGGGGAAGCGCATCCGGACGAACCGGTGCTGGCCGCGCTGTCGACGGTCACACTCGAGGCGCTGGGGCAGGGGGACCGGATTCCCAAGGGGACAAAGCCGGTCCGGTTTCGTTTCGCCGATCCGGGGCGGGCTTTCCCACCGATATCCTTTCGCGAGATCTTCATCCCCCGGTTCTGGGAGGCCAATTTCGATGAGGGAGCGTGGTTCAAGGACCGGGTGATCTACATCGGGCCGACGGCGGAGGGGTTCAAAGACAACCACCCGACGCCGCACGGACAGCTCGCGGGGGTCAGGATTCACGCCCACGTCGTGAATGCGGCGCTGCAGGACGAGTTTCTGACGCAGTGGCCGATGGGCCTGCGCTGGACAGTCACGCTGGCGGCGGGGCTGGGAGCGTTTTTGATCGTGGCCTGGCCGACGCGGACGCTGGTGAGTCTGGCCTCCTTGGCGGCGCTGGGGGGCGGGGTGTTCGCTCTGGGAATCTGGCTCTTCAATGTTCGGGGCGTAGAGATGATGCCCCTGGGTCCGCTGGTGGGCCTGAGCGCGACCGGTTTGCTCTGCCTGAGCTACGATTTCGTGCTCGAGCGGCTGAGCCGGAACCGGCTGCACCGGGCGCTGTCTCGGTATGTGTCGCCGAACGTGGCTGCGGAGATTTTGCGGCAACCGGAGGGTTACTACGCGGCGGCCGGTGGTGAGTCGCGGGTGGTCACGACTTTGTTCTCTGACGTGCGGGGGTTCACTTCCCTGGCGGAATCCCGGACACCGGCGGAGCTGGTCGAGCAGCTCAACGAGTATCTTGGGAGAATGGTCGAGGTCGTGTTCACGCATTCGGGGAGCATCGACAAATTCATCGGCGACGCCGTGATGGCGGTGTGGGGAGGGATTCAGACGGAGGCGGATGAGGGAGGCGATTTGCTTCAAATCGACGCGGTCCAGGCGGCCGGGGCGGCGCTGGATATGTATGACGAGCTGGACGCGTTGAACCAGCGGTGGAAGGCCGAGGGGATTCCGGAACTGAATATCGGCATCGGCATTCACCAGGGGGACGCGATCGTGGGTGACATCGGTTCGTCGCAGCGGAGCGATTTTACGGTGATCGGCGACAGCGTGAACCTGGCCTCGCGGCTGGAGGGGCTGACGAAGGGTTATCGGGTCCGCGTTTTGGTTTCGGACCGGGTTCACGAGCGGATCGCGGACTCATTCGTGTGCCGGAATGTGGATTTGGTGCGGGTTTATGGGAAGAAGGTGCCTGTTGGCGTCCATGCGGTGCTGTGCCGGAAAGAGGACGGGGCGCCGGCGTGGTTGGCGGGCTTCGAGGAGGGCATTCGGGCGTTCCGGGAGAGGCGGTTCGGTGATGCGCTCGATGCTTTCGAGGGATGCGGGGAGCGGGATGCCCTGACGGAAATGTATGTGAAACGGTGCAAGGAATTCATCGAGACACCGCCGGGCGAGGACTGGGATGGGGTGGTGACGATGAAGGGGAAGTAGGGGGGAGTGAGGAGTGAGGAGTTAGGAGTGAGGAGTGAGGAGTGAGGAGCCCGAAGAGGGAAGGGTGGGCGAAAGATGGCTGGATTCGTGAAAACCCGGCGGCTGGGGCAAAGTGTATACCGGCGAATGGAATTCGTAGCAGCTCGACCGGCCTTTTCCCAACCATTCACGGCTCGCGCGCAGGGCGACCGGGTGGTGTTCGTCATCGCGCCGTTTTTGGCGGTGTTCGGCGGGGTGGCCGGGGCGTCTTCAAACGGGGTGCCGGATTTCAATCGCGAGATTCGCCCTTTGTTGTCGGAGAACTGTTTTCATTGTCATGGGCAGGATGAGAAGGACCGGAAAGCCGGAGTGCGTCTGGATACGGAAGCCGGGTTGCTGGGGAAGAGCCGTGGGGGCGTGACGGTGGTTTCCCCGGGAGATCCGGAGGGAAGCGAGCTTTGGTGGCGCATTAGCAGCGACGATTCCGCCGATGTGATGCCTCCGCCGGAATCCCATCGGACGCTGACGGCCGGGCAGATCGAGAAGCTACGCCGCTGGATCGAAGGAGGGGCTCCGTTCGAGGGGCATTGGGCGTTCGAGACGCCCAAGCAACCCGTGCTGCCTGAAGACGAAGGCGGGATTTCATGGGCGAGGGAGCCTTGGGACCGCTTCGTTTTCGAGCGGCTGCGCGAGGAAGGGTTGGGGCCCTCGCCGCAAACTGGTCCCGGCACATGGCTGCGACGGGCATCGCTGGATCTCACCGGTTTAGCGCCTTCGCCGGAGGAGATGGAGGATTTCGAACAAGCCGTGGAGGCGCGAGGTGAGGCAGCCTACGAAGCGGCGGTGGACGAACTGCTGGCGTCGCCCCGTTTTGGGGAGCATTTGGCGGCCGGATGGCTGGATTTGGCCCGGTATGCGGACACGCACGGCTTCAACAACGACAGCGCGCGTGAGATGTGGCGCTGGCGGGACTGGGTGATCGAGAGCTTCAACGAAAACCTGCCCTACGACACCTTCATCACCCATCAGTTGGCCGGGGATCTTCTGCCTGAACCGACGCTGGAGAGCCGGTTGGCGACCGGATTCAACCGGAATCACGTGATCAATTCCGAAGGGGGAATCATCGAGGAGGAATACCGGGTCGAATACGTGGCGGACCGGGTGCGGACGATGGGCACGGCCTGGCTGGGGCTCACGCTCGACTGCGCTCGCTGTCACGATCACAAGTATGACCCCATCTCCCAAAAGGATTACTACGAGATGTTCGCTTTCTTCAACCAGGTCCCGGAACTCGGTGAGGATGGGCGCTGGGGCAATGCCGCTCCGTGGATGCTGGCTCCGACCGAGGCGCAGGCGCGGGAGCACGAGGACCTGCTCGACGCATTGACGGCAGCAAGGGCGAAGCTGGTGGCGCTTTCCGGTGACACCGGAGGAGATGCGGCTTTCGACATGCCCGAGCTGGACGAGGGGCTTCTGGACAAGGCGATTCCGATTTTGGACGGGGTCCTGGAGCTTGGCGGAGGCGCACCACCTGAAGCGGGCGAGGAAGCCCGGAAGTGGCAGCCGTCGGCGCAGCAGCCGTGGACGTTTGCCGGATGGTTGCGCTGGGACGGCGGTGAGGGGGTGGTTTTTTCCACGATGGACTACAGCCTCGATCCGGCGGCGGGAGGCTACGGCAAAGGGGTGGAACTGCGGATCCAGGCGAATGGAAAGGTGGAGCTACGGGCATCGTCGCGCTGGCCGGCCTACGCGGTGCAGGTCGTCTCGGAGCAGCGGTTGACGGCCGGGCGCTGGCACGCCGTGGCGGTTCGAAACGGGCGGAGCCGTTTTGCGGAGTCGCGCCGGCTCTACGTGGATTTCGTGGAGACGCCGGTGGAGCGGCTTCGTGAGGGGTTGACCGGCAACATGCGAGGGGAGGCGTTGCGGCTGGGGCACTGCGAGGATGAAGAGGAACCGGCGCGATTCCGGGGGGCTCTCGGGAAGATGACGGCCTGGAACCGCGATTTGGAGCCGGATCAACTGGACCGGTGGTTCGAAGCCGGGATGAGACCGGCCGAGGTTTGGACGCAGCAACGGCAGGATTTGGTCCAGGCCCGGGCGCGACGGGCGAGCGATCCCGGGTTTCGCGAGGCATACGAGGCCGTCCGGGAGCTGACTTCGGCGAAAGCCGCGAGCCTGCGGGCGATGCCGGCCACGATGGTCATGGAAGAGATGGATCCACCGCGGGCGACGTTCGTGCTGGAGCGCGGGACGTA
>CAZCRA010000005.1:0-76091 GCA_964500945.1 uncultured Verrucomicrobiales bacterium | reverse complement strand
TGTGGATTCGCGTTGCGGCGTGGTCAGGGGTGGCGCTAGGGTGCTTTCTACTTACCAGCCCATGAGTGACACCAGCAACGAGCGCTCGTTTCAGACGGGGCACCAGATTGGACTCTATCGCAAGGGACCTGCGAGTGAACCCGGCGCCATTCCGCTTTCGGTCGAAGCGTTGGAGGCCAAGGCGAAGGCGCGGCTGAGCGAGGTGGACTACGATTGGGTCGCGGGGATGGCGGGCGGGGGGGGGACGGGCCGGGCCAACCGGTCGGCCTTCGATCGGTGGCGAATCGTTCCGAGAATGCTGACTGGAATCGAGGAGCGCGATTTCAGTGTCGAACTTTTTGGCGAGCGTTGGCCATTTCCGGTGGCGTTGGCGCCGATCGGCGTTCAGACGGGCTGCGACCCGGACGGTGAAAAGGCTTCTGCGCGCGGGGCGGCAGCGCTCGGGATCACGCACATCCTCAGCACCGTTTCGAGTTTCTCGATGGAAGAGGACGTGGATGCGGCGGCGGAGCTTTATTTGCAGGTGTTCTCGGATTTGTCCCGCACCTGGAAGTCGCTGCGCTTCCTGCGTGAGAACACGGAACTGCCTCTGCTGGTGAAGGGCATTCAGCATCCGGACGATGCCCGGCGAGCGCTGGACGAAGGGATGGACGGCGTGGTGGTTTCGAACCACGGAGGACGGCAGACGGACGGGAGCGTGGGCACGCTGGAGGTGCTGCCTGGGGTGGCGGAAGCGGTGGGTGACGCCGCGCCGGTGCTCTTCGACCGACAGTGGGATCCGGCGGGGATGCGACGTGTTCAAAGCGCTGGCGCTGGGGGCGGAGGCCGTGTTTTTAGGGCGGCCTTCACATGTGGGCGCTGGCAGTGGGCGGAGAAGCGGGGGTGACGGAGTATCTGCGGCATTTCTGCGCCGATTTGGAGCTGACATTCGCTCTGGCGGGCAAACGACGGGTGGAGGAGGTGTCGCGGGAGGAGTTGCGGCCGGCGTAGAAATCCAGCGTGCTCAAGGTGCGAGTCCTTTGGTCTCGAGGAAGGCTTCGCTCCGGCGGAGGATCGTGGGTTCGACGAATTCTCCCGGCGCTTCGCCGGAATCGGTGAGGGCGTGGCCCCGGCCGGGTAGGATGACGAGTTCGAAATCGAGGTCGAGGGCAGCGACCTTTTCGTCGAACCAACGGGCCACGCGGGCGGGTTCGGTGGTGTCTTCCGCGCCGTGGATGCCGAGGGAGGGAGGCAGGGGTCTTTTCAAGCGGTGATAGGGTGAGATGTCGCGAATGCGGCCGGCCTGACCGCCGAGCATGCGGTCGACCCAGGTGTTGACGGTGTTGTAGCAGGTAGAGAAGAGGAGAAGGGCGTTTGGGGCGGGAGAGACGTCGAGGTCGTCCCGTTCGTCATCGATCCCGTCGCATAGGACGGTGGCGAGGGCGAGTTGGCCACCCGCGGACCGGCCCCAGGCGGTGATCTTTTCCGTGTGGATCCCGAGGTCCTCATGGTTCGCGCGGATCCATCGAATGGCGGAGCGGGCGTCCTTCACGCTTTCGACCGGAGTGATGGCTGGATGCGGGTAGGTGCCATCATCATTTCGCGAGAGGCGGTATTCGAAGGTCAGGCAGACGAAGCCCTTACGCGCGAAGTGACGGCAGGCATCATGGTAGAGGGAGCGGTCGCCGAAAACCCATCCGCCCCCATGGAAGAACGCGATGGCGGGACGGGCGGTGGTTTTCGGCGGGGCGGCAGGTTGGAAGACGTCCACGTGAAGATCCCTGTCACTGGCTGATTTGTAGACAAGGGTTTCAAATCTGGGGCCGTCGTCTGCGCAGAGAATGGTAGGCGTGAGGAGGAATAGGGGGAGCGCCAGGCGCGAAATCGACGTCATCATTGCGGGGTAGTCTGCCGCGCCACCGGCCAGGGGGTCAAGGGAAGGCGCCCGATTTCGGGTCGCGAGGGTCCGTGTAGTGCGTAACTTGGGTTGGTATGGTGGATGAGCAGAAAGTGAAAGAGACGTTAGCGACCGTGCGCTATCCGGGGTTTTCGCGGGACATCGTTTCGTTCGGCTTGGTGAAGTCGATTCGGGTGGAAGGCGGACGGGTGGATGTCGATCTATCGTTCGCGACGCGTGATCCTCAGGTGCCGCAGCAGATTTACAAAGAGGCGCGGGAGAAACTGGAGGCGTTGGAGGGGGTCGACGAGGTTCATTTGGAGTTCGATCTGAAAGAGCCGCCGAAGCAGGTCACGCCGGCCGGGGCCGATGCGATGGCGGCGGCGAAGATTCCCGGGGTCAAACGGATCATCGCGGTGGGAAGCGGTAAGGGAGGGGTGGGAAAATCCACCGTGTCGTCGAACCTCGCGCTGGCGCTGAAGCAGATGGGAGCGCGCGTCGGGCTGTGCGACTGCGATTTGTATGGACCGAGCATTGGTTTGATGTTCGGGACGGACGAGCACCCGATGGCGAACCGGCAGGAGCAGATTCTTCCCATTCGCCGTCACGGCATCCAGTTGATGTCGATGGGGCTGCTGACCGGGGACGACGCGCCGGTCATCGTGCGTGGGCCGATGGCGACGCGCTACACGCAGCAGTTTCTGCGGAACGTGGCCTGGGATGATTTGGACTACCTGGTCCTGGACCTTCCGCCAGGAACGGGGGACATCCAGCTTACGATCGTTCAGACGGTGGCCTTGGACGGGGCGGTCGTGGTGACCACGCCTCAGGAGGTGGCCTTGATCGATGCGCGCAAGGCCGTGGCCATGTTCCAAAAGGTCAACGTGCCGATTCTCGGCATCGTGGAAAACATGAGCTATTTCTTGTGTCCGAACGATCAGAACCGCTACGCGATCTTCGGGGAAGGTGGGGGCGCGGCGGAAGCGAAGCGATTGGGGGTGCCGCTGCTGGCCGAAGTGCCACTGGAGATGGCGACGCGTGAAGCCGGGGATCAGGGTGAGCCGATCGTGTCGTTCGATCCGGCCAAATCCGAATCGAGCCGGGTGTTCCGGGAACTTGGCCGGAAAGTGGTTGAAACTCTGGCTGCGCGGGAAGGGGTGTGAGGGATGGAGGGGTGATCCGTCCAAGGAACGAAAGCCCGCTGAAACCGTGACTGACGCCTTTCGAATTTCGACCCGAGGCCTGACTGCCTTCTTTTTTTCCATCAGCTTCATGGCGACCGCAGCCGAATTGATCCCGCTCGACTCGCCCAAGGGGCAGCAGTGGCTGCGTGAAAGCGAGTTCAATGGGGATTTCTACCGGCTGGTGCGTTTTTTTCAGCCTCAGCAGAATCTCGCCTACTGCGGCGTGGCGAGTTCGGCGATCGTGTTGAATGCGTTACCTGGGGCCAAGCCGGAGGGTGGTGCCCACGGAGCCTACGGTTTTTTCACTCAGGAAAATCTGTTCACGCCGGCGGTGGAAGCGGTTCGGCCTCGGGCGGTGGTTCAAAAGCGAGGGATGACGCTCGACCAACTTGCTGGGATCCTGGCAGTGCACGAGGGAGTGGAGGTCGTGGCGGTGCATGCGGGAAAGTCCAAGATCGAAACCCTTCGGAAGACGGCGCGCCGGGTGTTGAAAAACAAGGGCGAATACCTCTTGGTCAATTACTTGCGCAAAGCCATTGGGCAAGAGCGGGGCGGGCATATTTCGCCGGTGGCGGCCTATCATGCCGGGGAGGACGCCTTTTTGATTCTGGACGTGGCACCGTTCAAATACCCGCCGGTTTGGGTGCGCGGCGAGGAATTGTGGCGATCACTCGAGACGATCGACGACGAATCGGGGGAGTCGCGCGGGTATGTCGTGGTTGCGCGGTCCCTGGTGGAGGAATCAGATGATGCTGAAACCGAGCCAATATCCCGCCACCCACCAGAGGGTGCAGAAGAGTAGGTAGAGGACCGTGGCAATCGCGCGGTAGAAGACGAGGGAGGAGAAGCGCGACATCATGCCTTGGCGGTGGTTGAGGGCGACGACGAAGATGAAGTTGGCGACGCAAATCAAGAGGGTGAAGGCGAAGAGAGCATCGGCCAGGGTCACGAACGAGCCTCGCGGAACGGCTTGGGCATAAGAGAACGAGAAGGCGACCACGGCCAAGACGATCCCGAGGGAAAGTTCCGCGAGGGTTTTGCCACGTTTGGAGTCGTCCGTCTGGAGGGCCTCCGAGACTTCATCAGACCGGGGTTCGTTGAGATAGAGGACCGAGATTCCAGCGATGCCGAGCATGGTGATGGGGAGGATGATGACGACAAGTGGGTTCCAGATCGAGCGTTTGGTTTCGATGAGGATGCCGAGGCTTTTAAATTGATCGAAGACCTCGTTGCGCTCCGAAGAAGCGAGGGGGTCGTCCTCGGTGACGATGTTATCGACGACCTGATACATGTTTTGGATTTGCCAGGTTCCGGGATCGCCGGAGCCACCGCGGGAATCCATGATGCGAGAGTCGGTAGCGGTCACGGAGAGGTGCCGGCTGGGTACGAGGGATTGGATTTCGAGACGGACGAGATGGTCATCGAAGGGGAATTCACCGACGTTTTTCAAATCAGCGGCGAAACTGCCTTTGATACGATAGCGTTTGTAGATGGTGTTTCCTTCCTCGCGTTCGACGACCTTAGTGATGTAACTGTCTGCTGGGCGCATGTTCGAGAAATCGAGGAGTCCGTCGAGGGTGGCGGAGCGTGCGCCGAGTCCGGCGCGGAGGTCGGCGGCGCGGCGTTGCTGGAGGCGCCGCATGACGGGGCCTTCGACGAAATCGGTATCGGAGCGTGTCCAGCAACTGAATTCGGCGTCGAAGAACCCATTCTCGAGATTCAAACGCTTGATCCGGAGATCTTCGATAGCGATTTGGAGGTTCGAGACGACGGTGCCGTCCGAGTTCAGCTGTTTCCGGTGGCTGAACTCGCGGCCGTTTCGATAGACGACGAAGTGTGGGTTCGGTGCCTCTTCACCGGTATCAAGGAAGCGTAACAGCCCTAGCCGGCTGGGGAGATTATTCGAGCGGAGGTTTGCAAGTTCCCGGGCGAAATCGTATTGGGATAACGGTCGGCGCAGGCCGAGGCGGGAGTTTGTCAGGGTCTGGACCCAATCACAAGTAAGGGCGCAGCGGCGGATGAAGTAGGTGGCGTGTGAGCGTTCATAGACATTCGGGTGTTTTCGTTTGAGGGTCCGGAAAGCCTCGAAAATGAAGGTCGGGACATCGCGAGTGGAGAAGCTGGACAAGATGAGTTCGTTTGAAGAATCGCGGCCGAACTCGAGGTCGCGATTTCCGCTGATCATGGATGGATGTCCGACGACGGAGGTGTTTCGGGCGCGCTTATCGAACCAGCGGATGAGTTCGTTGCCCCACGCGCCGTGGGCGTTGACGAGGACGACCTGACGAGTGCCCGGGGGAAGTGCGGCGTAATGCTGGGCGAGCTGTTGTTTGACCTCCTCGAGTTCGCCGCGGGTGGGTGGCTCCGAGCCGTCGCCGGAGAGGAGGATTTCGCGAGTGATCCGTAAGTCGTGTTCATCCAGGACGGAGCGATAGACCTCGGTCAGGGCATAGCCGGATTCAGTGAGGAACAGGATTTCCCGGGTGTCGAGGGCGTCGCGAATGAATTTGGCGATTCGGGAGGGGATTTGATCTCCGCTTCCGAGGAAGAGGGAGGACTCGCCGAAATCGAGACGGTTTCGATCCGCGTTGAGGGCAATGAGAGGAAGCTGCGCTTGTTGGATGATGGGTTGGGCCGCACGTATGTGGGATCCCCAGATGTTATCAATGACGAGGACGACGTCGTTATTGGAATCGTCATCCGCATTTCGGGCGGCGAGACTTTCGTAAACGGCGATCACCTGTTCGGGGTCGCGCTGGGTGTCGAAGCGTTCGAGTTGGTATTGGTAGCGGAGTTGAGATCGATTGATGGCTTTGAGGAAGTGATCGAGGGTGAGGAAGTGAAAGCGGTCAAAGTCGTCGCTGACGCCACCGACGTAGGCAATGGTCAGGGGCACCGGGTCGTTCGTGTAGGGAATGACAGCGGGCTTGTCCCAGGCATGAAGCGCACGCAGGGGCGGGGCCGGACGGGCTTGGGGGACCGGGGCGGGAGGCGCGGCGGCGAGGATTTCCTGCCAAGCGGCCTGGTAGAGGTGGTTTGCCTCTCCGACGCTGGCGATGACTTCGGCCGTCTCGGGGGCGGTATCGAGAAAATTCACGGCTGGATGGAGCCGGGTCTCTTCGTCCAAGAGTTTCATGGCCTCCGGGTTTGGCGCGCGGAACCGGATCCAGGTCATGTTGCGAGCCGCGATCTCCGGCCGGCAGAGAAAGTCGATGAAGCGGTGAGCCAGGCCGGTCTGCGCGGTGTAGCGATAGATCACGAGGTCGTCGCCCGCGACGGAGTAGCCCTCGCGCGGGAAGGCGAAGCGGAGATTCGGGTTGGAGTCGCGGGCCTGCAGGATGTCGCCGGCGTAGCCGTGGGCGATTTGAATTCGGGCGGCGGCGAGTTCGGCTTCGAAGTTGTAAGAGTTCAGCGTGGCGCCGTTTGCCAGCCAGGACAGGACGAGGTCTTTCGCCTGGGTGATTTCTTCGGGTTCGCTGGAGTTCAGGGAATGACCGCCCGCTTTGAGGGCCGCACCGAGGGTCTCACGCATGTCTTTGAGGACGCTGAGCTTTCCGCGGTAACGGGTATCGAGGAGGAGACTCCAGGAGGGCTCGGAAACGTCCTGGAGGAGCCCGATTCCAGTCGGGGAGACCATGTAGGGGACGCTGAACGCCATCGTCTTGTCCCTGGCAAAGCGTTTCAGGTAGTTGCGGTCGACGTGGCGGAGGTTTGGGAGGCTTTCGTGATCGAGGTCGAGCAGGAGGCCGCGGTCCCGGAGGTTCGTGGCCATGTACGTGCTGGGCACGAGGACGTCGTATTCCTCCGAGCCGGAAAGAATGGTATCGAGGAGTTCTTCGTTGTTGTCGAAAGTGTCGATGATCAACTGGCACTCGGCCTCGCGAGTGAACTCGTCGATGAGCGCCGGATCGATGTAATCGTCCCAGGTGTAGACCCGGAGGATCCGGTCGGGAGCGGTGGGGGGCGTTGGATCCATTTTCTGGCCCATCGGGGACCAGGTGCGCCATGCGAGGAAGCCGGCTGCCGCCACGGCGAGGGAGAGAAGAATGAACGCGACAATTTTCATCGATGGGAAAGGTGGGAAAGGCGATCTATCCATCGCGATGCAGGCGTTGATTTGTCCAGGCAAAACGCTGCCGGAGACGAAAACGTTTCCTGGGTGGGATCAGAAGTGAGGATCCGAGGTTTTTGGCTGGTGGGATTTTGGGAGAGGGAGGAAGGAATCCAGGCGATGAGACTGCTTCACGATCGATTGACCTGTCCGGTGGGGTTGAAGCTGCAACTCGACAGGGAAGGGTTGCCGGAAAGCGGAGAGGTGCCCATGGAAGTGGCTTTTCTGCATGCGGAGACGAGGACGAACGGGGAGGCCGGCGGGGGGCGGGCGTTTCTTCTCTGGAGTGATCCGGAAGGCAGGCGTGGGGGCCTGCTTCGCCCGGGGGAAAGCGTGGTGTGGGATGTCGAAGCGGTCCAGGGAGCCAACGTGGCTTTCATGCGGTCAGGGAAGACCGGTGGTGTGGTGGGGTTGGAGGTGGATTGGGGAATGGGCGAAGAAGTTCCGCTGCTGGCGATCGAGCCGTTTTCCGAGGCGGCGTTGGCGTGGTTTCGCGAAATCCGGCCTGTGTTGGCGCGGCATCTCGGTGTGAGCATTGGGATCCGGGACTACGGGAAAGCGTGAGAGGAAAGCTGGCCGGTGGTGGTCTGTTAGGGGGCTGACGCCGTCGTTTGGTTGACGACGCGGGGGGAGTGGAGGGATGCGCGGAGGTTTCCATTTGATTTGTTATCGTGGATAGTTCATGTTTGTTAACATCATGGACGTCCTGATAATCGGTGGGGGCATTAGCGGGTTGACCGTGGCGGATGCGATTTTGCGTCGCATGCCGCACGCGCGGTTGGCGATTCTGGAGAAGGAGTCGCGTCTTGCGCTTCACCAGAGCGGGCGCATGGGAGGCGTCATTCCGGGTCACGGTTCGGTGCATTCGCCCGACCATGCGGCCTGTCTGGAGCGAGGCAGGAAGCTGCTGCAGGGATTTTGCCGTGAGGAAGGGATCCGGGCGGAGCGGAAAGGGGGCGGTGAGTTGCTTCTAGCGGAGGCGGAAGATGACGTGCCGCGTCTCCGGGAGATTTGGGACGATGCCGGGCGAGAAGAGGGGGATTTGATCTGGCTGGAAGGCGCTTCACTCAAGGAAGCTGAGGCTGGGGTGAGCGCGGCGGCGGCTTTGTTGGATCCGGGAGTGGCGGTGACGGACTTTCTTCAAGTGTGCGACCGGCTGGCCCGGCGGGTTCATGGATTTGGAGGACGGTTCATTGGCAACACGCAGGTGGAGGCGGTGGAACGGCGGACTCATGGGATGCTGGTGCGGACGAGTCGGGGCGAATTTGGGGCTGAGGTGGTGGTGAATTGTACCGGGGTGCAAATCGACCGGGTGTCTGCGCCGCGCGTCGAGGCCTTACCGTTCCGGATGGTGCCGCTGCGGTGGGACCTGGGGGAGTTGGACGCGGACGGGCGGACACTGGTGCAGCACCGGATTCGGGTTCTACCGGAGCCCGAACGACCGGTGTCGCCGCTCGAAATCACGCCCGGAGTGGACGGGGTGGTGCGCGTGCATCACTACGGTGGATTGGCGCCGGGGCGGGAGAGCTATGGCCGATGGGCGATTGATTGGCGGGAGGCCGGAGAATTGATGCAGCGGACCGAGTTGAAGAAGCTGGCAGGGCTTCACTGGGAAGCCGAGCTGTCGGCGCTGCGCCGAAGCGTGCAACCGAAAGCGTTGTTCGAACGGATCCAGCGGATTTTGCCCGACCTCGAGTATTACCAGTTCGAATCGCTCGAGGCCGGGATTTTTGCCTGGCCGGTGATGCGGAGTGGGGCGCTTTTGGACCGGCCTGTCGTGGTGGAGCACGGGTCGTTCGTCGATGTGTGTCCATTGCCTACCGGCGGGGCGACGATGGCGTTTGCCGTGGCGGAGCGGGTGCGGGATTTGGTTTTGGATGGTTTATTGGACGAAGCGCCGGAGAAGCGGCGCCGGGCAGCGGGGTAATGGGGTAACGGGGTAACGGGGTAACGGGAATGGCACTCGGTGAAGCCGCTCAAGAACTCGGACCTTCCCCCTCCAGCGTCACTCTCCCCCTCTGAAGTGCTACCGCTTCAGCTACTGGCGTAGCCGGATTCGTCAGAATTTGGATCTTCCTTCTCCCGCGTCATCTCCCGGCTGAGGCGTCACCACTTCAGCTTCTCCCGGATAGCGGGCGGAATCTCGTGTTTTCCTTCGACCGTAACTAGTTTAGGGAGCACACGAGTGGACGATTACGCCTTTCTCAAGACCGATTCCGGTCAAATCACCTGCGGTTTTGGGCCTTTCACGGAGTTGCGGCACCCGCCGAAGGATGGCGTTGCGTTTTACGTGAACGATTTCGAGCTGACGCATCCCCGGCCGTGGAAAGTGCCTTCGCGGTGGGAGGCTGGGCCGACGATGGCGCCTTTGGCGTGCAACCTGAACGGGGCGAGGCGCCCTGAGGTGGAGTGGGCCAAGGCCGAGCAGAACGGTTTTGCACTGGTTTTTGAAGACATTCAGGACCGGATCAGCGCGGGAAGCGTGGTCAAGACCGTCCCGGTCTTCACGGAGCATGGGGAGCTTGTCAGCGGTGATTTGGAGTCGCTTCTGACGGCGGTCGACCACCTGCCGGCGACGTTTTTCAGCTACGGCTATCGCCGGGGGGATCACGGGGTGGTGGGCGCGACGCCGGAACTTTTGTTCGCGCTTCACGGGCGTCACATGGAGACGATGGCCCTGGCTGGGACCTCGGCGACGGAGCGGGTGGCGCGCTTTATGGACGACGCGAAGGAAATCCACGAACACGAATTCGTGGCGGATTATCTGGAACAGAAACTGAGCGCTCTGGGAGAGGTCACGCGGGAGGCCAGGCAGCTCCTTTCTTTGGGGGCGATCGCGCACTTTCTGACGCCGATCCACGTCGATCTGGAAGACGAACCGGACGTCGACGCCTTGATTCGGCTCATGCACCCGACACCTGCGCTGGGCGCGCTGCCGAGGGACGGAGAGGCGCTGGACCGGTTGGCCGAATACCGGCGCCGGATGGGGACGCCGCTGGAGTTCGGAGCCCCGTTCGGTTTGTGGAGCGACGGGGTTTTTCACTCCGTGGTGGCGATTCGCAACTTGAGTTGGAAGGGGAAGGACGTGTATTTGCCGGTGGGTTGCGGCGTGATCGCCGAGAGTCAGCTGGAGTGCGAGTGGCGAGAACTGACCTTGAAACGGCGGGCGGTAAAGAATTTGTTAGGATTGTGACGAAGAGCGAAGCGCTGGCCGAACGGGTCATCCGGACATGCCGAGGGCTGGGGGTGACGGAGTTCGTGCTTTGCGCGGGATCGAGGAACTCCCCGTTGACCCTCGCCGTGCTCGGGAGCGAGGTGCGTCACTGGGTGTTTTTCGAAGAGAGGAGCGCGGCTTTTTTTGCCTTGGGGCGGGCCAGGACGCTGGATCGTCCGGTGGCGGTGGTGACGACTTCGGGGACGGCGGCGACGGAGCTCTACCCGGCAGTGGTGGAGGCGCTGTATCAGCGGCTACCGTTGCTTTGTCTGACGGCGGACCGGCCGAAGGCGTTTCGGGGAAGTGGGGCGCCGCAGAGCATCGAGCAGGCGGGATTGTTTTGCCTGTATGCCGTGGCGAATTGGGACGTCGACGACGAAGCGGAACTCGACCTGAGCGGATGGGACGGGAATGGTCCAGCGCATTTGAATTTGTGTTTCGATGAGCCGCTGCTGGAGCCGGGAGGGGGTGGCAGCGCTGGCAGCGACGAGGTGGACGGTAAGGTTCCGCGACCGGAGCGCACGGGAAGTTCGTCCAAACCGCGGGTCATTCCGGTGCCCGACGTGATTTTGGCCGGCTGGCTCAACGAGGGTGAGCGGGAAGAGGTGCAGGCGTTTTTGAGAGAGGCGGGAGCGCCGATTTTGGCCGAGGCAGCGAGCGGGCTGCGCGAGGATCCGGCGCTTCGGCCGTGGGTGGTGCAGGGTGGGGAACGGTTGCCGGCGGGGGCGACGGTGCGTCACGTGCTGCGAATCGGCGGAGTCCCGAGCTGCCGTTTGTGGAGGGATTTGGAATCCCAGCCGGAGGTGTCGGTTTATTGCGCCATGCACCGGGGGTTTCGTGGACTGGCGCGGCGCTGCGAGGTGCTTCCCGATCTGAGCGCGGTCAAATTCGAAGGTGTGCCCGAGACGGGATGGTTGTCCGCCGATCGCGAGAAAGCGGAGAAACTCGATGGGCTGCTGGCGTCGATGCAGGAGAGCGAGCCGGGTTGGGTGCGGCGGCTTTCGGAGTGGATGCGTCCGGGAAGTTTGGTGTTCGTCGGCAACAGTCTGCCGGTGCGGGAGTGGAACCTGGCTGCGAGCTTCAATGACCGGGGTTTGCGGGTGGTGGCGAACCGCGGAGCGAACGGCATCGACGGGGCGATCTCGACCTTCCTGGGTTTGGCGGCCGACGAGGATTCCTCTTACGCCGTGGTGGGCGATCTCACGGCGCTCTACGATCTGGCGGCGCCATGGGTGAAAGGCCAGCTTCGGCCGGGGAAACGGGTGATCGTGGTACTGAACAACGGCGGCGGGCGAATCTTTGGCCGTTTGCCAGTGTTGAAAGAGGTGCCCGAGGCGACGCGAGCGGTGACGGAGACGACGCACGATTTGAACCTCGAAGGATGGGCGGCGCTTTGGAGCATGGGCTATGCGCGGTCGATGGAGGAGGTGCCGGACGAGGGCGAAGGTTGTTGGCTGCTCGAGATTCAGCCCGACGAGGGACAAACCGCTGCGTTTTGGGAAGCTTGGGATGCGTTGCCGGGATGATTTGGGCGTTCCACGGCAATTTGGGCGACCCGGCGGACTGGGACGGGGTCTGGCATCACCTGGACGATCTGGACTGGCGCCGGGTCGACCTTTGGAAGGAGGCAATTCTGCCTTTTGACGACTGGGCAGCGACCGTGAACGAAACCGCTGGTCTTCTGGACGACGAGCCGGTGCTGATGGGTTACTCGCTGGGCGCGCGCCTGGCGATGCATGCGCTCGTCAGAGAGGATTCGCCGTGGAAGGCGGCGGTGCTGGTGTCGGGACATCCCGGGCTGCCGACGGAAGAGGCGCGCCGGCAGAGGCAGACGCAAGACGAGGGTTGGGCGGAACGGCTGAGGCGGGATGGATGGGAGACGTTCGCGGAAGCCTGGAACGCTCAACCGGTCTTGAGCGGCGGTCCGGTGTCGCCACGTCAAATGAAGGTGCTGCACGAGCACGCCGGGCGGCTTGCGGAAGCGTTTCGGGTTTGGTCGCTCGGGAGGCAGGCGGATCTTCGGGAGCCGCTTCGGAAGGTGCGGGTGCCCCAGTTGTGGGTCACGGGGAGCGAGGACGAGAAGTTCACGGGGTTGGCGGGTGAGGTGGTGGCGGGAAACCCACGGGCTGAGCACCGCGTAATCCGGGGTGGAGGGCATCGCCTGCCCTTGCAGAACCCGGGCGAACTGGCAGAATGCGTCCGCTCGTTTCTCGATAAGAGCCTTTGACTGACCGATCACCATGTGGACCGAAGCCGCCGAATACACCGATTTGAAGTATCACGTCTCTGGAGACGGGATCGCCAAGATCACCATCAACCGTCCCGAGGTGCGAAATGCTTTCCGGCCGCAGACGGTCGAGGAGTTGCTGGACGCGCTGAACCGGGCGCATCACGATCCGGAAACCGGCGTGATCATTCTCACGGGAGAAGGCGAGAAGGCATTTTGTTCTGGAGGCGACCAGAAAGTGCGAGGGGATGCGGGCTATATCGGCGAAGACGGGGTGCCGCGCTTGAACATCCTGGATGTGCAAAAAAAGATTCGGGGACTGCCAAAGCCAGTGATCGCCATGGTGGCGGGTTACGCCATTGGTGGCGGTCACGTGTTGCACGTGGTCTGCGACCTGACCATTGCGGCGGACAACGCGCGGTTTGGCCAGACGGGGCCGAAGGTTGGATCGTTCGACGGCGGGCTGGGCTCCAGCTATCTGGCCAGGATCGTGGGACAGAAGAAGGCGCGGGAGATTTGGTTTCTGTGCCGGCAGTATGATGCGCAGCAGGCGCTGGAAATGGGTTTGGTGAATGAAGTGGTGCCACTGGCGGAACTCGAAACCGAAACAGTCAAATGGGCGCGCGAGATTTTGCAGCACTCGCCGCTGGCGCTGCGCTGTTTGAAAGCGGCGATGAATGCGGATTGCGACGGGCAGATGGGCTTGCTGGACCTGGCCGGTAACGCCACGCTGCTCTATTATATGTCCGAAGAGGCGAAGGAAGGGAAGAACGCTTTTTTGGAGAAGCGAAAGCCGGACTTCGGGAAATTCCCACGCGTGCCGTGAACGCGAAGGCATGGGTGCTGGCGGCGAGGCCGAAGACCCTGCCCGCGGCGGTGGTGCCGGTGTGGACGGGCAGCTTGGCTGGTTGGATCATGAGCGGGGTCTTTTCGGTGCCCTTGCTATTGGCGACGCTGGGCAGTTGTGTGTGCATTCAGATTGCGACGAATTTTTTCAATGACGCGATCGATGCCGGGAAAGGCGCGGACACGGCGGAGCGATTAGGTCCAGTGCGGGCGACGGCCTCTGGCCTGCTGAGCGCGAGGCAGGTCATGACGGCGGCGGTGGTGGCGTGCGGCGTGGCGGCCGCATTGGGGTTGGTGCTGATCGGGGCACGCGGCTGGCCGGTTCTGGCGATCGGGACGGTGTCATTGGTGTTAGCGTATGCCTACACGGGCGGGCCCTATCCATTGGCGTATCGCGGTTTGGGAGAGGTGTTCGTGGTGGCGTTCTTCGGGCTGGTGGCGACGGGTGGTTCGTATTTTATACAGACCGGCGAATGGCCTGGGTGGTTTGTGGTCGTTTTGGGATTGCAGGTGGGGTTCTATTCGACGGTGTTGCTGTGTATCAATAATCTGCGGGACCGGCAAGGGGATGCGGCCGCGGACAAAAGGACGTTGGCGGTGCGATACGGGGAGAGGTTTGCGCTGATCGAGATTGCGGTCTTTGCCTTGCTTCCATTGGCGGGAAATGTGCTTTGGTGGCAAGGGACGGGGCGGGCCGGTTTTCTGACGCCGCTCCTGCTGGCACCGTTATCGGCCCTTATCGTCAGAGGTGTTTGGCGGGTGAAACGAGGGCGGGAGCTGAATCGGTATTTGGCTTTGAGCGGTGTGCAACTGTTGGCATTCGGGGTGTTGTTTACGCTGGGAGGAACCTTGGGTTGAGAAAGATGTTTTCATGGAGGTTTGGATCCATCGATATGCTCTCGAAGCGCGGGGAGCTTTGAATGCCCGGGAGGACCGGCTGGGGTTTGAGGGGATTCTTCTATCTTATGACGGCGGCTACGGATGCGTCCATCCGTGGGCAGCTTTGGGTGACCCGGATGTGGACGAAGAAATCGAACGCTTCCGGGCGGGCAACCTTTCCCGGCTAGGGCGGCGGGCGTTGGATTGCTGCCGGGTGGATGCGCAGGCGCGGCGGGAGGGAAGGTGGCTATTCGAGGGATTGAACGTGCCGGAGAGCCATTTCACGATGGCGGGCGGGGTGAGCGGCGTGCCGGCGGGGTTCCGCGCCGTGAAATTGAAAGGGGGTCGTGACTGGGCGAGAGTGGTTTCGCAGCTAGGGAGCCTGCGTGAGGAATTGGGAGTGAGAGTGGATTTCAATGAAACGCTGTCGCCGGAAGAGTTTCTGGCGTTCGCCGGGGCGTTGGGAGCGTTGAAGGGGCGGATTGATTTCGTGGAGGACCCCTGTCCCTTCGATGAGGCGGTGTGGAACGATTTGGCGGAGGCCATCGGATTGCGCTTGGCGGTGGACCGGGACGGGGATCGGGCTTCGACGCGGTGGTTGAGGGTGGTGAAGCCGGCGGTGGAACCGGTGCCGGATACGGCGTCGGAGGTGCTGTTCACGAGCTACATGGATCACCCTCTCGGACAGGTTTGGGCGGCCTACGAGGCGGCGCGGTGGATGAAGGCCTCGGGACGGGGGTTACCGCTTTGCGGGTTGGTGACCCAGCATTTGTGGGAGCCGGGTGACCCGTTCGTGGCGGCGCTCGGGGCGGCGGAACCGGTGCTGAGGCCACCGAGTGGAACGGGTTTGGGTTTCGACGAACTGTGGGACGAGCTGCGATGGGAACGGATTGGATGAACCGGGCTTACTGGGAAGACCCGGAACCGGACGTCCGGCTGAATCCAAGGATGGCATGGGACTGGAACGGGATCCGTGAAGGGCTGCGGCATGAGAGGGAAAGGCTGCGGCAGCACGTGTTGTTCGCGACATCGGGGTCGCTTTCGGGGCCGAAACTGGTTTGCCTTTCAAAGGAGGCGTTGCTGGCCTCGGCGGAGGCAGTGAATGCGCATCTCGAATGTGGCATGCGCGACCGGTGGGCGAATTCACTTCCGGCCTTCCATGTCGGTGGCTTTGGGCTTTGGGCGCGGGCTTACGTGGCGGGTGGGTGCGTGGTTTTGGCCGGTGGGAAGTGGGATGCGGCCCGCTTCGTCGAGGAATGTGAGCGGGAAGACGTGACGGTCACCTCGCTGGTGCCGGCGCAGGTGTTCGACGTGGTGGCGCTTGGGAAGCGAGCGCCGGAACGGCTGCGGGCGGTGGTGGTAGGCGGCGGGACGCTCGACGCGGTGTTGGGGCAGCGGGCGCGGGAGCTGGGTTGGCCGGTTTTGGCGAGCTACGGGATGACCGAGACGGCTTCTCAGGTAGCCACGCAAGGGCTGGCCGAAGTGGCTGAGCCGTTCGATGTGGCATGCGGGCTGCCGCTGGTGCCGAGCTGGGAGGTGCGATGTGATGTGGGCGATCCCGCCGCCGTGCGGGTTCGGGGAGGGGCATTGTTCAGCGGGTATCTGGCGAACCGGGGCGGGCATTGGCGGTTTGAAGAGGCCGCACTCGAGGAAGGGGGATGGTTCGACACGGGCGATGTGGGGTCGATGAATGGTGCGGGGCGGCTACGGGTTCAGGGCCGACGCGCGCGGGTGGTGAAGGTGTTGGGTGAGTTGGTGGATTTGGATCGTTTGGAGGGGATCGCCCGGGAACTGGCGGGTGCGACGCTCGGTGGCGAGGTGGCGGTGATGGCGAAACCGGACGAGCGGGCGGGCCACCGGGTCGTGCTGATCACCGGGACAGGGATTTCGGAAGCGGAGGGGGAGGCGTTGTCGGCAGCATTCAACGCGGAAGTGGCGCCGTTCGAACGCGTGTCGGAGGTGACGCGCGTGGCGAAGCTGCCCCGGGGAGCGCTGGGGAAGATCGCGTATGGCTCGCTGGGAGCCGGGCAGGGCTCTGAGGAAGGAACGTGAGTCGCACCGGCGCTCTTGGAGAGGCCGCCCTACCGGGGAGATTTGGATGGAGGGGGGCTAGCGACGGCGGCGGAGAGCGACGCTGAGTAGGCAGGATCCGACGATGAAAAGGCCGGAGGGCTCCGGGATCGCGGTGAAAGTGCCGTTTATGTTGATGGAGTTCCCATCCGAAGGAAGCGGCTCGCTGAATTGCAGCGTTTGAAAGCCTGAGCCGGCGCTCTCATAGCCGTAGTAGCGAAAGGTGACTCAAGATAGTCGTCTCCACTCAACGCAGCCGCCGAGCTCGCCGCATCCAATCCGTTAATGAGGACGCGATTTCCAGGGATGAGGGCCACGGAAGCTCCGGTCCCCGTGGAGATGGTTGAGGGCAAGAAATTCGGGTCGTTGCTGACGCTTCCCCAAGTGTTGGCTGAAGTGTTGACGTTTGCGTCGATATCCCAGGCGAGGAGGATGACGGCGTGCGAAGTGGGGGTGATCGCAAGTGTGAGGACAAGCAGGCCGGGGGCGAAAGTAATTTTCATGTGCAAGGTGGTTAGACGAAACGGTTGGGATCTAACGATCCTGCAAAGTGACGGGTCGAGGCTGAATACCGCCTCTTTGGTCTTTGCCTAGACGATTCCGTAAGACAGCATGGCGTCGCCGACTTTGACGAAGGCGGCGATGTTGGCGCCATCGACGTAGTTGACCCATTCGCCTTGGGTGCCGTGTTCGACGCACTGACGGTGGATGTCGTGCATGATGGACTGGAGCTTGGTGTCGACCTCGTTCCGGCTCCAACTTAGGCGGAGAGCGTTCTGGCTCTGTTCCAAGCCGGAGACGGCGACGCCGCCGGCGTTTGCGGCTTTGCCTGGACCGAAGAGGATCTTGGCGTCGAGGAACTGTTCGAGCGCTTCGGGTTCGGTCGGCATGTTGGCGCCTTCGGCGACCGCTCTCACGCCATTCTTCAATAGGTGGGAAGCCTCGGTGCCGTTGAGTTCATTTTGGGTGGCGCAGGGCATGGCCACATCGGCGGGGACATGCCAGGGACGCTGGCCGGGATGAAAGGAGGCGGAGGGAAAGCGGTCGGCGTACTCTGAAATGCGTCCCCGGCGAACTTCCTTCAGGTCCTTCACGAACTCGAGCTTTTCACGACAAATGCCGTCGGGATCGTGGATGAAACCGGAGGAGTCGGAGAGCGTGATGATTTTTGCGCCGAGGGAAAGGGCCTTTTCGACCGCGTAGATGGCGACGTTTCCGGAGCCTGAGATGGCGATCGATTTGCCGCCAAGGGTATCGCCGATCTGGTTAAACATGTTTTCACAGAAATACACGCAGCCGTATCCCGTGGCTTCCTTCCGGACCAGGGAACCTCCAAAGGACAAGCCTTTGCCGGTCAGGATGCCGACGTAGCGATTTGCGAGACGCTTGTATTGCCCGAAGAGGTAGCTGACTTCGCGCTGACCGACACCGATGTCGCCGGCCGGAACGTCGGTGTCTTCGCCGATGTGACGGTGGAGTTCGATCATGAGGGACTGGCAGAAGCGCATCACTTCGCGATCGGATTTGCCCTTTGGATTGAAGTTCGAACCGCCCTTTGCGCCGCCCATTGGGAGGCCGGTGAGGGAGTTTTTGAAGGTTTGCTCGAAGCCGAGAAATTTGAGGATGGACTGGTTGACGGAGGGGTGGAAACGGAGGCCGCCTTTGTAGGGGCCAATGGAGTTGTTGAACTGGACGCGCCAGGCGCGGTTGGTGCGGATGTTCCCCTGATCGTCCTCCCAGCAGACCCGGAAGATGACGATCCGATCCGGTTCGGTCATGCGTTCGAGGATGTTCGCCCGGAAATAGCGAGGGTGGTCCAGGACGAAGGGCATGAGGGATTCGACGACCTCGCGGACGGCCTGATGGAACTCGAGTTCGCCCGGGTTGCGCTTCACGAGGCCGCGCATGAAGTGATCGACTTCGTGCTGAATGCTGGGGGAGGACATGTTTCGTATTCGGTATTCGGGGGGGTCAGGAGGGGAGGAGGGACTGGTAGAGGGAGTGGGTCTGGTGAGCGATGGCGTTCCAGCCGTAGTGGTCGAGGACGCGGGCGCGGCCGGCTTTTCCCATGGCTTCGCGGCGGGCGGGGTCTTTCATGAGCGAGTCGATTGCTGAGGCGAGGTCGCGGGAGAACTGGCTGGGGTCGATCGGTTCGAAGGGGCTTTCCTGGTGTTGATCGAGCGGGACCAGCAGGCCGGTCTCGCCATGGACGATGATTTCCTTCATGCCACCGACGGCTGAGCCGACCACGGGGGTTTCGGAGGCCATGGCTTCGAGGTTGATGATGCCGAAGGGTTCATAGATGGATGGGCAGCAGAAAACGGCGGCGTGGGAGTAGGCAGCGATCTTCGTAGGGGAATCGACCATGCGATCGATCCAGACGATGTTGCGGCCGGCCTGAGCGACGGCCTCCTCCATCTCCCTGGCGATTTCGGGGGTGTCCGGCGCGCCCGCGAAGAGGACGACCTGGTCCGCGGGGTCGAGGTGACGAACGGCGTTGACGAGGTGGACGATGCCTTTCTGGCGGGTGATGCGACCGACAAAAAGGACGTAGGGGCGGGAGGGATCGATGCCCAGGGGTTCGAGGAGCTCGGGTGCCGAGACGGGCTGGTATTCTACCGGGTCGATGCCGTTTGGAATCACGTGAACGCGTTCGGGGCGGACATCGAAGAGGCGGAGGACATCGCTGCGGGTCTCCGCCGAGACAGCGACGACGGCGTCGGCCATTTCGATGGCGGTTTTCTCGACCCAGAGGGAGAAATCGTAGCCATTGCCGAGTTGCTCGCGCTTCCAGGGGCGCAGTGGTTCGAGAGAGTGAACGGTGAGGACGAGAGGAATGCCATAGTTCAGCTTGGCGAGGATGCCGCCGAGATGCGTGTACCAGGTGTGGACGTGAACGACGTCGCTCGTGATTTCCCGGGTGTTGAACTGGAGGCAGCGGTCGAGCGCGGCGAAGACCGAGTGCAGGTTCTTCGGGGCGGTGAAGTTCGTGGTATCGACCCCGGCTCCTTCGACGGTGAGGGGAGGGGTTTGGAGGTTCTGAGAGCCGAAACAGCGGACATCGACCTCGCAAAGTTTCGCGAGTTCGCGGGTGAGGTATTCGACGTGGACGCCGGCGCCGCCGTAGACGTTTGGGGGGTATTCGTTGGTGAGAATGAGGGTTTTCATGAGGAAGCAGCCGGCGGGGTTCGGGCCGGGCGATCATGTCGTGGGTTCCATTTGGACGCCGCAGTGGCGAGAAAGCTACCTGAAAAGGTGCGGGGCCTTGGCGCCGAGATCCGACGGTTCGCAATAATGCGGGGCGGGCGGCGCGCGCAAGCGATCTTCCCGGCGGCGAAGGTAGGTATTGCAGCTGATAAGCGGCTGTGTAAGATCGAGTGATGCGCAATTCTACTTTTGTTTCGCGGATGCGGCTGACGGCGATGTCGGCGCTGGTTTTGGTTTCCGTGGTGGCCTGCACGACGGTCGTGGAGGAGACGGGCCGTAAGCAGTTCAATGTGTTGAGTCCGTCGCAGGAGGCGTCGATGGGCCTCTCGGAGTTCGAGCGCTACAAGCAATCGAAGCCCATTTCCCGGAATCCCCGCTACAACTCGATGACGTCGCGGGTGGGTTCGAGGCTCTCTCAAGTGATCAGCATGCCCAACGCGCAGTGGGAATTCATCGTGTTCCAGGACGATTCACCCAATGCTTTCGCTTTGCCGGGCGGGAAAGTTGGAGTCCACACGGGACTGTTCAAGGTGGTCAAGAACGAGGCCCAACTGGCGGCTGTCCTCGGGCACGAAATCGGGCATGTGAAAGCGCGGCACAGTGGCGAACGGCTGAGCACGGCGGCGGCGGGAGCTGCGGTCGGCGCGATCGCGGGTGAGGTCATTTCGCGAAAGACGGGGATGGATCGCCGGGCGGCTCAAGGGGTGACCCAGGGCGCCGTGACGCTGAGCGTGCTGAGGTTTTCCCGCAATCAAGAACTCGAAGCGGACCGGCTAGGGGCCATCTACATGGCTCGGGGCGGCTACGATCCCCGTGAGTCGGTGAATCTGTGGAAGCAGTTCGCCCAATACAAGGCGAGTTCGGGTGCAGGGCGTCCACCGGCGTTTTTGAGCACTCATCCGCTGGATCAAACCCGGATCGACCGTCTGGATGCGTTCATGCCCGAAGCGATGGCGATCTACCAAGGCTAGTCCTCACCGCTTCCCAGAGAGGTTTTGGCAGGAAAACCTGTCAGAAAGGCTTTTTTCCTAGCCTTTTTAACAAAATTGATTGCCTTATCTTTAAACTTTTGAAATATTTGCGAGGGTCAAAGCAACACCCTCGCCTCCATGCCTCCCCACCCAACCGTTTCGTCCTCGCAGGATTCGATTCCCGACGCGTTTTTGCCTTCCGCAAGGGTTGCTCCGACTCATCGGCGGCGGCGTCCTTCGCGCCGGATGGAGGACGACTTGGTTTCGGCCCCGCCTGAACCTCCCGTCACTCGCGGAGACGTGGTGGCGTTCAGTGAGAGCGATTCGCGTGAGCAGGGGCGCCGGAAGTTGTTAGAGCTTCGCGGTTTGCGAGAGGAGAGGGCGGCCGTGGAGCAGGAACTCACGGCGCTGGAGAAGCTGGAAGAGCTGAAGACGACTTACGCTGACAAGCACGGTGATCTGGCCCACGAGGTGCATCAGAGTCAGCGCGACTACGAGCGCTGCGCGCACCATGCGGCCCGGGAGGGGGAGACGCTTCGGATGGCGGTCGACAAGCTGCGAAGGTTCCAGGATCAGGCGGACCGGGTGGCTGTGGCCGGTGGGACAGCGGAGCAGATGGAGATGAGCTTGGAGCGGGCGGGGGCCACGCTCGACGCAGTGGAGCGACAGTTCCTGGCCGAGATCGAGCGGGTGAACCGGATGCGGCTGATCCGGCAAGCTGGGGAGGGAACGTATGGTGCCGAGGGCGGAGTGATGGTTTCGGGGTGGCGGAATCTGCAGGAGGGGATCGCGTTCATGCTTCCCTTGGGTGTTTTTCTCGTGATCGCGGCGATTCTCGTTTTGACGGCGCTGGGTCACCTGTGATGGAACGGTAGGGGATGGCGGGTGAAGGGGTTGGCGAGGCAAAGGCGGTGCTGCGCCGCGAGATGCGCCTGCGGCTTCGGGCGGTGAATGCGCAGGCGAGGGCGGAATGGTCCCGCTCGATCGTGACGGCGATTCTGCAGCACCTGGAGGCCGAGGGATTCGAAACGGTGATGGCCTACGCGGCGATGCCTTCGGAGGTGGATTTGGACGCCCTTTGGTCCTGGCCGGGCGGGCTCGTGCTTCCCCGGGTGAGCGGCAAAAGGCTGCTCCTGCACCGGGTGGACCGGTTGGAATCGCTCACGCCCGGGACGTTGGGCATTCGTGAACCTGTGTCCGGGCTGGAAGAGACGACGCTGGGGAGCGTTGACTGCGTGTTGGTGCCAGGTTTGGCGTTTTCACCCCTGGACGGAGGGCGTCTGGGACGGGGCGGGGGATTCTATGACCGGCTGCTCGAGGGATTCGGGGGGAGGCGGATCGGCGTGGCGTTCGGATTTCAGTTGGTGGACGAGGTGCCCTGCGAGGCGCATGACATCCGGGTGGACGCGCTCGTCACGGAGCAGGGACTGCTGCCAGTGGTGCGTTGATGGAGGATGGGTCCGGCTCAGAAACCGGAGCCGCGGGTTTGTGTCTGGATCCGGCAGAGATAGGTGTCCGAGGTGAGATAGAGGATCGATCCGTCATCGCCCCAGGCGCAATTCGCGATTTTCTCGCCCGTGGAGATGCGTCCGAGTGGTTTGGCCTCAGGCGAGAAAACCCAAACACCGCCCGGGCCGGTGGCGAAGAGGTTGCCGTTGGCATCGACTTTCAGGCCGTCGGGGAGACCGGGCATGCCTTTTTTGCCGGCGAACTCGGTGGCATCGAAGAAGACCTTTTCCTCCCCGAGCGTGCCATCGTTCAAGACGGGGAACGAACTCCACACGGCGCGTTTCGAGTCGGAATTGGCGACATAAAGGAGAGATTCATCGGGGGAGAAAGCGATACCGTTTGGGCGGGACATCACCTTGGTGAGGAGGGTGACGACGCCATCCGCCACCCGGTAGACGCCACAGAAATCGAGTTCGCGGCGGGGATCTTCCCATCGTTGGGGAAGGCCGTAGGGGGGATCGGTGAAGTAGATGGCCCCGCTGGAGTGGACGACGAGGTCGTTGGGGCTGTTGAAGCGTTTGCCTTCGTAATTGTCGGCGATGGTCCTCTTCCCGCCGCCCGGCGTGAGGCGTGAGACGCGGCGGTCGCCGTGTTCGCAGAAGAGAAGGTGGCCGTTCAGATCGAGCGCCAGGCCGTTTGAGCCGGGCTCGCCCTCATGCGTGACGACGCCCGTGTAGCCGGCCGGATGCATGAAGACAGAGGCGCCCTGGCCTTCGACCCATTTCATCACGAGGTTTGGCGGGATATCGGAGAAGAGCAAGTGTCCCGGTTCCTCGCCGGAGGCCGGGATCCAGACAGGGCCTTCGGACCAGGTAAAGCCGCCGGCAAGGACTTCGATTTTTGCATCGGTGGCGATGAGGTCGTCGAGAGATGGGTCGAGCCGGACGACCTCGCCGATGGACGGAAAGTTCGTCGTGTCCTGGGCGGAAGCGACGCTTGAGAGGACGAGAATGCCCGCCACGAGAGCGATCAAGGAGCGCATGGGTCGAGAAGGATGGGATTGGCGCCGGGGGCTCAGCTCTGCTTCTCGATGTCAGCCAAAGCGGCAATGGCGTCTTCGGCCTGCGTGAGGGGTTTGGCCCGGGGTTGATGCCAAACGACGACGCCATCCTTGATGAGGAACGACTGGCGGCCGGGGAACTTTCCGTTTCGAAGCGGGACGCCGAAGGCGTTGATGATCGCAGCTTCGGTGTCGGCGAGGAGAGTGAAGCTCAGTTCATACTTCTTCACGAAGGCGGATTGGGCGTCGATGGTGTCGGCGCTGACGCCGAAGACCTTGATCCCGGCCTCGCTCAAGAGTTTGCGAGCATCGCGGAGGTTGCAGGCTTGTTTGGTGCAGCCTGGAGTGTCGGCCTTCGGATAGAAATAGATGAGGGAGACGCCTTCGGCGAACTCGGCCCCGAGATCGACCTCTTCGCCGAGGTGATTTTTGACGGTGACCGAGGGTGCCTTCGCACCGACGGCAAGCGGTTCGGCAAAGAGCGGGGTCGAAAGGAGGAAGGCGAGGGAGAGAGAGGCAGCGAGTTTTCTCATGATGCTTCATCTTTCACCCCAAATCGGCGCATCGGACAAGCGAAATGAGAAATCGTGACCTCAAAGGTCTTCCGGGCCGGTGGGCGGGGAAGGCTGGAGCTGGGGCACGGTGAAGAATTGGTTCGAACCATCGATCCGGCGAGTGGTGCGGGTGCCGTCGGGCCAGCGAACATCGATTTCGATGCGTGCGGAAGGGCGTTCGGGGCGGGCGAAGGTCATGGAAGAGGGGGCGGAGGCGAGGTGGCTGCAGGGGCTCAGGTTCTCGCGAGTTTGGGGCGGCATGCCGGGCACACGGACGGTGACGCGCGCCCCGACGGCAGCGTGGTTGTCGCCGATGCCCCGAAGCCGGAGACGTAGCGGGGGAGCCGGGCGCTCGAGACGGTTTAGGAAGAGCCGGGGGTGATCGTCATTCACCGAAATGACCAGATCGGGTAGGCTGTCGAGGTTCACATCGACCGCCGCGACGCCGCGGGCCTCGGCGGTGAGCATCAACCCGGATTCGTCAGCGGGCACCGGATCAAAGCGTCCGCTTCCCAGACCGTCGATCATCCTTCCGCGAAGGATCATGCTTTGACCGCCCGTCAGGGGGTCGGTGGCCGGATGGGTGTGCTCGAAATTCTGGGCAAGGACGAGATCGATGACGCCATCGCCGTCGAAATCGCTGGCTGCCACGCCGGAGACGGGCGCCATCTGGGCTGCCTTGGGGAAGGGGATGAAGCGGAAGCGAGCGGAGCCATCGTTGAGGAAGGCCCCGCTGCGGAGTTCGGTGACCTTCAAGATACGAGCGGCGCGGAGTTGATCGATGGGGAAGAGCTCGGGGACGGAGGCCGAGGCGAAGTCGTGATGGGTGGGGATGCGTGTCCGGAGCTCGGGGACCGCCGCGCTCATCAGATGAAAGTCTCGTAACGGCAGGCAGATGCCGTCATCGTAGTAGGCTTCAAAAGCGATTTTGCGGTCATCTGAAGCGCCGAAGACTCCGTGGAACAGGACGGTGGGCTCGGAAGGGGAGGCCCGGTAAGGGGTATTCCGCCCCCAGTTGCCTGCGACGAAGTCCATGTCGCCATCGTTGTCCAGATCCGTTGGGACGAGGCCGCGCCAGAGGCCAGACCACTGGTCGAGGCCGGTGTTCGTGGCGGGGACGAGCGTTCCCTGAGCGTTCAGCCAAACGGCGATCGAATCCCAGTCCCGGGCCAGGACGAGATCGACCCATCCATCGCCGTCGAGATCCGTCCAAGCCGCGGAAGTGACGAGGCCAGCTTCCTCGAGGCCTGGAGCGACGGTCGCGGTTTCGTCCGTGAACTTGCCTTCGCCGTCATTCAAGAGAACGTAGGAGGGCGCTGGTTCGGGAAAGCCCAGGGTGGAAGCGCGGCTTCCCACAAAGAGGTCGAGGTCCCCATCGCGGTCGAAATCGGCTGCGGCGACGCATGACGTGTCGTGGCGGAGATTGGGCAGGTTGAAGGTGGAATCCTGCATGCGTCCCTGACGGAGGTTCAGGAAGAGGCGATCCCGGAAGGTGACCGACCCGTGTTCGTGTTCGACGCCACCGCTGGCGGCATAGAGGTCGAGGTCGCTATCCCCGTCGGCATCGAACAGGAGGGCCGGGCCATCTTCGGCATTGGCGTAGTTCAGGAACGCGCGTTGAGACCAGGCGCTGAAACGGGGTGACGAATCGCGTTCGGTCTTGTTGTAAAGGATTCGGCCTTCCTGGCCGACGGGACCCCCGAGATAGAAGTCCAGTGCGCCGTCGCCATCGAGATCGCCCCAGGCCTGCGAGGGGCCACGTCTGGAAAGCCGGTAGGGCTGGAGGGGGGAGGATTCGAAATCGTCGTGCACGAGTTCCTCACCCGGAAACTGGTCCAGAGCATCATCGGCCACGAACCAAGCCGGGCGAGAGAGGACGCGCGGTTGGACGACCTGCCGCCGGGTTTCGGCGATGGTGTAGTGGCGATTGGTTTCAAGGTTCTCGAAGGACTGGGTGTTTCCGTCTGGCCAAACCACGCGGAGGGAATCGATCCGGGTCGCATTTCCCAAACCGAAGTGCGCCACGGGTTCCGAACCGTTTTGGAAGCCGCTCCCGAGTTCGATCTGCCGGACGCGTTCGGGTTGGCCGCTGCCGACGGAAACGAAAAGCTGCGCACCGATGCCGTTCCGATTGTTCCGCTGGCCACGCAAGCGAACGGTGATCGCATTGCCGGATTGCCTATCGTTCCGGAAGATCTGGATGGCTTGATTCAGGCTGCAGACCACCAAATCGAGGTCACCGTCTCCATCCAGATCGCCGGTGGCGGAGGTGTAAGCCATGCCCGGGACGTCGAGCCCCCAATCGCGTCCAGCCTGGGTAAAACCCAGGCCGGGCATGGCGCGGAAAGCATGGTTCGGCTCCGGGCGCGACGGAGCGCTCGATTCGTAGAGGTCCCAGCGGCTCTTTCCGACCAGGCGTTCGTGTGTCTCTTCAGGGAGGTCGGCGTGACTGAAATTCCTGGCAGCGCCGGTGGTGATAAACAGATCCTGGAACCCGTCGTGGTCGAAATCCGCCGCTTGAGCGGACCAACTCCAGTCGCTGGCGGCGACTTCGGCGAGGTGCGCGACTTCGTTGAGTCTGGAGTGGCTTGCGGCGAGGTGGAGGGCGTTGCGGAGAAGTTGAGTGGGTGCGGACTCGGAAATCGAGCGCTTGCGTTCGGCGGGGCGGAGCACGCTGGTGGCCATGCGACGGTAATGGGTGGTGGCGAGGCGGTCGCAGGTGAAGAGGTCGAGCCGGCCATCGCTATTCGCATCGATCAGGGCCGTGCCGGTGGTGTGGAGGGAGGTCATGCCCAGGCGAGAGTTCGAGACGTCTTGGAACGTGCCATCGCCTTCGTTGCGGAAGAGGCGGTCGGGATCGAACTCGCCATTGGCGACGTAGAGGTCCAGGTCTCCATCGGCGTCGAAGTCCCACCAGGTGGCCGAATTACCGATGGCGGGATCTTCGGAGATACCAGCCTGGGTGGTGGCATCGGCGAAGAGACCGCCGTCGTTTCGCAAGAGGCGATCCGGGCGGCCCTGATCGCGGTAGCGCCAAGTGCCGGACGCATCGGGCTCGTTGGCCAGGCGGTAGTAGCGGGCAAAGTCCCCGGTGATTTCGAGCTCGGAGCCGTTCTGCTTCAGTTTGATCGGCTCGGAGGGCCGGCCGCCGGGGCGGTGAAGCTGATGGGTGACGAGGTAGAGATCGAGGTCGCCATCGCGATCGTAGTCGGCGAAAGCGGGTTGAAGGGAGGCATCCGCGATGGCGAGTTTGAAGCGCGCTGCGTCCTCTCTGAAGGCCAGTTCCCCGGTTTCCTTGATTTGATTGAGGTAGAGTTGGTTCGGGGCGTCGTAGCAGGCGACGTAGATGTCGAGATCGCCATCATCGTCGATATCGATCAGCGCCGCACCTGCGGCCCAGGTGTTCTTACCGGTCAGATCGAGTCCCGCCGTGACATCGACGAAGACCAGACCCTCGGCTTGGAGATAGAGCCGGTTGGTTCCGGGACCGCCGGTGACGAAAATATCCGGTTTGCCGTCGAGGTCGACGTCGCCGATGTGAGCCGAACCGCAGGCGAAGCTGGAGTGGTAGAGCCGTTTGAGCGGGTGCCAGAGGGCCAGTTCGTGAACGTAACCGAGGCGGGTGATTTCCGGGCCGAGGCGGGTGAACAGCGTGGTGGATTCCGGCGGACGTTCGGAGCGGGGCTCAAAAGGCCGGCTCGAGATCGATTCGGCTCCGGCGCCAGCGGCGACGAAAGCCAAGGCGATGAGAAGGGCCGTGGTAGCGAGAGAAAGGGGACGAGGATTCATGCCGTGGACTCCGCGTGAATGGCGCGGGCGGACAGGAGATCCTCCGCGATTTGGGCCTTGAGTGCATCGAGATCCGGGAAGCGCCTTTCCGGGCGGAGGAACCGGACGAAGGTGACTTCGAGATCGGAATCGTAAAAATCGGGTCCGTGGTAGTCGATCAGATGCACCTCGAGGAGGCGCTGGGTGCCGCCTGGGGCGATCGTCGGACGGGAGCCGAGATTGGCGATGCCATCGTAAACGGTGCCATTTCTGCAGGCGTGAACCACGTAAACTCCGCCGGGAGGGAGCTGTTCGTCGAAGACGGCGAGATTGGCGGTGGGAAAGCCGAGTTCCCGGCCGAGTTGGCGGCCCTCGATCACCTGACCAAAGACGGTGTAGGACCTGCCGAGAAGGGGTTTCACTGCATCGAGATGTCCTTCCCGGATCATGGCGCGGATGCGGGTGCTGCTGACGGTCACGCCCTCGTGTTCGACGGGTTGGATCCCGGTCGCTTCGAAGTTCAGGTCTCTGCCAAGGCGCTGCAAAGCTTCCAGGTCGCCGCTGCGATTCTTTCCGAAGCGCCAATCCTGGCCGACGCAAATGTGCCGGAGATCTGTCGCGGCCTCAGCGAGGTCCCGAATGAAGGATTCGGCGGAGCGGGAGGCAAAGTCGAGGTCGAAGGGAATGACGAGGGCCGCTTTCATTCCCATGCCGGCGGCCAGTCGCAGCTTGTGGCGGGTATGGGTGAGAATCCGGGGGGCGGCCTCAGGGCGAAGGATTTTGGCCGGATGAGGATCGAAGGATAGCAGTAGGGGGAGGGCCGCGTTCCGGTGCGCCTCGGCCATCGTTCGGGCGAGCACGGCTTGGTGACCGATGTGGAGGCCATCAAAGACCCCGGCCGCGATGCAGAGCGGCGAATCGATCTTGCTGAGTTGGGCGATGTCGTCGAATCGTTCCATCGGCGGCAGTTCCCAAGGCGCCGGGAGTTCAAGCTCCCCTCAAGCGGGAGACTTCCGGCAGGCTCAGGAGGCAGTCGACCGCGGCGTCGCGATCGCCCTCGCGGAGTCGATGGGCGGGAAGAGCCCTGTCGAGGGTGAACCGGCCGGATTTCGTGCGGCGGAGCATGCTCAGATGGGCCCCACAACCCAGTTTCTGGCCGATATCGTGGGCATAGGTGCGGACGTAAAAACCTTTGCTGCAGACGACGCGAAAGTCGACGTGCGGAAGCTCGATCCCCTCGATTTCGGACGCATAGACGTGAACCAGCCGGGGTTCGCGTTCAACTTCCTTCCCCTGACGGGCCAGCTTGTAGAGGCGAACGCCATCCTTTTTGATGGCCGAAACCATCGGGGGAAGTTGATGGAAATCGCCGCGGAATCCGGCGAAGGCGGTTTCGATGTCTTCCCGGGTGAATTCGGGGACGGGTTTTTCGGCAACGACCTCTCCCTCGCGATCTTGGGTGGTGGTTTCGACTCCCAGGGTGAGGCGCCCGCGGTATTCCTTGTCCTCGGCCATGAGGAGGTCTTGGATTTTGGTGGCACGCCCGATCACTAGAATCAGCAGGCCGGTGGCCATGGGGTCGAGGGTGCCGCAGTGGCCAATCTTTTTGGTGTTGAGCGTCTTTCGCGCCAGGGCCACAACGTCGTGCGACGTCATGTCGGGCTCTTTGTCGACGAGCAGAACGCCTTCAATCGTTTCCATGATTCAAACAGTCTTCCAAGCGTGAGACAAAACGGCGGGCGACACTTTCGAGGTCGCCTTCGACGCGGGCGCCAGCCGCCAGGCGATGCCCGCCTCCTCCGAACTCGCCGCAAACCTTGGCAACGTCGAGTTTTTCGGCGTCTTTCGAGCGGGCGCTGATCCGGATGCTCCCATCGGTGGCCGCCTCAAAAGAAACGGCGCCGAGGACGGTGTCCACCGCCCGAAGATGATCGATGAGGCCATCGTGGTCCTCGGGTTCGATCCCTAACTCCGCGGTGAGTCCAAGGGGCAGGGTCCAGTGCGCAATCCGGCCATTGGCGGTGAACTGCATCCGGTTGAGGAGTTCACGGAGGAGCAGGAGGCGGCGTTGAGGATAGCTTTGGTAGATGGCGGTGGTCATTCGTCCGGGATCGACCCCATGGCGAATGAGTTCCGCAGCGATTTCCAATGTCCGTTCGGTGGTGCTCGGGTATTGGAACGAACCGGTATCGGTGACGATGGCGGCCCAAAGCGACTCACACGCCGACGCAGGGAGCGGCCATTCCATCTGGCAAATCAGCTCGAAGACGATTTGCCCGGTAGCGGGAGAGGACGGGTCGACGTGGTTGAATTTCCCATAGCGCTCGTTGGAAACATGATGATCGATGACGAGCGTGGGCGTGGCGCTGGCGTCGAGCCGGTCCCAAATCTCCTTCCCGATCCGGACTTTCGCGCCGGTATCCAACGCGATGAAGAGGTCGGGCGCAGGTGCGTGATCCAGGGCGTCCGGGCCGGTGATGCGGTCGATTCCCGGGAGGAAAGCGTAGCGCTTTGGCACGGCGTCCTGGTTGAGGATCAGCGTGGGTTTGCCGAGTTCGGCCAGGACGAGTCCTAGGGCGAGGGCCGACCCGATGGCGTCCCCGTCAGGCCGGGTGTGGCTGGCGAGTGCGACCCGCCCGGCGGCGTCGATGAGTTGGCCGGCATCGGCGAGAGTGATGTCGGCAGGGGAAGCCATCACGAGAAGGGCGACCGGCTGGTCACAACTGAACGTCGTCGTCGCCGATCGGTTTCAGTTCTTCGGGGATGTCGATACCATCGATGAGAGCGACCACATCCGTTCCGCGCTTCACCGAGTCGTCATAGCGGAAATGGAGCTGCGGGGTGTATTTCAACACCACGCGCTTGGCGATGCGGTTTTGAAGATAGCCATGCCGCTGGTTGAGATCGCGGATGATGTCGTCCTCGCGTCCCTGAGCTTGCATCATGCTGATAAAGACGTGGGCATTCCGGAGGTCCGGCGTGACGTCCACGGCATTGACGGTGACGAGGGCGCCGTCGAAATCGAACTCCTTTTGCAGTAGTTCACCAAGCTCACGTCGAAGGAGTTCGCGGACGCGTTGCAATCGCTGACTCATCGTTGAGAAGGGGGTTGGAGCCGGGAGCCTCGGGAATTCCCAGCCGGGTTCAGAGGGTTTGTTCGATCTTCTCCAACTGATAGCACTCGATGACGTCGTCCTCTTCGTAGTCGTTGAAGTTCCCGAGACGGATGCCGCATTCGAGGCCGTTCTTCACCTCTTGGACGTCGTCCTTGAAGCGTTTCAATGTCTGAACGCCGCCGTCGTAGACCTGTTGTTGATCGCGGAGCACCCGGGCCCGGCCCGAGCGGAGAATTTTGCCCTTGGTGACCAAGCAGCCGGCGACGCGTCCACTCGCGAGCTTGAACACTTTTTTGACCGTCGCGTAGCCCAGCGAACTTTCGCGAGTCTCGGGATCGAGCATTCCGAGCATGGCGTCTTTGACCTGGTCGATCAGTTCGTAGATGACCGAGAACAGCTTGACCTGCACGCCCTCGCGTTTGGCGACGCGGACGGCGTTGGCTTCGAGCTTCGTGTTGAAGCCGATGATGACGGCATCGGAAGCGCTGGCGAGGAGGATGTCCGATTCCGTGACGGGTCCTGCGGCCGAATGGATGACGCTGAGGGAGATCTTTTCGCTCTCGATTTCGTCGAGGGCCTTTTGGATGGCCTCGGAAGAGCCGGCGACGTCGGTTTTCAGGATGAGCTTGAGGACCTTGCGCTGTCCTTCGGACATCTCGCCGAAGAAGGACTCCAGGGTCGAGTGAACAGGTTTCTCGAGTTTGCCGAGCCGTTCGGCGTCGAGCCGCTCTTCGCTAAGCTTTTTGGCTTTCCGCTCAGATTCCATCTGAACGAGTTCATCGCCAACGCGTGGGACTCCGCTGAAACCGATGACCTCGACGGGCATGCTCGGCCCGGCCTTGTCGAGGGGTTTCCCGTCGCTGCCGATGAGGGATTTGATTTTGCCCCAGTAGTTGCCGCAAATGAAAGGGGTGCCGGGTTTCAACTTTCCTTGCTGGACGATGACGCTACCGGTGGGGCCGCGGCCAGGTTCGAGCCTTGCCTCGACGACGGTGGCCCGGGCGGTGGCCTTTGGGTCGGCCTTCAGCTCGAGAATCTCCGACTGGAGCAGGATCATCTCGAGGAGCTTGTCGAGACCCGTGCCTTTGAGGGCGGAAACCTCGACACAAATCGTCTCACCGCCCCAATCTTCGGGTTGAAGACCGTGATCGGCGAGTTGGGTTTTGACGTTGTCCGGATTGGCCGTCGGGAGGTCCATTTTGTTGACGGCCACGATGATGGCGACGCCGGCCGCCTTGGCATGGCTGATGGCTTCCAGGGTGGTGGGCATCAGTCCTTCGGTGGCGGCGACGACCAGAATCACGATGTCCGTGACATTGGCCCCGCGAGCCCGCATCTCGGTGAACGCGGCGTGACCCGGGGTGTCGATGAAGGTGATCATCTGGTCGTTGTGCTCGACGGAGTGGGCGGCGATGTGCTGGGTGATGCCGCCCGCTTCCGAGTCGGCCACTTTCGCGTTCCGGATCGCGTCCAAGAGGGTGGTTTTTCCGTGGTCGACGTGACCCATGACGGTGACGATCGGTGGGCGAAGCTCGAGCTTGTCTTTTTCGGGTTCCGGCTCGGGTTCCGGCTCCTCGATGACTTCCTCGACCTTGTGAACGCCGGCGCCTTTCTCGCGCTTTTCCCTCTCGAAGACAAAGCCGAATTTTTCGCAAACCTTGGCGGCGACTTCGGGTTCGATGGACTGGTTCTGGTTCGCGAACACGTCCAGTTCCATCAGTTCCTGAATGACCTTGAACGGCTTAAGACCCATGAGCGCCGCGAACTCCTTCACGACGATCGGAGGTTTGATGTTGATGACCTTGGCGTCGCCGACATCCGATTTCTCGTCGCCGGCCGGTTCGGCAGAGGGCGGGGGTGCAAGCTCTCCGCCGCCTTCGCCGAGGGGCTGGAACACGGTGGCATCTTCCCGGTTCACTGCCGTCCTTTCGCGCCGCCGCTTCTCCTTTTCCTCCTGGTCGTCGAGGAGGTTGAGGGCGTCCTTTTTGGCTTCCGAAACCGCCTTTCCGGCGACGCTGGAGCGCGACAGCGAAGGTTTTGCGGAAGATTTCGAAGCTGGAGGATCGCCCGTCTTTTTCGGGGCTTCGCTAATCAGGTCGAGCGTCTCTTTCTTTTTCGGCATGCGAATCGTTGGGCCGGCAAGCGCCGGCGAGGTGGTCTGGTTGTGCGTTGGGTCGAGGAAAAATCAGGCTCCGGCGGATTCGGGTTCGGCGGGATTGGCGAAGGCCTCTTGCGCCTTCTGGACGATCCGTGAGGCTTCGTCTTCATCGATTTCGAGGATGCCGGCGACATCTTCCGCATCGACCATCGTGGCGAGAGCCTCGAGGTTAATGATGCCGCCCCGGACGAGGCCGAGGGCCATTTCCTCATCGATTCCGACAGCTTCACCCAGTTGCGAGGCGGCGTCAGTGACACGTGCTTCGAACTGTTCGTGGGCGGATTCGTCTTTCTCAATCTTTACCTCCCAGCCCAGCAGTTTGGACGTCAAACGGGCGTTTTGGCCGTGACGACCGATGGCGCGGGAAAGCTCTTCTTCGTCGACGGTGACACGGACGAGGCGGTTTTCCTCATCGACCTCGATGGTGCGGAGATTTGCCGGCTTCAAAGCCTCCTGGATGAACTCGCGAACGTTGTCGCTGAAGCGGATGATGTCGACTTTTTCGTTGTTGAGTTCGCGGACAATGTTTTTGACGCGCTGTCCCCGCAAACCGACGCAGGCACCTACCGGATCGACTTTCTCGTCGGCGCTGTAGACGGCGATTTTCGTCCGGTAACCAGCCTCGCGGGCGATGGCGCGAATCTCGACGGTGCGGTCGGCGATCTCGCTGACTTCGAATTCGAAAAGACGGCGGACGAAATTCGGATGGCTTCGGGATAGGATGATCTCGGGGCCGCGGGCTCCGTTTTCGACGGCGACGACATAGGCGCGGACGCGGTCCCCGATGGTGTAGTCCTCGGTTTTGACGCGCTCACGATTGGGCATGATGGCCTCGAATTTTCCGAGGTCCACGATGACGTCCGAACGTTCGAACCGGCGGATGGTTCCCCCGACGATGTCGCCGGCCCGGTCCTTGAACTCCTCGTAAATCTTTGCCTTTTCCTCCTGCCGAAGGCGTTGCATCAGGGCCTGTTTCGCGGCCTGGGCGGCGATGCGGCCGAAGTCCTTCGGGGTGATTTCCACCTCAATCTCGTTGCCGAGTTCGGCGTCGCTCTTGATCCGGCGGGCCGTGGCGAGGGAGATTTCGTCGTAAGGGGCGGAGACCTTTTCGACGGCGATGAGTTTCGCGAAGGCCTTGATTTTTCCCTTGTCCGGGTCGACTTCGATTCGGAGTTCGCGGGCGGGACCGATGCTCTTTTTTGAGGCGGAGAGCAGAGCGGATTCGATGACCTCGACCATGGTCTCCCGGTCGAGATCTTTTTCTTTCTCGTAATACTCGAACAGCGCCAGAAGCTCGTTGGTCATGACAAATCTCCTCGAAAATCGATGGGTGCACACAGTCCGCCAGTGCCAGAGGACACGACGGCCGGGAGGCCACCCGGGGACAGGCGATGATGAGCGCCTGAGACAAAAAAGAGCGGGATAAAAATCCCACCCTGCCCAAGTCGAACAACTGATCCAAACAGATCCGAACCGCCGAACCGGGATGGCCCGACCGACAGCGCCACAGCACCGCGGAAAGGCACCATATCCGGAACCTGGCAGCGAGCAAGGTCGAAATCCGGAGGGTGACACTTCCACTCGGGAACGATGAGCGCGCAAGCAATCGATTGTCTGCTTTTCGACGCGGTCGGGACGCTCTTCCGGGTGAAGGGTCGGGTCGGTGACGGGTATGCGAGAATTGGAGAGGCTTTTGGATTTGGATTTGGGGCGCCCGAGGCGGAGGCGGCGTTCCGGGCGGCTTGGAAAGCGGCCGGCGACCCGTTTGAGCGGATAGGAGCAGGTGACATTGCCTGCCGAGAGCGCGGGGAGGAGGTCGAGCGGCACTGGTGGAGGGAGCTGGTTGGCTCCGTCCTGGTGCGGATGGGGTTTCGTGAAGACGAGCGATTCGAGCCCTATTTCGACGCCCTTTGGGCGCACTACGCCAGAGGAGAGGCCTGGGAGCTATTCCCGGAAACGCGAGACGTTCTGGACCGCTTGAGTAGCTGCGTCACGACCGGGGTGGTTTCGAATTTCGATGGACGGCTGCGCGGCGTGCTGAAGGACTTGGAGCTACTCGAAGGCTTCGATTTCGTGCTGACTTCGGCCGATGCCGGGGCGCGCAAGCCGGCACGAGCGATCTTTGAGCTGGCCTTGGAGCGGGCGGGCGCCGGGGCCGGGCAGACGCTGCATTGTGGGGATGATCCGCAGGCGGACGGGGAGGGGGCCTCCCGATGTGGGATTGGGTTTTATCAGGTGCGACGACCTGGACGCGACCTGCGGGGTGTATTGAGGCGGGTGTTCGAGGAGAGTTCACACGGGTAGGGAGCAGCAAAACCCCTCGAAGGGGGGGTGAAGGCGTCCAGTCCCTTGCGGGCGCTGGAATCGGCGGTTCACGTTAGGTTTTTGGTGGCGCCGTTAGGGTTTGAGGGCAAGGTAGCGGGGTTTTTCGCTTCATGACGCCTGACTTCCAACCGCTCGTCGAGCATCCGCTGGCATGGGGAATCAGCGGGATTTTTTCGGTCCTTGTGGTGGCATCGCTGGCGACGGCGGTGTGGGGCCGGGTTCGGCCCGGCCGTGGGATCGTGGAGGTGAGTGATCGGATCCGCAGTTGGTGGGTCTTGGCGACGATCTTTTGTGGGGCGCTGCTTTTGCCCGAGGGCTTCGGGATCGTGCTTTTGGGATTCGTCAGTTTTCTGGCGTTGAAGGAGTATTTGACCCTGATCCCGACCCGGCGAGCGGATCGTCGGGTGTTGTTCTGGGTCTACCTGGCAATACCCGCGCAATTCTACTGGGTGATGGCGGAGCGCTACGGCTTCTTCATCATGTTCATCCCGGTCTATGTGTTCCTCGCCGTGCCGGTTCGGATGATGCTGGTGGGCCGCCCGCAAGGGTTTCTCCGGTCGGCGGGCACGTTGCACTGGGGATTGATGATCACGGTGTTCAGCTTGAGCCACGCCGCGTTTTTGCTGGCAATGCCGCCTTTGGAGGGATTTCAGGCCGGCGGAAAGGGATTGCTCTTTTTTCTGGTTTTGCTGACCGAAGCGAACGATGTGCTGCAATTCCTGTCGGGCAAGGCGTTCGGGAAGCATCGCATCGCGCCGGCGGTGAGTCCGAACAAGACGTGGGAAGGATTTCTCGGTGGCCTGGCCGGGACGGTCGGCCTGGCCCTCCTGCTCGCGCCCTGGTTCACGCCGTTGAGCGATCGCTGGGTTCAGGCCGGAGTCGGGTTGCTCATTGGGTGCGGGGGATTTTTCGGCGACCTGACGATCAGCATGCTGAAGCGGGACCTCGGAATCAAGGACACGGGGGCGACGCTGCCGGGACACGGCGGGATCCTGGACCGGGTGGACAGCCTGACCTACACGGCTCCGCTCTTCTTCCATTTCATCTACTTCTTCGCGTATCCAAAGCTCTGAGACGGGCATGAATCGCGTGATCAAGTGGTGCTTCTTTGCGTTCATCGTCCGGCCGCTGCTGCTGGTGCTGGTCGGGGTCAATCTCCGGCACCGCGAACGGCTGCCGGCCGGTGGTCCCGCCATTTTGGTGGCGAATCACAACAGTCACCTGGATGCCCTGCTGCTGATGGCGCTTTTCCCGCTGAGCCAACTGCCGGCGATCCGGCCCGTCGGGGCTCGGGATTATTTTTACGGAAGCGCATGGATGCGTGCGTTTTCCCGGAACTGCCTTGGGCTGATTCCGCTGGACCGCACACCGAAACGGGAAGCGGTCGCCGGTTTGCTGGAGCCTTGCCTGGAGGCGTTGGACCGGGGGGAGATCCTCATTGTCTTTCCTGAAGGGACTCGAGGCGAAGCCGAGCGGATGGGGCCGCTAAAGGGCGGGGTCGCGCGCCTGGCGAGCCAGCGGCCCGAGGTTCCGGTCATACCGTTGTTCCTGAGGGGGACGGGGAAGTGCCTCCCGCGCGGTGAAGCGCTGCTGGTTCCGCTGATTTGCGACGCGGTTTGCGGCCTGCCGGTGGAATCGCCGGACGCGGATGCGGGCAAGAAGGGCTTCGGCAAATCGCTGGAACGGAGCTTTCAGGAGCTGGAGCACGAGCTTCCGCCGTTGAATTGGGAATGAGGCCTCTTTGAGAGAGTGGTTTGCGACCGCGTATTTTCAAGACCTTGGGAAAAAGCATTGACGTCGGAGGGGACAAACCGCTTTAAGGGAGGGACATGAAAACCTACCTCCCCTCAACCCTCATTGGCTTGTTCCTGGCCGCACCGGTGTTTGCCGGGCCGGCGATGGAGAAGAACGTCATCATTCCGGTGGATCCATCGTGCCCCTGTTTCACGCCGGGCCTGAACATTGGCGGGTTTGCCGCCGGCTACCTTCCATCCTCGGGCGACCAGGATGGCCTTGGTGGCGGTGTCAGCTTCGCCTACTACTTCACGGAGCGGATAGGTGTCGATTTGAGCTATGCGGTGCATGGCACGGATCCGGAAAAGCACGTCACGGCACTGGACCTGGTCTACCGGGTTCCGCTTGGATCGAGCTGCTGGGCGCCCTACCTCTTGACCGGCGGCGCGGTCTACTCGAATGGCGAGAACCAGGGCGGCTTCCGGGTCGGCGGCGGTTTGGAGTACCGGATGGGAAACTGCAGCGCGCTGTTTGCGGATGGCACCTATAACTGGGTGAACGACGAGCCGAACGCGACGACGGTGCGGCTTGGGTTGCGCATCCCGTTTTGAGACGGGAACGGCGGGCCGGTTTGGGCCGGCAAAGCGAGACCCGGTGCGTGGCGCCGGGTCTTTTTTTTTCGGCGTCAGAGATGCGAATGGAACGTTTCGTGAATCTTGAAAGAAAGAAAATCACGACTATTTACTTATTGGAACATCCAACGTTTTTGTCTTTGGTTCCAATTCATGGAAATTTGGATTCTGTTAGAGAAATCTGTTTGACGCTCTTAACATGCTTGCCAAAGTGGGCGGCATGAAACGAGTTACAGCCACATTCGTGACACTCGCCGCAGCGATTTCGATCGCTCAGGCCGGTCCCGTAATTGTTGAAGACAAGAATCCGATCCCCGTGGATCCCAGCTGCCCGTGTTTCTTCCCTGGGCTTCAAGTCGGAGCGTTCGCTTCCGGTTACCTGCCCAACTCGGACGGCGTCTATGGAGATTTGGAAGACGCGCTGGGAGGTGGTGTGCTTCTGTCGTATTTCTTCACCGAGCGAATCGGTTTGGAATACAGCTATGCGGTGCACGCCACGGATTCGGAGAAGCACATCAATGCGCTCGACGTGATCTACCGCCTGCCGCTGGGCAACAGCTGCTGGGCGCCGTATCTGTTGGGCGGCGGAGCCGTCTTCTCTAACGGGGACAACGAAGGGGCCTGGCGTCTTGGTGGCGGTCTAGAATACCGTCTGCCGAGCTGCACGGCCATCTTCGCAGACGCGACCTACAACTGGGTGGAAGACGAGCCCGATGCGACTCAAGTTCGCCTCGGCTTCCGTCTGGCATTCTAAGGGCTTCGCCGTCAGGCGAGGTTCATGAGAATCGATCTAAAAAAAGTTCAATTCACGTTTAAAAGTGTTGCCGGCCGCGGCTCCCTCTCCAGGGGTCGCGGCCTTTTCATTTTGATGGGAGGTGAGTCCGCGTTTCGTCCGGTGGGCAGGATGTTTAAATCTGCCCGCGCAGCTTGGCCCAGAGCAGGCCGAGATACTCATGGAGAGCCACGCGAACCCGGCAGAGATTTCCCTCTGACGGTAGCCATGATGACCAGCCCGCTCCGGGCGATGGCGTGTGGCCGGCGGGCGCTGGAATCGGCTTGAATCCGGCGTGGCGAAAGAGGGCATGAGCACGGGGCATGTGTGAAGCCGAAGTCACCAGCAGGAAATCTTCGCCTTCCAGCATGGGGGTCAGGAACTCGACATGGTCTTTCGTGTCCCGCGACTCGGTTTCCGTCAGGATGCGATCGCGAGGGATGCCCCAATTTACCAGGAGCTGTTCCATGTCGATGGCCATCGGCCGGGCACCGGGTCGAATTGGGCCGCCGGTCACGATGATCCGGGTTTCCGGGAGTAGCCGGGCGAGCCGGGCGGCTTCGGCCAAACGGACGAGGGCACGCTCGTTCAGGGCGCTTTCGGGTGGGCGCCCCGAGGCGGGGTGATGTCCGGCCCCGAGGACGACGATGAATTTTGGACTGGCTGCCTCGGGGTTCCCATTCGCTGAAGCGTCGATGGAAGCCGGGTAGGGCTGAAAGCGGTTTTCGAGCTGTCCCATCAGGGCGTGGGAGAACCAGGTGGAGCTGAGCACGAGGTAGAGGATTGCGGTGAGCGTCAGCAATCGCCTGCCGGTGCGACGCATGGAAGGCTGCTTTCCAGGGAGGTAAAGGCACAGGACGCCAGCGATCATCAACAGCGCGAGGATGGGCCCGGGCATGAGCAGCGGCGCGATGCCCTTCTTGAACGCGAAGAGGACGTCCATGGCTGGAGATGGCGCCGGTGTGAAGCGGGTGGTAACCGAATGCCGGGGGCCAGTCCCGCGGTGATCAGTCGTCTTTGCCCAGGGGAACCCAAACGATGTCCTTGTAGGCGCCCCAGGTTTGGTAGGTGGCCAAACCGAGCGGCGCGCACGCTTCGATCGCTCCTGGTCTCATCGACAGGCGGACGCCGCGGATGTCGAGATCGACGACCTGTTCATCATCGATCCAACACGAGAGCCATCCAGGTTCGACCCGGACCCGGACCTGATACCAGCGGTCCTTTTCGAAAAAGTGGGACGAACCGGTCTCGTTCTCGGCGGCGTCCATGCCATTGATGCTGGAGATTCCGACGAGGCCGCCTCCCCATCCCCCGACCACGAAGGTGCAAACCTGCTTCTCTACGGGAAAGGTCAACGCCAGGAAGAAGTCGCTCCCCTCGACGCGCTTGGCCTTCATTCGAATCTCGTAATGCTTGGCTTCCGGGAGTTTCCCATTCCAGACCACGCCGGTCAGCGGTTCACCTTGATCGAGGCGGAGTTCGCCATCTTTGATGTGCGTTTCGCCCTGCGAGCCGAAGTTGATCGGTTTCCAGTTCCCGAGCTTTTTGCCGTCGAAGAGGGAAATCGGGTCAGCCGCGGCGGCGCCTCCGATTCCGATGAGCAAGAGGACCAGGATGGGGAGGAAGGCTTTCATGGCGCCATTTCACGCACGAGACGGCACGGGCGTCAAGCGTCGTTAGCTGGTGGCGAGGAACGCCATGCCGGCACAAGCCAGCGCCGATCCTGCCAGCGCCAGCGGGCCAGGCCGGTCGTGCTCGATGAAGAATGCGAGGGGAATCGTGAAAATGGGGGTCATCGCGACGACAGCAAGCACCAGGGCGCTGGAGTGGTGACGAAGTGCCTCCTGATAAAAAGTCAGCCCGATGACGGGGCCGCCGAGCGTCGCGGCAAGCAGCCAACCCCATGCTCGAAGGGGTAGCGGAGCGAGCAAGGGTTGCGCTCGTGCCGGCTGAGACCGGAGCACTAGATTGAGTAGCAGCGCAAAGACGAGTCCGGCGAGGACGCGCTGAAAAGCCTGGTGCAGAGCCGGAATGGCCAGATTTTCCATCGCCGCGGCGTGGTTTGCCGCTCGGGTAAGAAGGGCGCCGAAGCCCTGGCCCGCAGCCGCCACCACCGCGGCCGCCACGCCAGCCATGGGGCTTCCGTGCCGGGACTGGGCGGGGGAGCTGGGGCGGAGAGCAAGGGACACGCCGGTCAGAATGAACGCAACCCAGAACCATTCCCGAAGGCTGAGGGTTTCGCGATACCAGATCCATTCACCCCATCCGGCGATCACGGGAGCGAGGCAGAAAGTGATGAGCACAGTGAGCCGGGAGCCGATCCGTGGAAGGGCGAGATAGAGGGCGACGTCGCCCACGCCAAAACCAGCCAAGCCGCTGGCGAAGAGCCAGAGGGAAGCGTGGAGAGAGAAAGGGGAAGCTTGGAAGAGGAAGGCTGCGGCCGCGAGCAGAGCGGTGGCCAGGACGAGACGCAGGAGATTGGCTCTGAGGCTGCCGGCGGCAAGGGAGGCGCGCTGGCCCGCGACGGCGGAGCAGGCCCAAGAGAGACAGGTGAGAATGGCCCAGAACACTCGAAGACTTGAAAATTACGGTTAATCTAATATTCTTTCCCGTTTGGAGGGTCAGGAAGGAAAATGTGGGGGCCGAAGCGAAGAGAAGTTGAGCTTTCGAGAAGAAGAGCAGAGATGAGGAAAATGCAATCGCAGCCGCGCGCTTCCCAGGCGCCGTCGCAGCAAGTGGCCTGGGTCTGGTTGAATGGTGAGTTGACTCCGGCAGAGGAAGCGGCGGTCTCGGCCTTCGATCACGGGTTTCTGACCGGAGATGGTGTCTTTGAGACGCTGAAGAGCTACCGTGGAACGCCTTTCGAGTTCGAGCGGCACTATGCGCGGCTCGAGCGGGCGGCGAAAGTGTTTCATCTGAACGCGCCAAGTCGTGACACGCTGGTCGAGGCGATGGCGGCCGTGCTGGAGGGGAACGGCATGATGGACGTGGATGCCCGGCTTCGGATCACGGTGACGGCCGGGCGCGCGCCCTTGGGAAGTGAAAAGGGTAATGGGGGTGAAACGGTGGTGGTGGCCTGCGGGGATCTGCCACATCATCCCGAAGAGGGGCCGGTGATCACCGTGCCGTATTCCCGGAACGAGCGCGGGGCCTTGGCCGGGATCAAAACGACGTCGTATGGCGAAAATGTGATTGCGTTGGCAACGGCGAAGGAGCGTGGTGCCAACGAGGCGGTGTTCGGGAACACGCGAGGCCAGCTCTGCGAAGGAACGGGTTCGAACATCTTCGTCGTGCAGGATGGTCAACTGATCACGCCTCCGCTGAGTGCGGGCTGCTTGCCTGGTGTGACGCGCGCCGTCGTTCTTGAATTGTGCGAGGCGCACGGTCTGGCGGTGAAGGAGATCGACCTTCCGTTGACGGAGCTGACGGGGGTGGAGGAAGCGTTTTTGACCTCGACGTTGCGGGAAATCCTTCCAATCACGGCGGTGGACGGTCATGCCCTGCGCTTTCCGGGGCCGGTCTCGGAGCAAGTGCGAGGGTGGTTCCGGGAGCGGGTGGGGCGGAAGGCATCGCCGTGAGCGGGAAGTAGCGGCGGCCCTTTGGCGCGAAAGCGCATTATCGGCGGCTGAGCCGATAGAAGAGGACGGCGCCCAGGGTCATAAAGACGACGTTGGGCGTCCACATGAGAAGTTCCGGTCGTGCGGCTGGGTTTTCGTGGAAGACCTCGGCCACAACGATGAAGAGGAAATAGCTGATCGCCACGATGAGGCTGAGGGCGAAGCCGATGGAGGTTTCGCGACGTTGAGCGCGGACGCCGAGGGGGACACCGACGAGGCAGAAGGTGAGGCAGGCGAGGGAAAGGGAGAACCGCTTGCTCATTTCGGTTTTGAGCGAGGCTTTCCGGACTGGATCGGTTTCATTCCGGATCTCGTTCTGGAGTTCTGGGACGGTCATGAAACTCGGCCGGGATTTGCGGTGTTTCTCGCGCAGCTCGGTGAGCGAGAGCTGGAGGGTGGCGTCACCCGGCTTGACCATTTGATGCTGATCGAATTCCGAGGACTCGATGCTGGAGGCCTTTTCGATATGCGCATCGTTGAGATTCATGAAAAGGGTATCGAAGTTCCCCTTTTCAAATCCGATTTCGGCCTCCCGTGCGCGGATGAAAATATCCGGGCGCTTGCGTTCGTTGAGCTTGACGAGGAGGAGGTTGGTCAGGCGGTAGCGGCCGGTTTCTTCGTCGAGTAGTTCGCGTTTTTCGGTGTAAATGGAGTAGCCTGGCAGGGTGTTGACGACCTCGTCCTCGACGAACATGGCGCCGGGATTTTCGGTGGCGAGTTCGAAGAAGATTTTGGCGATTTTGGCTTGGGAACGCGGGGCGATTTCCACGTTCATGAGAAAAGTCACGAGGGTGGCGAGGAGGCCGACGGCGAAGACGGGGGCGCAAATCCGCGGCATGCTGAGCCCCGACATGCGCAGAGAGGTGAGTTCGTTGTCAGCCGAGAGGCGTCCGTAGATCAGGAGGATCGAGGTGAGAAGGCCCCAGGGGATGGTAAAGATCAACGAGAAGGGCAAGACGTTGAGCATGAACTCGAAAACGAAGCCCCAGCCAAGGTCGGGGTGTCGATCGAGTTCAGAGATGAGCTTCTGGAAGATGTTCCCGAGGACGAGAACCACGCTGAGGACGAACACCGCGAAAAGGGTGGCGAAAAGGACCTGCTTCCCGATGTAACGGTCGATGATCTTAACCATGAGCGACGGTGGCACCCTGCACCCTGGCATCGTCACCCGCAAACGCTTCCTCCCGGGAAGGGGTGGGGAGTTTGACATGGATGGTGGGGCGCACTAGGCTCCAAAGCGATGACGGGGGTGCTGGAGCGTTTATTCGCCGGCTGAGATCCCATTCTGAGGGAACCCTTCGAACCTGAAGCGGGTAATGCCGTCGCAGGGAGATCACGCCGCAACCGACATCTCCGGTCTGGAAGCCCCCGTATCATCACCCGAACGCGGAGACCCAAGACCGAGATGATCAAAGCCAAGCCCCCCCAAATCGAGCGGCGCCGAGAAGAGAGCCTATTCCCGAAAAGCCACCGGATCTACGTGCCGGGCGAGCAGTATCCGGGTTTGCAGGTGGCGATGCGTGAGGTCACCCTGAGCCCGACGAAACACGTGGACGAGCGGCAAGAGCCGAATGCGCCGGTGCGCCTTTACGACACGTCAGGCCCCTGGGGCGACCCGGCATTCGATGGGAAGGTGGAGCAAGGTTTGCCACCTTTGCGCGAGGAGTGGGTCGAGGCCCGAGGCGATACGGAAACTTACGATGGGCGCGACACGCGGCCGGAGGACGACGGGTATTTGTCCGATGAGCATGCAGAACGGTTCAACGAGGGTAAGAGCGAGCGAAACCGGCTGAAGATCTACCCCGGCCTCAGACGCTCACCCAGGCGCGGGACAGGCGCTCCGGTTTCTCAGCTGTGGTATGCGCGGAAGGGCATCATCACTCCCGAGATGGAGTATGTGGCGATCCGGGAGAATCTGGGCCGCGAGAAGCTTCGGGACTCCGGGCCGACTGAGCGAAACGAACTCGGGCATCGCCATCCCGGCGAGGGTTTCGGCGCTCAGATTCCCGATCCGATCACGCCGGAGTTCGTCAGGGACGAGGTGGCCCGGGGGCGCGCGATCATCCCTGCCAACGTGAATCATCCCGAACTCGAACCGATGATCATTGGCCGGAATTTCCTGGTGAAGATCAACGCCAACATCGGGAATTCCGCGGTCGCCTCAACCATCGACGAAGAGGTCGAAAAACTGCGGTGGGCGACGCGATGGGGCGCGGACACGATCATGGATCTCTCGACAGGAAAGAACATCCATTCGACGCGAGAATGGATCATCCGAAACTCGCCGGTTCCCGTGGGGACGGTGCCGATTTACCAAGCGTTGGAGAAGGTCAACGGGCGAGTCGAAGACCTGAACTGGGAGGTTTTTCGCGACACGCTGATCGAGCAGGCAGAGCAGGGGGTGGATTACTTCACGATCCACGCGGGCGTGCTGCTGCGATTCGTGCCACTGACGGCGAAGCGAATGACCGGGATCGTGAGTCGCGGAGGTTCGATTATGGCGAAGTGGTGCCTGTATCATCACCGGGAAAACTTCCTGTATGAGCACTGGCGGGAGATCTGCGATTTGATGGCTGCCTACGACATCTCCTTCTCAATCGGGGATGGGTTGAGGCCTGGCTCGATCGCCGATGCAAATGATGAGGCGCAGTTTGGGGAATTGAAGGTTCAGGGCGAGTTGACGAAGATCGCGTGGGAGAAAGGAGTTCAGGTGATGTGTGAGGGACCTGGTCACGTGCCGATGCACATGATCAAGGAGAACATGGACAAGCAGTTGGAGTGGTGTCACGAAGCGCCGTTCTACACATTGGGGCCTTTGACGACGGACGTGGCGCCGGGGTATGATCACTTTACGAGTGGCATTGGCGCCGCAATGATCGGTTGGTATGGCACGGCGATGCTCTGCTATGTGACTCCGAAGGAACACCTGGGCCTGCCGAATCGCGAGGACGTGCGGGAGGGTGTGGTCACCTACAAAATTGCCGCGCATGCCGCCGATTTGGCGAAGGGGCACCCCGCTGCGCAGGAACGGGACAACGCCTTGTCGAAGGCGCGGTTCGAATTCCGGTGGGAGGATCAATTCAACCTGTCGCTCGATCCGGAACGGGCGAGGGAGTTTCATGACGAGACGCTGCCGCAGGACGGGGCAAAGACCGCGCACTTCTGTTCGATGTGCGGTCCTTCGTTCTGCTCCATGCGGATCACCGAGGACGTCCGCAAGTATGCGGCGGAGAAGGAAATGGAGGCGGAAGAGGCGCTTAAGGCCGGGATGGAAGAGAAGGCCCGCGAGTTCCGTGAATCGGGAGCCGAGGTTTATTCATGAAGTCCAGATTAGCTCTGAAGGCGTTTCGTGCTCTTGCGGTGTCCGGTGCGGCCCTGCTTTTCCTCGTTTCGTGCGCAACTCCGGGTTACCGGAATGCCTGGAAATCGGCTCAGGGGGCGCCGGTATCGAAGGCGGGGATCGAAGGTGCGTGGGAAGGGGTTTGGATCAGCGACAAGAACGGGCACACCGGGGACCTGCGCTGTGTGGTGACGAAGACGGGTGATGACGAGTATCTGTTCCACTACTGGGCGACCTGGGCCGGAGGGATGAAGGGCGCCTTCAAGATCACCTGTGAAGCGGAGGAAAGGCAGGGTGTGGTCCACGTCGAAGGAAGCAAGCGCCTGCCTCCCTTTGGGACTTACCATCACCGCGGCAAGCTGACCGCGACGACTTTCACGGCGACGTTCCGGTCGGACAAGAGCAATGTCGGCTCATTTGAACTGGAGCGAGTGGCGGAATGAGATTTGGCGGTCGGGCGTTTGGTCTTGATGCCGAGTGGAAACCGCTTGATCCGCACCGCGAATGCCGCTCTGGGTGAAGTATTCGTATTTCCAGTAAAAACCCCCAATCGTAAAACTTTCGATGAGCAGCCCTCCCAACATTCCAGAGTTTAATCTCTCCGTATCAAAAATTGCCGGGGTTCTCTTCCTCGCGCTCATCGTGGTTGGCGCCTTCACGTCGGTCTACTCCGTTCCAGCCGACTCCGTGGCGGTAGTCTTGCGGCTCGGCAAGGTCCAGGGTAAGCCGCGAGAGAACGGGCTTCACTTTCGGTTGCCGTATGGCATCGACCGCAAGTTCGTGGTTCCGGTGGAGCGGCAGCTGACGTTGGAGTTCGGATTTGGTTCGCCGGGGGCTACGAATCCGTTTCAGTATGTTCCGAATCCGCGGGAGCAAGCCTTGGAGCGCGACATGGTGACCGGGGATTTGAACTCGGTCGACGTGAGCTGGGTGATCCAGTATCGGATTAGCGACCCGGAGAACTACCTTTTCAGCGTTCGCAACCCGGAGCTCACCCTTCGGGACGCGACCGAGTCGGTGATGCGCCAAGTGGTCGGAGACCGGACGGTGGACGAAGTGCTGACGATTGGCCGGGCGTCGGTGGAGTTGGAGGCGCGGACATTGCTTCAGGATCTCCTGGCGAGTTATCAGATTGGTTTGAACATCGATCAAATTCAAATGAAGGAGGTCAACCCGCCTCAAGCGGTCAGAGCGGCTTTCCAAGAGGTGAACACGGCTCAGCAGCAAAAGCAGACGACGATCAACCAGGCCAACCGGCAATACAAGAGCGCCATCCCGCCGGCGCGAGGGGCCGCCGAGCGGCGAATCGCCGAGGCGGAGGGTTTCGCTTTGAAGCGAATCAATGAGGCGGAAGGGGACGCTGCGCGATTCAATGCCGTCTTCGGGGAATTTCAGAAGGCGCCAGAGGTGACGAAGCGCCGGATCTACATCGAGACGATGAACGAGGTTTTGCCTCAGATTGGACGGAAGGTGTTCCTCGATGAGGATGCACAACAGATCCTGCCCTTGCTCCAGCTGGATGGGGGAGAGAAAATGAACTGAGCGCGAACTGGTGAACCGAAAGGAAAGACGATGAAAGGACTGATTCTTCTCATTTTATTGGCAGCCGTGGCCGGACTGGCTGCTTCCGGGCTGTATGTGATCACGCCGTCGGAACAGGCCATCATCACGCAGTTCGGAGAGCCGATCGGGGAGCCGATTCAAAAGGAAGGCCTCCATCTCAAAATCCCTTTCGTCCAGAAAGTAAACAAACTGGATCGCCGGATCCTGGAATGGGATGGGGCTTCGACGCCGATGCAGACAAGGGACAAGCGTTTTATCCAGGTCGACACCTTTGCGCGTTGGCGAATTGATGACCCGCTCCTCTTTTTCCGGCGGCTTCAAAACTCCCGACGAGCAGAGTCCAGGCTGGATGCGATTCTCGGTGGCGAGACGATGAAGTCGGTGGCGAGACATGAATTGGTCGAAGTGGTGCGCAGCACCAAGGGGCGCGAGCCCGAGAATGGGGATGATGGGATTACGCAGCTTGAGGAAATCGAGGAGGGGCGCCCGCGGATCGAAGCATTGATTCTCGAGCAGGCTCGACGGGAGGTTCAGCCCTTAGGCATCGAGCTTCTCGACATCCGCTTCAAGCGCGTGAACTACCGGGACCAGGAAGTGATCCGAGGGATTTATGAACGGATGAGTAGTGAGCGGAAGCAGATTGCCGACCAGATTCGTTCCGAAGGCGAAGAGGAGGCCAGCCGGATTCTGGGTAAGATGGATCGCGAGTTGAAGCAGATCGAATCGGAAGCCTATCGAACGGTTCAGGAAATCGCTGGTGAGGCCGAAGCGGAAGCGACACGCATTTACGCCTCGGCATATAATCAGAATGCGGAGAGCGTTGCGTTTTACGAGTTCATCCGGACGATGGAGATTTATGAGAACATCATGGACGCGGAGAGCACGATGGTGTTGTCCACTGACAGCGACCTCTTTCAGTTCTTGAAAGGAGTGAATCCAGAGGAGCGGATGGACGTGCCCAGCGGCACCAATGTGGACGGAGAGATGCCGCTTTTTCTCAGGAATTAAGCATTCCACTGACGGCCACTGAGATGATCAAATTTCTTCATACGCGGATCCGGGTCAGCGACCTGGAAAAGACCATCGCTTTCTACGAAACCTTGGGTTTCAAGCTGACGCGGCGGACGGACAAATCGCCGGCGGGCAATCAGTTGGCATTCCTGGAATTGGACGGCAATGACCACTTCCTGGAACTTTGCTACTCACCGGACTTCGACGTGACCTTCCCGGAGGATCTGATGCACACGGCGATCGGTGTGCCGGATATCATGAGTTACTGCGACGGTTTGGAGAAGCAGGGGGTGGAAATCTGGCCGTCTGACTGGCGCGATGCGTTTCCGAGCGGGGCCAAGTCGAAGATGGCCTTCGTGACCGATCCCGACGGCTATGAGGTCGAGATCCTCGAGAAGTAGGATCGCCACCTTCCGGTTCCCCCTCCATTTGTATCAACGTCAGGCTTTTCCGGTCGACGGGATGGGGCTATGGTTCGACGGATGCCAGCGTCACCGGTTCCCGATCGTGAGCCTGCCGCCGAAAGCGATGGGCTAAAGTGCGACTTTTCGACTTTCGCGCTGATCTGGGGCATCACGACCCTGGTTCACCAGCTCGCCTTTACTTTTTGGCTCGAGACGTGGCCCGGTTGGCTACTGACCTTTTCGGCGGCTTGTGTGATTCTGGAGCCGCGGTGTCTGGTGCGATTCGGCGCGTTGGTTGCGAGCTCGCTGATCAATCTCTACTACAAGCTGCCTTTCGTGCCCAATCACATCCTCTTCGAAGGGATGCTGAACTTGACGCTCCTGGTGGGTTTGGGTTGGGCCGTATGGGCGGGGCGAAGAGGGCTGCCCGCCCGGGCGACCCTGGTTCGGGAGATCGTCCGGCGTTTCGGCCCGTTCGCAGTAGCCGCCGTGATCAAAGCGGTGTTTCTGGCGTTCACGGATTCACCGCCCAACCCGGTGTTTGGAGGGCTGACGAGTTTGCTGCTCTTGATTGGCTTGGGGTATGCGTTGAACCGGCCCCCGGTCCGATTCGCAAGCGGATTGACGCTAGCTGCGTTCGCGCCGGTGATGCGGGTGGAAATCATCATCATGTATTTCTGGGCGGTCATTCAGAAGCTGAACTGGGATTATCTCAATACCGAAGTGAGCTGTGCCAGTCAGCTGCACTTGGAAATCGCCGAAATTCTCCCCTTCGTGCCGACCGGCGTTTGGTCCCTGAACCTGGCGATTTATGGTTCACTGGCGTTCGAGGCAGGAATTCCGCTTCTATTGATGGTGCCAAGGCTGCGCGCTCTGGGATTCCTGGCGGCGTTCTTTTTCCACATTTGGCTCTCGATCCATCCCGCACCCGGGATTTACAGCTTCAGCTCGCTGATCTTCGCCGCGCTCTTCCTGTTCCTGACCAAAGGGCGCCCGGAGTTGCTGCGGCAACAGACGGTTGGTTGGTTTTCGCGGATGTCCGAGCGACTTCCGGGGCGGATCGATGCGCTGGGCGCGGCGGGGCGATTGGCGATTGTGGTTTTTCTGGCGGTGCTGTTCACTCAGGCGGCGATCTACCTGCAGACCGGCCGGAACATGGAGGCCTTCGGGGTGGCGAACCGGCTTGGCTTTGCCTATTGGCTCCTTTGGGGATTGCTACTGGGCGGCAGCTACCTCGTCGTGCTTTGGCGGACCCGAAGCGAAGCTTCGATTTGGGGGATCCGGGCCCGGTGGAACCCGGCATGGCTCGTGGTCCTGCTGGTGATCGGGAACGGGCTGAATCCCTGGCTGGGACTCAAGACGCAAACCTCCTTCTCGATGTATAGCAACCTTCGAAGCGAAAGCTTTGGGAACCATCTCTTCCTCCGCCGGATCGATGTTTTCCCGTTCCAACGGGACCTGGTCGAGGTATTGGTGTCGCTACCCGACATCACTTCGCCTACGGAACGGCCAACGCGGATTCAGCAGTTCGCGAACACGGGCCGGATCTTTCCCTTTTTCGAACTCCGCCGTTTGATGAGCGAGTGGCCAGAAGACGTCGAAGTGGTTTACCGGCGGCACGCGCAGGAGTGGACGGCATCAAAGACGTTTGCTCCCGACGGGTCGGTGAGTTTCGAAGGGGACCCGGACCTCTTTCGGCCGATCCCGCTGTATCTCTACAAGACGCTCTGGTTCCGGCGGCACGAATCTTTTACGGGCTGCATGTCGTGCACCCATTAGTGCATCATCCGGAAGCTACCCAGTATACGGGTTTGGAGTTTGGCGAGGGGCGGGCGGTGTGAGGATGCCTCTCTCCACCTCCGAGGACTGGATCTCCAAAGAAGAAAAGCACTCGCAGATCTCAGGCCTCGATCATCAGCCGGGCAGGCTGTTCGATGCATTCCTTGACGCGGACGAGGAAAGTCACGGCTTCTTTACCGTCGATCAACCGGTGGTCATAGCTGAGAGCCAAGTTCATGACGGGTCGAATCACGACTTCGCCGTCCCTGGCGACCGGGCGCTCAACGATGGCGTGCATCCCCAGGATGGCGCTCTGGGGAAAATTCAGGATGGGTGTGCTGAGCAGTGAGCCATAAATGCCGCCATTTGAGATGGTGAAAACGCCACCCTCGAGATCGCTCAACTCGATCTTTCCTTCTCTGGCGCGGTTCGCGTAATCGATGATCTCGTTCTCGATCGCTGCAAAGTTCTTTTGGTCGCAGTTTCGAAGGACTGGGACGATGAGGCCACGATCCGTTCCGATGGCCACGCCGATGTCGTAGAAATGGTTTTGAACGATCTCCTGCCCGTCAATGCGGCCATTGACTTGTGGCACGGTCTTGAGGGCCTCGACGACGGATTTGATGAAGAACGACATGAAGCCCAGCTTGACGCCGTATTTGGCGACGAACGACTCCTGAAGTTCTTTGCGGAGCTTCATGACGGCGCTCATGTCACACTCGTTGAAGGTCGTCAGCATGGCAGCGGTCTGCTGAGCATTGACGAGGTGCTCGGCGATCTTCCGCCGCAGAGGAGACATCTTTGAGCGGGTCACCCGGTCACCCTCCGGTTTTGGTGAAGGGCTCGCTGTTACCGGTGGGGTGGAAGGAGCGGGTGGGTCGGATGCACCGGTTTCGGAAGAAGGGAAAGCGACGAATTTCGAAGGATCGTGTTCTTCCGATCGAGGGGAAGGGGATGGAGTGGCGGACTCAGTCTCCGGTTCGGGTTCGGGTTTGGGTTTGGGTTTGGGTTGGGCAGGCTCTTCGGAAGGCTCGGCGTTCGAAGCGGACGGTGCTTCCCCGGGTGCGATGGAGCCCACGACGGCGCCGATGTCGACTTCCTCGCCTTCGGGAACCTGGATGCTCAACGTTCCCGTGGCTTCAGCAGGAACTTCCGTGGAGATTTTATCCGTCTCGAGCGTGAGCAGGACGTCGCCTTGCTGGACGAAGTCACCGTCTTGTTTGTGCCATGTGGCAATGGTGCCAACGGTGATGGATTCGCCGACGGAGGGAATGCGGACTTCTTGACTCATGAAAGATTGAAGCGACTGGGCGGACGTGATGGAGGTTCAGACGGAGAAAGCGTCCTCGACGAGTTTGGCCTGTTCTCTGAGATGAATGGTTTTGGCTCCCGCAGCTGGGCTGGCACTGGGATCGCGTCCGGCATATCGGATATGGACGTGTCCGCCGGCGAGGGCATCCGCGAGGTGCTGTAGACGCGGGACCATGAAGGTCCAGGCTCCCATGTTCTTGGGTTCTTCCTGGCACCAGACCCACTTCTTGTTGGCACGGGGGTAGCGGCTAACGATTTGCTTCATCAGGAGCCGGTGGTAGGGATAGAACTGCTCGACGCGAATGATGGCCGCGTTCCGAATTTCGTGTTCCCGCCGGTATTTGACGAGATCGTAGTAGACCTTGCCGGAGCAGAAGACCAACCGTGTGACGTCATCCGGATCATTGGAAAGGGAGGGATCATCGAGCATTTCCCGGAAGGCGGTCTCGCCCGTCAAATCCGCTTCATGGCTCACGCACTCGGGGTGGCCGAGAAGGCTCTTGGGAGTCATGACGACAAGCGGTTTGCGCACGGGCCGCAGGGCTTGGCGACGCAGCAGGTGGAAATACTGAGCTGGGGTCGAGGGGTAGCAGACCTGAATGTTGTTTTCGGCGCAGAGTTGGAGGAAGCGTTCCAGACGCGCGCTCGAGTGCTCCGGCCCCATGCCTTCGTAGCCGTGCGGCAGCAGCATGACCACGCTGGACGGTTGCGACCACTTCGACTCGGCCGAGGAAAGGAACTGGTCGATAATGACCTGTGCGCCATTGGCGAAGTCGCCGAACTGAGCCTCCCACAAGACCAGTGTGTCCGGGGCAACGATCGTGAAGCCATACTCGAAGCCGAGGACGCCGACTTCGGACAGATGGCTGTTGAAGACGTCGAATTGGCCTTGGGAGGCGCGATCGTCCGTGAGGTGGCGCAAGGGGAAGAAGCGCTTGCGGGTCTGAACGTCATACAGGACGGCGTGGCGTTGGCTGAAGGTGCCCCGCCGGGAGTCCTGACCAGATAGACGAACACTGTGGCCTTCCAGGAGGAGGGAGCCGAAAGCCAGGGCTTCGGCAAACGACCAATTGTAGGGCCCGCCGTCCATGGCCGCCTTGCGCCGGGGCGCGAGAAAGCGCTTGTCGAGTTTGTCGTGGGCATCGAAGCCCTCCGGGAGTTCGGTGAGTTTGAGACCGATGTGTTCGAGGGTCTTGGCTTCGATCCCGGTGGGGAAGGATTTGTGGGAATAGGCGGGCTGGATGACACCGGTCGAACCGGCAAAGACGTGGCTATCGCCGCGTTTTTCGTGCTCTTTGAGCTGATCGAACTCGTGGTTCATGCGTTCCAGACACTGCTGGCGCGTCTGTTCGACGTCTCCGGGGGCCACGACCCCTTGGTCGGTGAGGTGGGATTCGTATAGCTTGGCGGTGCTGGCCTGGCTCTGGATGCTTCGGTACATGTGGGGGAGGGTGAAAGCGGGTTCATCTCCCTCGTTATGTCCATGGCGGCGGTAGCAGACGATGTCGATGACGACGTCCCGGTGATAGGTTTGGCGGAATTCGATGGCGAGCCGTGTGGCGAAGGCGACCTCCTCGGGATGGTCTCCATTGACGTGGAAGACGGGGGCTTCGATCATTTTCGCCACGTCGGTGCAGTAGGCGGACGAGCGAGCGTCGTCTGGCAGGGTGGTGAAGCCGATCTGATTGTTGATGATCAGGTGAATGGTGCCCCCGGTCCGGTAGCCAGGCAGCTGGGAAAGGTTCAGCACCTCAGCCACACTGCCCTGACCCGCGAAGGCGGCGTCGCCATGGATGAGAACCGGCACGATCGCTTTTCGTCCAGCCGATTCCTGGCCCTGTCGTTTAAGCATGGCCTGACGGGCGCGGGCTTTTCCTTCCACGATGGCGTTCACGGCTTCCAAGTGGCTCGGGTTCGCGGCCAAGGAAATCCCCACCTCCGCCCCGTTCTCGGCGGTCCGGGTGGTTTCGAAGCCGAGGTGGTACTTCACGTCGCCATCGCCCATGGTGACGTTTGGCACGTAATTTTCGCTGAACTCGTAGAGGATGATTTTGAGAGGCTTCCGCAGGAAGCTTGCCAGGACGTTCAGCCGGCCGCGGTGAGCCATTCCCATGACGATGTGGCGGAAGCCGGACTCGGCGCCTTCTTCGAGGATGGTGCCCAGGGCGACCATGAGGGATTCACCACCCTCGAGGCCGAAGCGCTTCTGACCGACGTACTTCCTGTGAAGAAACTGTTCGAAGGATTCGGACTCGATCAGCCAATCCAGAAACTGACGCTTTTCGGCGGGTGAAGGAGTGAAGGTCTGATGCCGGGATTCGATCCGGTCCCTCAGCCAGTGACGGACCTCGGTATCCTGGATGTGCATGAACTCGAACCCGATGCGGTCGCAGTAAGTGCGATCGAGGAGTTCGATCATTTGGCGGAGGGGCATGCGCTCTGCGCCACGGAAGAACTGAGACTGGACCTCCCAGTCGAGGTCGGCCTGGGTGAATCCGAGGGAGTCAAGGGAAAGACGTTCATTGCGGGGCGGCTTTTTGCTGAGTGGGTCGAGCCATGCCTGGCTGTGGCCAAGAATCCGGTAGTTATAGATCATGCTGACGACGCGAGCGCGCCGAGCGAGATCCAGTTCCTTGGTCGATCTCTCGCCGGTGTCATCGGGCGCATGGGAGCCGTTAGCCCCGATTTCGAAGCCTTCGAAGAACGCCGCCCACACGGCATCGACGGACCCGGGATCGCGCTTCCAAAGGGCGTAGGTTTCGTCGAGGAGATCGGCGTTCAGCCGGGGGGACACGGAGGCGTTCATTGGCGTAGCGGTAGCAAGATTTACCGGTAATTCCAGTCTTCGTGTTACGGTCGGCGCTTACTGGGGAAATTCGACGAAATTCTGCTGGAAAAACGCTTGGCTGCTCGTTCGGACGCGGGCTTGTCAAGCGGGTGCTCGGCGACTATGGGTGGGGGCGAATTTTCCGGGTGGCTGGCCCGTCCCTTCCTGAATCCATGTCAATGATCCATGTCCGCGACCTGACGAAACGCTACCGTCGACAGGTGGCGGTGGATGCGATCTCGTTCGACGTCGAGAAGGGGGAGGTGGTTGGTTTTCTGGGACCGAACGGCGCTGGCAAGACCACGACGATGCGGATTTTGGCGGGATTTCTTGCGCCGACGTCGGGCGAGGTGCGGATCGCGGGATTCGACATGGCGACGCAGTCGCTGCAGGGCCGGCTCCGCATCGGTTACATGCCGGAGAATGTTCCGTTGTATGGGGAGATGCGGGTCAAAGAGTATCTCCGTTACCGGGCGCAGTTGAAGGGAATGGAGGGAAAAGCGATGCGGGTGCGAGTCGGGGAGGTCATGGATCTATGTGGCGTGACGGAAGTGAGGCGCTCCCTGATCGACAGTCTTTCGAAGGGTTACCGGCAACGCGTGGGTTTGGCTGACGCCTTGGTGCACGAACCCGAGTTGTTGATCCTGGACGAGCCGACGAATGGATTGGATCCGAATCAAATTCGTCAGGTCAGGGAACTGATCCGGAATCTGGCGAAGCGTCACACGGTGCTATTGTCGACGCACATTCTTCCTGAGGTGGAGATGACCTGTGGGCGCGCCATCATTATCGACCGGGGCCGGATCAAAGCGAGCGGGACGATGGACGAGCTGGGAGGGCAGCTTCGGGGGTCTGGCATTGTGCGAACGCAGATCAAGGGGGATCCGAAGGAACTGGCGGCGCGGTTGAAGTCTCTGCCCAGTGTGAAGAAGGTGGCTGTGCGGCACCGGGAAGGGGAGTGGACGAGCCTGGAGCTGAGAGTGAACGGGAAAGCCGACACGCGGGAAGCCATCCATCGGGTGGCCGTGGAAGAGGGATGGGCGATGCGGGAATTGACGCTGGAGACGGCGCAGCTCGAAGACGTGTTTGCCGAATTGACCGCACAAGACCGGCACGGATGATGAGTTTGAAACAGCCAGGCCGATTCGGGCGGACCTTTCCGATTCTCCTTCAGAAGGAGCTGAGATCGATCTTTGCTGGGCCGTTCGCCTATGTCGTGATGGGATTCGTCCTGATCCTGACGGGGGTGGCGTTTCGATTCGCCGTGGATGGCATGGCCGGTCAGGTGTCGCAAAGCAGCCTGCTGTATCTAACTTTCAACTCGCTCTGGTTCTGGATGGTGTTTTTCCTTCTGTTTCCGTTGATCACGATGCGGCTTTTCGCTGAGGAGAAGAAGCAGGGGACATTCGAAACGCTGATGACGGCACCGGTGAGTGAGTTGAGCGTGCTGTTGTCGAAGTATGTGGCCACGCTGATTTTCTACTGCGTGATCTGGGCGCCGACGATGCTGCACTTTGCCATCTTCGAGGCGATTTCAGGGAGTGGCGCGGCGTTTCATGGGGGCGAATTCCTGGGCACCTATCTGATTCTCTTGTTTATCGGGGCCTTCAACGTGGCGCTGGGGTGCCTGGCTTCCTCCCTGACGCAGAATCAGGTCATCGCGGCCATGATTGCGTTTTGTCTGGTGACGTGTCACTTTTTCCTGGGCTTCGCACACGTCCTTGCGTCGCGGATGCCGGCCGATGTGGTGAAAAGGGTCAGTTACTTTTCCACCTTCGAGCACATCAAACTGTTCTCACAGGGGCTGATCGATTCGCGACCGCTAATTTACTACACGAGTTCGGCCGCCCTGGTGCTGGTGGTGACACTCTACATCCTGGAACACCGGAGATGGCAGGTTTGAATCTCAAACGAGTGCGAGCGCTTGGGACGAAGGTCAGGGCGTGGGCGAACCGGTTGACGGCCGGTCAGCGGACGTGGAGCCTGGTGGCGATTCAGCTGGCGGCCCTGATCGGGATTTTCTCGATCGTGAACTATCTGAGTTTCCGTCACTACGCGAAGGCGGATTTGACTCAGAACGAGCGTTTCACGCTTTCGCCCGCCACGCTCTCGACGCTGCGCAATCTACCCTCGAAAGTGGAAGTGATCGTGGCCTTCATGCGCGGCTCGGACGTTTACGACGACATGCGTGCGCTGGTGGAAGAATACCAGCGCAATGGCGACAAGCGTTTGTCGGTGGAGTTCATCGACCCCGCGCGTCAACCGGCGAGGGCGCTGGAGGTGCAATCGAGGCACGGTGTTAGCCTGGAGGACAATGCGGTCATCGTGGCGCGTGGGCGGCAGGTGCGCGTTCTGCCGGAAGCGGCGTTCGTGTTCCGGGATGGGACGGGCCGGGTGACCCGATTCGCGGGTGAGATCGCGATCACGGGCAGCCTGATCGAGGTGACCGAGGGCGAGCCGAGGAGCATCTACGTCGTGACCGGGTATCAGGGAAGCGACTACCTGCGCGATGTCTTTGAAGAAGTGCGGGTGATGGGTTCCCGGCAAAACGCGGAGGTGAACTACCTGGACCTGGCGGTGGATCCCTCGGTGCCGGACGACGCCGATTTGGTGGTATTGGCAGCGCCTCGTTACGATCCCCCGGAAAGCGAGATGCAGGCGCTTCGAGCGTTTTGGAAGAGCGAGCGCGGCGCACTTTGGCTGACGCTGGACGCTGACCGGGAAACGCCGGAGCTGGAGCGATTTCTTCGCGAAGTGGGAGTCGTGGTCCGGGATGACCGCGTCGTCTACGCGGTGCAGGTGCCGGGTCAACCTTTGCGGAAGGATTTCAGCGTGCCGGTTTATGTCCGGGAAGGGACCCCGGTTTCCCGAGGGCTGGGCGGGCTGCGATTCACGCTGGCAGGGCGAAGCCGTTCCTTGGAGATCTTCGAAGGCGCGGAGGAAGCGAGCATCCAGAACATCCACCTGACGCCTCTGCTGCGGGCGGACGAGCGTTTCTGGGGGGAAACCGACCATCGGCAGGAGAGGATCGAGCGGGACCGGATGGAGGATCACCACGCCCCGCTTTACCTCGCAGCGATGGTCGAGAAGGGTGCGGTGAACGATCCGAATCTGCGGGTGGAGACCAACCGGATGGTGGTGGTGAGTAACCCATCGCTTCTGACGACGACGGTCGGGCGCGAGAAGGCCGCGAGCGATTTCTCGGCTGCGGCGTTGAACTGGCTCCTCGACCGGACGGAGGTGAGCGGGATTGCGCCCAAGGAACCGACCCGCTATTCGGTGGCGTTGTCCGCGGGACAGATGGCGTGGATCGACCGTTTGGCGATCTTCCTGCTACCGGCCGTTACGTTCGCTCTGGCGGCGTTCGTGGGTGCCATGAGGCGGATTTGAGATCGAGGCGGGAATGGATTTGATGGTAACCTTTGGGAAGACGCTGGCTCTGGTGGGGATGGCCCTTTTGCTAGGCCTGTTCGTGGTGACGGTCGAGCGGGATTGGCAGTCCACCGACGAAGCGATCCGGACCTCCGGAATTCTGGCCTCCTTTCCCATGGACCGGCTCAATCGGATCAAGATCGAGAGTCAGGGAGAGGAAACGCGGTTGGAGCACGGTAAAGAGGGCTGGCGATTTCTCCAACCGGTGAAGGACCGGGTGGATCCAGAGCGGATGAGTCAGGTCTTGGAAGAATTGGGCTTTCTTCGAATCGTCGAGGTGATTCCGCAGAAGGAGGGACGGCGGGGAGAACTGGGGCTGAAAGAGCCGGCGGCGGTGGAGGTGCAGCTCGATTTTGAGCGGGGGCTTCCCGACGCCACGCTGAGATTCGGGCTCGAAGGACCGGTTAAGGACACGGCATACGTGGAGGTGGAGGGTGTACAGGGGCGTCAAGAGGTGTATTTGGTGGAGACCGGGGTTCGCCCGTGGTTAGGAAATCCGGCAGAGAGCCTTCGAGACCGGAGGATCTTGCGGTGGGAAGCCGGGAAGATCGAGCGCTACCTCCTGAGACGACCGGCTGGGCAGGTGGAACTTCGCCGCGACGCGGAACGCCCACGATGGTATCTGGAGCGGCCACTGCAGACGCGGGCGAACGACGACATCGCTTACTCGTTGCTGGAAGAACTGAGCCAGTTGGAAGCTGAGGACTTTCTCGAGCCGGGCGCCTTTCCTCAACCCGGTGAGATCGACGGCAGCACGGCGATCTTCCGGATTTGGCCGGAGGGGGAAAAGGCGGTGACCATCTGGCTGCGCTCCGAAGGTGTTGAGGAGGACTCCATGCTGGTTCGCACCTCGAGCCGGGACTCGGTGTTCCGGGTTCGGGACGATTTGGTGGAGCGCCTTCCGAAGACGGTCAACCAGCTTCGCTATCCCTACTTGCTCGACATCGAGTCAGGGACGGCCGCGCGGATTTTGATTCGGAGCCGGACGGAACCGGACGTGATCCTGGCGCACGACGGCGAAGGCTGGAAGCTGTTCCAACGTGGAGAGTGGGTGGCCGCGAATGCGTTCCGAATCGACCGGCTGCTCCAGGCGGTGAACCGTGAGCCGATTCTGGAATTCCGGTCCGACAGTGCATCCCGGCTCGAAGATTTTGGACTGGAACGGCCCTTCCTCGAGCTGTCAGTGACCACGAGCCGGATCGACGCGGAACTGGTGGATGCCTATCGGAAGGCGCGCGAGGAGGCGGAGGCGCGGGGGCAGGATCCCGAGGGCGTGCCGCGTCCGAAACCCGAGGTCGAGACGCGGACGGTGCGGTTTGGCGAAAGCGATCCCTCCGATCCGCTCATGAACGCGAATTTGGAAGGCACCCCATTCATTTTCGGGGTGGATCCGGCTTTGGTGATTTCGGAAATTCCGCGGAATCCGTTGAAGTGGCGGGGGACGCGACTTCTGAGCTTCAACCTGCTCTCGGTCAGGGAAATTCGGATGAGTGGGAGCGGCGTCCCGCCTTTGGAGCTGGACTACGACTATCTGCGGAACCGCTGGGAAGCGAGGATCGATGGTGAGGTAGCGGGGCGGGAAGTGGACCGGCGGAAAGCCGAGCGACTGGTTCGGCACCTGAGCGGTCTGGAGGCGGAGGATTGGTTGATGCGTCGCGTGAAGGCTTACCAAGCACTGTCGAGGCCGATGTGCCGGCTGGAAATCACCCTCGAAGGGGGAGAGAGAAAGGCGGTCCTCGAATTCGCGCCGGTCTCAGGTCCGGACATTCCGGCCTATTATTACGGCCGGCTCAAGGGGAGCCCGGACGTGTTTCTGTTCCCGGCTTCGAGCATGGCGCGAATTCTGACGCCGGTTTGGGTCGATGAACCTTTGGACGGCGACTGAAGGGTCGTGACTTCGTCAGATCAGACCCTGAAGAGGGCGCCCATCTTTTTGCCGCACAGGTAACCGGCGCCGGCAATGGCCGCCGAGAGGAAGATCATGCACCAAACACCGAGGGCGGAGGCGAGGAAGGGGCCGTCGCCCAGCGCACCAAAGAGGGTATAGATGGCCGTGGTGATGGGAAAGTATTCCTGCTTCTGCGCCAGGACCAGCGAGTCCGACACCTCGAGCATCGAGAAGGCAAAGGCGAGGATGGCTCCGGCGATGAGGTTGGCCGCAATGAGAGGGATGGTGATGCGAACCATGGTGACGACGGGTGGTGCACCGAGGTTCGCGGCCGCCTCCTCCAAGCTGCGACTGGTTTGCTGAAAACCCGCGACGGCTGATCGCACGATGTAAGGAAGACGACGGACCGCGTAGGCCACGATCAGGAGGAACATTGGGTTTTCGACGGCGATGAAGGGGTTGTCGACGATGAAGCGGAAAGGCTGGCCTTCGCGGGTCATCGCGAGGTAACCGAAGGCAAGAACGAGGCCCGGCACGGCAAGTGGCAGCATCGAGACGGCATCGAGGATCTGGCGGCCCGGGATTTTGGTTCTAACGACGACGTAAGCGATGCCGATGCCGAGGAAGACGTTCAGTAAGGTGGCGAATCCCGCGTATTTGAGGCTGTTCGCGATGGAGGGCAGCGTGATGACGTGGCCGAGGGCCTCTTCGTAGTGCTCCAGGGTAAAGGAGTTGGGCAGCAGGCTGAGGTACCAGTCGTCGGAAACCGAAACCAGAAAGACGCCAAGGTGAGGGATCAAGGCGATGAAGATCACGAGGGCGAATCCCACGATGCAGAGCGTGCTTCCGGTGCGGCCCAGGACCTGCCCGGTCCGGCCCGTGGCGGCGCGGCCGGAGGGTGAGAGATCCTGGTTCCCGACCAACTTCTTGCTCACGAGAAAGGCGACGGTCGTGATGGTGACCACGACCGCCACGAGGGCGTATGGGAAGGGGCTGCTGCCGAGGTCTTTGATGCCATCGAAGATCTGGACCGAGGTGATCCGCGTGTAATCGAAGATGAGGGGAACGCCCAATTCAGTGAACCCCCAGATGAAGGCGATGGTGCATCCGGCAAAGAGCCCGGGCATCGTCATGGGAAGGGTCACCATCAAAAAGCGCTTGAGCGGCGAGCAGCCCAGGTTTTCGGCAGCTTCCTCCAATGCGGGGTCGAGGTTGGCGAGAGCTGCGGCGATATTGAGGTAGACGATCGGGTAGAGATGGAGTGCGGTCATGATGACCATGCCGGCGAACCGGGCTTCGCCCAGCCAATCGTAGGGGTCGTTCATGTCCATCAGGCCCAGGCCGGAGAGGAAGACGTTGAGGGATCCGCTTTGTCCGAGGAGCTGTTTGATGCCGATGGCGCCCACAAAGGGGGGAAGAACCAGCGGCACGAGGAGAAGCGTCGTCAAAAGGCCCTTGGCCGGAAACTCGAAGCGGTCGGCGACCACGGCCAGTGGGAGGGCGATCGCGACCGCGAGGAGGGTGCTGAAGAGGCCGAGGAGGAACGCGTTCTTGAGCCCTTCCAGGTAGTAGGAATCCTGCAGGATCTGCTCGACATACGAGAGAGTGAAGCGGCCTTTGACGATGAAGGCTTCTTGGAGCGTGCTGAGGATCGGATACAGGAAGAACGCCGCAAAGAAGATCACCATCACGGTGAAAACGATCACCGTGACGTTCAGCTGACGGATGGTCCTGAAGAGGGAAGTGTTCACCGGGAAGCTCGTGCCAGGGCGGCGGCTTGGAGGTAGTTCTTCCGGAAGCTCTCACGCAGATCTTTCCGGCGCTTCTGAATGATGAGAGGGTCCGAATCGCGGAGCTTCTGGCTCAGGTCACCCGTGACGTTGGTGTATCCGACGAACTGCACGTCGAAAAAGATGTTCGTGGCGCGGTCGGGAAAATCTGCCTCGATCAGGGCGTTCCACGCTTCTTGGAGTTCGGCGTGCGGTTCGAGACACATCACCTGAATGATGAAGCGGATCACGCCGAGATGTTTACCGGTCCAGTCGGGATGGTAGACGAAGTCCTTGGCCCGTTCATACGGGTTCACGTCGGGATCACTCGAGTGGACTCTTTGTCCGGGCGTGAACGCATCTTTCCGGATCGGCATGCGACGAAGGGCGTGGTAAGAGGGCCCGCCCGGCGTTCCCGGGCGGTAGTGCCAAAGGCGCTGGCCTTCCAACGACATGAGAAACTCGACGAAATCGTGAGCGAGACCTGGGTTTGGGGCGCCGCGGAACATGGCGATGGGGTCAGCGCCGACGGAAGTTCCACCTTCGGGGATGACGAATTGGATCCGCGAACTGCCGTCCTGGCGGCGGAGACTTTCGTTGAGCGTGCGTCCGTAAAAGTCGATCGACATGCCGGCCGACGCGTTGCCCTGAGCGACATCGAGCGGGATTTTGGTGGCGTTGTCCGTGAAGTAGCGGGCATTGGCGCTGATGCGCTGGATCAGGTTGAGCCCGTTCGTCCAGCCACGGTTCAAGGCGTCACGGCGGGCGAGATCCATGTCGGCGACGGTGACGGGGTCGATCGCCGCGACCGCTTCGGCGAGTTGCTGTTGAATGAGCATTTCAAAGGCCTTCGCGGCGGAACCACTTTTTCCGGGATCAGCCAGGGCCAGGGTGCCGGCGTATTCCGGCTGGCCGAGGTCCGTCCACTGCGTGGGAGGATCGACGCCGAGGCGATCGATCCAGTCCACGTTGTAGCAGATGCCGAAGGACGAGAGGCAGTTTCCGAGCCAGCGGCGGTCGGGATCGTAGAGGATTTCGCCACTGGCTTCGGCTGGAATCACCTCGGGGGTGAACCACTCGGGATGCTCTTCGAAGATGCGGAGTGGAATGAAATGGCCGAGGCGGTCGTGACGCTGGAAGTAGTAAGTTCCACCCCCGAAGAAGAGATCGACGCCGATGCTGGCGTTTGAACGCAGGAAGGCACGGCGCGCGGCCTCCGGAGGTGTGTCATCCGCTGGGGTGTCGTCGGGTTCGCTGGAACTGACGGCCGCTTCTCCGGGAGTGGCAGCGGGATGACGCCAGCGCTTTTTGAGGACGCGGCGCCAGTAGAGGTCGAAGGTCGACTGGAAGGAGCTGTTGATGTAGCGGGAGATCTCCGAGGTTCCGCCGACGTCGCGCCATTCGATGCGGACCGGCTCACCGGTTTCCTCCTTCATGTGCTCGGCGAACGCCCTGGCGAATTCGGTGCGAATGGAGTCGTTGTGAGGGCTGATGATGACGATGGACCGGGAGGCTTCGCTGAACAGGCTGGATTCTTCCGGTTGAAGCTGAAAGGGGGCAACCAGGACGAGAGCGAGCGCCGCCAGCACGACGACACTCCGGAACCATCCGGAGCGAGTCAGTCTTTTCCAGACCGGCGCCGGGGCGAGCTGGGCCTCCGGCTTGGGCTCGGTATCCGGCTTGGGAGCCTCAGTTTTGGAGGATGATGACATCTTCGGGACGGACCTGAGCGAAACGGATGGTGGCCGACGCCTCCTCGAGTTGGTCGGGGTTGGCGACGCTCACGTGAAGGGGGTCGTTGAGGTTGTCGACGGCCAACTGGTACTGCACGGCCTCGCCGAGGTAAATGCGGCTGGCGATGGGCCCTTCGAAGGCATTGACCTCGGGCTTCGTTTCGACGAGCCGAAGGCTTTCAGGCCGAATGGAGACGGTGACGCGGTCGTTGTAGCGGGGCGTCCAATCGGAGCGGGTGACGCGGCCCTCGAAGATGCCCGTCCGGGTTTCGACGGCCCAGTAGCCCTGGCGCCGGGCGGGTTCGATGATTCGCCCGGGAACGAAGTTGGTTTCCCCGATGAAGCTGGCCACGGTGCGTGAGGCCGGGTTCCGATAAACCTCTTGCGGGGTCCCGATCTGAGCGAAATCGCCGCCGTCGAGGATGGCCATGCGGTCCGCGATGCTCAAGGCCTCCTTTTGATCGTGGGTAACATAAACCGTGGTGAGTCCGGCTTCCTTGCAGATGCGCCGGATTTCGGTGCGCATTTCGAGGCGGAGTTTGGCGTCCAGATTCGAAAGGGGTTCGTCCAAAAGGAGGCAGGCGGGTTCGACGACGAGTGCCCGGGCGAGAGCCACCCGCTGCTGTTGCCCCCCGGAGAGCTGATTCACACGACGGGTGGCGTAGTTTTCGAGCTGGACCAGGCGCAGGGCCTTGCGGGCGCGTCCCTCGACGATGCCCCGCGGCAGGCGCTTCTGTTGGAGGCCGAAACTGACGTTCTGAGCCACGTTCATGTGAGGCCAAAGCGCGTAGCTCTGGAACACCATGGCGGTGTTCCGCTTGTGGGGTGGACGGGTGGTGACGTCCCGGTCGCCGAAGAAAACCTGACCGCCGTCCGGCGTGTAGAACCCGGCGAGGGTGCGAAGCAGGGTCGTCTTCCCGCAGCCGCTGGGTCCGAGGAGAAAGAAGAGTTCGCCTTCCTTGATCTCGAGGTCGAGTGAGTTCAAGGCCACGACATCCCCGAACTTTTTCGAAACGTTGGTGAGGGTGATCGAAACCATGTCGATGAAAACGTCAGCCGGGCTGGGATGGCGCTCCTATACGGGTAGGAAAGGCCGGGTCCGCGCAAGCTGAAAGTCGTCGAATTTTGTGACGTAGACAGGGCCTCTTTCGCGGCAAAAAGGGGAGAAAGGTAAGAATTTTCTCCAGAATCAGCGATTTTTGCTGGCGGGCCTCACATTTCCCGCGATGGTGGCGCGGAAAATGAATCTGGGCGCCCGCATTCAGACCGCCATCTCGATTGGCATTCTGTAGCTTGGCATCCCTCCGGGACCGATCAGGCCGGCAGGGTGATGCCAAGCGTGTCACGGTCTGATTTCAGCAACCCGGCATCTTTGGCAGCATTTTCCCCTGACGACTCGACGGTTCCGGCCATCCCAAAAGCCAACCATGTCCGAAAAACGAGTCTCTTTGTTCGATACCACCCTGCGCGACGGAACGCAGGGCACTGGCATTTCTTTGTCTTCGCACGACAAAATTCGGATCGCCGAGAAGATGGACGCCTTCGGCATCGATTACATCGAGGGGGGCTGGCCGGGTTCGAATCCCACCGACCGGGCGTTTTTCGACGAGGCGGCGAAGCGGGAGTGGACCCATGCGAAGATCACCGCCTTCGGGAGTACGCGGCGTGCCGATCACAAGGTGGATGAGGATCCGCAGGTGGCGCTACTGCTGCAGGCCAACACGCCGGTGGTGACGTTTTTCGGCAAGAGTTGGAGGCTGCACGTGAGCGAGGTCCTGCGGACGACGCCCGAAGAGAACCGCGCGATGATTTACGACACCTCCGCGTATCTCAAGGAGTGCGGCAAGGAGGTCGTTTACGATGCGGAACACTTCTTCGATGGCTACAAGGACGACGCCGAGCATGCGTTGGCGACGTTGGAAGCGGCCAGACGGGGCGGGGCGGACATTGTCGTCTTATGCGACACGAATGGGGGAACCCTGCCGGCCGAGGTGGCCGAGATCACGAAGGTCGTTCGGGAAACGCTGAACATGCCGGTGGGCATCCACACCCACGACGACGGCGGTTTCGGCGTGGCGAATGCGATCGCCGCCATCGAATCAGGTGCCGTTCAGGTGCAGGGAACCGTCAACGGCTATGGAGAACGGGTCGGGAACTGCAACCTCACCACGGTCATTCCGAATCTCCAGCTCAAGATGGGGATCGACGTCGTTCCGGACTTGAGCCGGTTGACGGAGCTGAGCCATTTCGTCGATGATCTGGCAAACTGCCCACACAATCCCCGGGCTCCGTTCGTGGGGTCCACGGCCTTTGCGCACAAGGGTGGCATGCACGTGAACGCGGTGCAGAAGCTGGCGCGCAGCTACGAGCACATCGAACCCGAGCGGGTGGGGAATCGGCAGCACATCCTCATTTCCGAACTGTCCGGACGGAGCAACGTGCTGATGAAAGCCGAGGAGCTGGGTCATCCGGTCGCGAAAGATGCGCCGGTCGTTCGCGAGATCCTGGAGGAATTGAAGCGCCTCGAGCAGCAAGGGTATGAGTTCGAAGCGGCGGAGGCGTCCTTCGATCTGCTCGTCCGGAAGGCCCTCGGAAACTATGAACCCTTCTTCGATCTCAAAGAGTACCGCTGCAACTTCCGCCGGATCCGGGCCACCGAGGCCGGTGAAGCGCTCGAGACTTGCGAAGCGACCGTGAAAGTCGAGGTGCAGGGCGAAAAACAATACACCGTGGAAGAGGGCGACGGTCCCGTGAATGCCCTGGACGGCGCGCTCAGGAAGGCACTGGAACCGTTCTATCCCAGGATTCGAGACGTCCGGCTCACGGATTACCGCGTCCGGATCATCGATGGGCAGCTCGGTACGGCCGCGAAGACGCGAGTGCTGATCGACAGCACGAACGGCCACGAAAGCTGGAGCACCGTGGGCGTCTCCTACAACATCATCCGCGCAAGCTGGCTGGCCCTGGTGGACAGCCTCGAATACCACTTGTTTCGCGAGCAGGAGCGGGGCTGATCCCGCCGGTCAGCTCCGCTGAGCCACGGCGAACAGGTGAATGCCTCAAAGCCGGGCCCGCGACCAGAAAGAGCGGATCTTGTCACGCTCGTCCTGGTCCTGTTCGGCGTCGCGATCGATATCATCGCGTTCGAACGGCACGTAGGGGCGCTTTTCGGCCGTGGCATTCTCATCGGGATCTGGATGGAAATTGTGCCGATCAAAAAGGCGATTGATTTCGCGCTCGAGTCCTGATGGTTCGTCCTCTTCGGGAAACGTCTCAGGCGCCGGCGAAGGCCTATCGGGCCGGCCATCCGCCGGTTGGAAAGGGGCGTCGAACGTGTCGATGGGGATTCTGCAGCCCCGGCTTTCGCGACGCAGTTCACGGTGATCTTCGATGAATGAGGTGGGATTGAAATAGTTCCCAAATCCCCGCGCATGCTTGGAACGATCCATTCCGATGTAGATGTTCTTCCGAACTTCGAAGTGAAGATGGGCCCAATACATGCCTCGATTCGTTCCGATGGTGCCGATGAGCTGACCGCGCTCGACCTCGTCGTAAAGCTCCACGTAGCGTTCGTCGAGGTGACCGTAGAGTGAGTCGATGAATTCGATCCGGCCGTCGTCCTGGCGATAGGCATGCCGGACAATGACGACGTTGCCCCACCCGAGCTTGGCGTCGGCCGAGAAGACGACGACGCCGTGTCCGATCGAATAAACCGGTGCCCCCAAATCGGTGTTTCCTCCGCCGCGGCCATTCCAATCTTCCCCGAGATGGCCGTAGGGTTGGAAACCTCTGGCTTTGTAATAGCCTGCGGCATCGGGTTTGCCGACCGGGAAATCAAAGCCGTCTGCGGCGGCGGCGCGGACGAAACGAGAAGCCGAAGCTTGGGAGTGAAAGGCGAAAAGGAGGAGAATGAAGAGCAGACACCGGAGGTTGGGAAGGAAGAGGGAGGACATGGAGCGGGAAGGAAGGTGGAACGGATTATTTAATTTTACTTAAATAAAAACCATCTGCAACTAAATCCGCGGGACCATACTATTTGATTGGATGATTCACTCGCTCTTTTTCGAAAATTTCCGTCTTATAGTTCTCCCAGAAAGTGCGGATTTTCTCTCTTTCTTCCTCAAACTCCAATTCTTCGGCAGAAGATTTTTCTTGCTCGGGTGTTCCGGGTCGCAGCTGGTGGCGGACTAGGATCTCCTGGAGCGAGCGGTCGAGTTTGGGGAGTGGTTTTGGTTTGCCGAAGGGCAGTTCGGGCAAGGAGGTGAGCTTTGGGCGGGTGAAAGCGCTTTTCACGCCGCTTTCGAAGCAGTGGATGGGAACGGGAATCCGTGTGAGCTCGAGGGGGAGGGATCGGCGCGCTTCGATGAAGGGTTTTGGGCTGTAGTAATTTGAGTAGTCCATGGCGTAGCGCCGGTGGACGAGAGCGACGTTGATGTTCTTCCGGATCTCGAAGTGCAAGTGGGCGATGTACATGCCTCGATTGGTTCCGATGGTGCCGATTTTTTCTCCGCGTGCGACGACATCTTCGATTTCGACGGTGCGCTCCTCCAGGTGGCCATAGAGGGAGTCCAAGTAGCGGATTTGACCGCTTTCCCGGAAGGCGTGACGGACGATGACGACGTTCCCCCAGTTGGAGGCATAGTCCTTGGAGTAAACGACGACCCCGTCGGCGATGGAGTAGACGGGGTCGCCTTTGTCGGAGTTCGATCCACCGAGACCGTTCCAATCTTCTCCCATGTGACCATTTGGCCGGAACCCTCGGCGGATGTAATAGGCAAATCCGTCGGGTTTACCCACGGGGAAGTCGAATCCGTCAGCCAGGGGGATGTGCACGTACTGGCGGGCTGCGGAAGCGGCGTTTGGAGTGAAAGCGGTGCCAAGCGCGAGGGCGAAAACGAGGAGGAGACGGCAAACCGGGCTCATTCGTGGGGGAGGGGGCGGAGGGACGGGTTCAGGCGGCGGGTTTGAACCAAGTGAAATAGATCAGGGCGCAAACTCCGACGGTCAGGCAGTAAAATGCAAAGTATTGGAAGCGGCCGCGCCGGATGCTGTCGAGGACGACATGAATGGCGGCCAATCCCGCGAGAAAAGCGGTCAAGGCTCCGAGGGCGCACGAGGTGAGCACCTCGGCCGGGATTTCGTCGAGATCCTTGAACTCGAAGACGGCGCCACCGGCGATGACGGGGACGGCCATGAGGAAAGAGAACTCCGCGGCTCGGGAAGGGTTGACCCTGGCCAGCATGCCGGAAGCAATCGTGGCGCCTGAGCGGGAAATGCCCGGGAGAATGGCGAGGGCTTGGCCCAGACCCATGATGAGCGCCTGCTTTGGGCGAACCGGTTCGTCCTGTGTGGTTTCCGTCCGATTCAGCCAGCGGGGAAGCAACAGGAGAATCCCGGTCACGCAAAGCATGGAGGCGGCCAGCTTTTCGTTCTCCAGCGCATCCCTGAAGAAATCCTCGAAGCTGAGGCCGAGAACCACCGCGGGGATGGTGGCGATGGCCAAATGCAGGATCATCCGTTGCTCTTCGTTGAGGGACGGAGACGGGCGGTGGAAAAGCCCCATGAACAGCTGCCAAAGGCGGCGGTGAAAGTAGATGAGGACGGAAAGAAGCGTTCCCACATGGACGGCGATCACGAACATGGCGCCCGGGTCATCCACATTCATGAGTTCACCGGCGAGGACCAGGTGGCCCGAAGAAGAGACTGGAAGAAATTCGGTAAGGCCCTGGATCAGCCCGAGAATCATCGCCTTGAGATGGGTCATGAGCTTTGGAGAAAAGGCCGGTCCGTCCTTCGGGGCAAGCGGGAATGGTGGGTTTTGGTTTCAGGGAGGCGGCGGCGATTCCTTTTGCTGGGGGGAGCGGGCGTCAGTTCCAGGGGAAGAGACGTTTGGGAGGGGGTGGATATTTAGCTGGCGCCCGGGGCGGATCGATTGAGCGAGAGAGGGGCTGCTTCGCGCCGTTGCAGGCCTGGATGCACGGGGTGGTTTTCGGGAGTCGCAATGGAATTTAGGGGTTCAACTGAGTGAGTGCGGGAACTCTTGCGGGCAGAATTGTTCTAACTGACCTCCAAAAAGCTTGCGCTGGCTGGGGAAATTGTTGAACGTAGTGAAGTCTGCGTAGTGCTGCGGGACTTCATGGGTTCTGCCACAGACGGAAAATTCATGAGGTTTACCCTCTACTAAAGATGCGTTTAAGCCATTGTGGCAGATGTGAGATCTTGACGATGCCTTCACGATGAAGGGAGCGACGGGACTCCATGGGCTGATTGGCGGCGAAAGTCGGTTTAGGGGCCTCAGATTTATGAAAAATTCTTAAAAAATATGGGAAAAGGGGCTTATTTCTTGCAGAAATGCGATTTATCGCTTGTATTTGAGGCGAAAACGATAATTTCTAGAATAAGCGTCTTCTCCAGCTCTCTTTCCGCCGCGCAGCAGGCCACACCTCGGACTCAATCATTCTAAACCACTCATTTTCATGGCTGAAGAAGCTCCCGAACTCATGACGGTCAAAGAGACCGCCGAATACCTGCGCATTCCCCTGCCCACGGTTTATTATCTCGTGCAACGCGGGCAACTGCCGGCCATCCAGATCGGTGGGCGATGGCGGATCAAGCGCAGTCTCCTCGACCGCGACATTCTTCGGAAGGAAGAATCCGGGCAGCCAACGGTTCTGGTGGTCGATGATGACCCGGCTCTCCAGTCGCTCTTCAAGCAGTTCCTCAAAAAGGCGGGCTTCAGCCGAATTGTCGTGGGGAGCGGAGCCGAGGCGATGACTCACGTCGAAAAGCAGTCTTTCGATCTCGTTTTCCTGGATCTGAAACTCCCTGACATTGCTGGGGATGAATTGTATGCGAACATCAAGGAGCTGCACCCCGACCTCCCGATTGTGATCATCACGGGTTACCCGGACAGCGAAATGCTGACGAAAATTCTAGCGAAGGGCCCGGTCACGGTGATCAAGAAGCCAGTGGAATTCGACCAGCTCAACCAGACCGTCCGGCAACTGGGACACAAGGGAACGGACATGGTGGCCTGAAGTGGCCCCTGGCTGTGACTGTGTGGCGGCGCCGCGACCGGCGGTCATCGAGCCGCGAGAAGACCGACCCGCTGACGGAGCAGCTTCAGCATTTGCGGGAGATCCTTTCTCAGATTCTTTTCGAGGATCCCCTGAGGCACGATGCTGCCTGGATCGAGGTGCAGTTGGTAAAAAACGATGGTCCCCTCCGAGAATCCGAGCCGAGCGGCATCGAGTAGTCGCCAACGTCCCTGAAACTGCCGGAGGTCCCCGTCGACCATCTTGAAGTCGATGGCCTCTGCTGGGCGTTGATCAGCGCGATAGCGGTAGTTGAAGCGCATGGGGAGGATTCCGAGCTTCACCTGATGCCGAATCAACTGCTGGTTTCGGGACTCATGGAGGATCTCGGATTCCCTGACGCTTTTGAGGTATTCGGGATGCGACGCGGGATCCGAGATGACCTTCCAGACCTGTGGACGGCTGGCACGGATCCAGATGGCGCCTCCCAAATGGGCACCCTGTGAAGGCGGCGAGGAGGGGTGAAAAACCAAGGATTGGCCCCGGGCCAACTGCAGGAGTTCGGACTTCGACCACCGGGGTTCGATCCAATCCGGGACGGCACCCGAAAGACTCAGGGGTAGGAGAATCGCCGAAGCGAGTAGAGTGGGGACAACCTTCACAGACGAGTTTTGAGCAAAGGATAGCGGGAAGGCGGGGCCGGGGCAAGAAGTATTTAAGAAATATTGAATTTCAATAATGCCGCCATAAAGGCCTCGCCGCTTCCTTCTTCGCCTGAAGTCCAAAGCGGCGACGATTCGTCACCGCGTCTCAGCCAGCTTCCGTTGCGGGTTGTCGGCGGCGAAGCTGGCCAGAATCAGGGCTGTCGGGATCGCCGCGCTCAACTGCAGGGCGGGACGATAGGCCCCGGTCCACGCCTCGATCTGGGCAAAGGCTACCGGACCTAAAGCACTGGCGATGACCATGGTGGACATCGCGACACCGCTGATGGCGCCGAGGTGGGTTCGGCCGAAGAAACGTGGCCAGATGATGGCGGCGAGGTTCACGAAGCAGCCGCCGGAAACGCCATTACCAGCGATATAAGCGATCACGCCCCATGACGCATCGAGATTGAGCATGCCGATCGCGCCGAGGAGAGCTCCGAGATTCATCGCGGCCAGAAGGAATTTGGCACGGACGCGGCTGCTTAGGAAGCCGCTCGAGAGGTTGGCGACGACGGCGACGAGGGCGGTGGGGCCGAAGTAGGCGATGATGGTTTCCTTGGGAAGCCCGAATTCTTTTCCAATCGCCTCGATGTGGAAGGTGTAGGCGGTGGAGTAGAAGGCGTAAAAGGCGAGGGAAAGATTGAAAGCCCAGAAGGCGTAGGAGCGCAGCGCCTCGGATCGCGTGAAATCGCGATGGATCTGCATGTCCGGAATGAGTGTGCTGGATGGGACGGGAAGGAACCCATCCATTTTCAGGCCGGACTCTTCGGGGTTATCGCGAAAAACCAACCATGCGAAGGGGACCATGAACAAGAGCGTGAAGGCTCCCAAAAAGTTCCAGGCACCGGCGTAGGTGAGACTTTGGATCAAGGATTCGAGGAAGAGCGGGGCCGCGCCGAACCCGAGTGAGACGAGGACCTGGCTGATTGCGGCGGCCTGGCCTCGGCGCGCGTGGAACCACTTGGCCATGGCGTTTCGGCAAGACATGGTGAGAACCCCTTGTGCCGAGGCGCGGATGAGGAAGAAGCCAAGCGTGATTAAGGAGAACGGGATGACCGGGTGAGGCACGGCGGGAAGGAGGAGAGCGATCCGCTGGCTGAGCGAAGCGGTGGCTGCGAGGTAGAAGAGGACGAGGGCGGTGACGAGCGCCGAACACGTGACCATTCGGCGGGAGCCGAGGGTATCGAACAGGCGCCCGAGGAAAGGGAGGGCAAAACCGCTCCCGACCGTTCCGATGAAGTAGGCGGTGCTGAGTTGGACCCGGGTGAGTCCGAGTTCCCGGATCAAGGTGTCGGTGAAGACACTGAATCCCATGGTCTGGCCCGGGATGCTGAAGAGGATCCCGAAAGTGGCTCCAACGACGACTACCCATCCGTAAAAGAGGGGGAACCTTTCTGGTCGAAACGGGAAGGATGGTGCCCAGAAGCGCGTCATGGCCGGGCATGCTCCTGGCATCGCAGAGGGCGGCAAGCGAAAGTTCGCGGCAGAGCCTGGATTGCTGCAGCGAGGGAAACCGCTATGAGTAGGAGCCGAGCAAAAGCATGGAGGAAGAGCTGATCATCCCTGAAACGGCCCCGGTCATGGTGTTGCCCGGCTGCAATTTCTTTCCGCACACGCCATTGCCGCTGCGCATCTTCGAGCCGCGCTACCGGGCGATGCTGGCGATGGTGCTGGAGGGAGACCGGATGTTCTGTGTGGGATCAACCCGTCAGCGGTCCGTTCCGGGTTTGCCCTACGACGAAGAGGCCGGGGTTTACCGGTCGGGGACGCTCGGTTTGGTAAGGGCGTGTGTCCGGAATGAAGACGGGACGTCGAACCTCATTTTGGAGGGGTTGAAGCGCGTCAAATTCGTCGAATGGGAGCGGGAGACGCCTTTTCGGATTGCTCGAATGGAGGTGGTCGAGACGAGCATTGGTGAACCGGAGCGGGTCGAAACGGGGATTGCGCGGGTCCTTGGGCTGGTCGGGACGTTGGTGGAGCGGGGCGTGCAGAAACCGCCGCAGTTGGAGCTACGGGTCGATTCGGAACTCGGACCCGAGGTCGTGGCGGACATCGTGGCCGGTTCCTTCATCCGGGACGTCGAAGCGAGGCAGGTTCTGCTCGGAATGGAGAGCCTCGAAGCCCGGTTGGACTATCTGGCTGGCCAGCTCAAAGGGCTGCTGGCGACTCTTGGCCCCCCTCCGTGAGAGAGGGAACGGTTTAGGCGGAGGCGATCAGGGAGGCGGATCGCCGGGACGCGCACGCAAAGGGCGAGGCAGTTCCCTGGGCGGCGCGGTATCGAACTGCTCTTTGAGCCACGGGTCGCGCTTTGAGAGGCCTTCGACGAGCGCGTCGCGAGCTTCCCGGCGGGCCCTGGCATGTTCCCGGCTTGGGAAAGTCGCACTTCTGAGGGCTCGAAAGGCGTCGTCGAGTTCTCCGGACTGAGCGACCTCGCGGGCGGTTTCGTGGAAGCGGGCGCGTTCTTCTTCGGAATCCAGGCGAGAGTAGGCGGGTTCCTGTTCCAGGATCATGCGGATGATTTTGGGCGGGCTGGGTGGTCCGGGTCTCGATTCGTCTCGATTGGGACGATGTCGAAAACGCCCGCGAATGGCCCTCGACTGGCTGCTTTGGTGCATGCGATTAATGAGGTCGACGGCGGAAGGGTCGATGCGTTCGACCGCTGCCTGCAGGGCGGCGCGGTAGTTTTCGGTGGCTTCGTGAACCGCATCGCGCGCCGCATTGACCTCGGGATCGGCCCACACCTGGGAGAGGACGGTCCGGACGCGAAGGCGTTCTTCTTCGGTGAATTCGCTGAGGGCGGAGGATGCCCGCTCCTCGGGAGGCAGCGATTCGGCGGGGCGATTTTCAGGAGGAGTGCCCTGCTGGGCGAACGCGCTCACTGTGAGGGCCGTAAAAAAGGTGGCCACCGCGAAACGGCTCCGTGAAAAGCGAAGGTTGGGTGGAGGAGAACGACGCATAGTGGTTGGAGCTTTCCAAAGCCTCCACGGGAATCAACGGTGGGCGCGGGGAAAAGTTGCGATTTCAGCTCTTCTTTCTCAAAGAACAGGATTTTGTGTTGACGGGGCGGATCATCTCTCCAGAGTGGGGTGCCTAACGCTATCGCAACAGGTTAGAGAAATTTCCCGCTTTTGAAGGGAGTCCCGCTTTTGGTGCAAAATGGGGAGGTGGCACCGGGGTGAGGCTCCCTTCATTCTTTTTCGGGCTCGACCTCTTCGCGGTGGGCGATTGGCGCCGCTGGGAGGGGCTCGAGACTCTCGAGGAACCGGGCCGCGGAGAAACGGGGCCGGGGTCGAACCAGGCGCAGAAGGCGCCCCGGGCAGGAGCGCAGGGCCGGCGACCAAAGCCCGGGATCGGTCATCCACTTGGCCGGGCTGAAGCGGACGCTGCCGCCGCCCGCGAGCGTCAGGGTGAGCTTTCTTGCCGTGACGGATTGGTCGAAGCGTTCCATGGCGATCTGCCGGCCTTGAAGTCCGAAGTGCCGGCATCTTTCGGGGTCTTTGAGCAGTGTTTCCAAGGCATCGGCGAGGGCGGGATCGTCGCCTGGGGGCACGAGCAGACCGGTTTCACCGTGATCGATCATCTCCGGGATCCCGGCGAGCCGGGTGGAAACACAGGGGAGACCGGCCGCCATGGCTTCCATGATGACGGTGGGCAGATTATCCATTCCGCCATCGGCTTCGCGGACGCAGGGTAGGGCGAAAAGGTGGGCCTCGTGGTTCAGTCGTTCGACGATGGCGTCCTGGGAGAGTTCTCCCTCAAGAACCACGTGATCCCTCAGATCAAGGTCATCGATCTCGCGCTCGAGATCACTTTGAAGGGGGCCGCTGCCAATGATGTGAACCTGATGCGGGATTTCCCGGTCGCGAAGCAGGGCGGATGCCCGGATGAGATGGGGAAATCCCTTCTTTTCGATCAACCGGCCGACGCTGTAGATTTGGCACGACCCGATCCCAGCGGGGGAGTCATTCGAATGGTTTTCGGGAATCCATTTTTTCAGGTCCAAACCGTTGTAGACGCGGCGAATTTTGCGCTGGGCGCGCGGAAAGGCTTGGGAAAGGGTATCGACGGAGAAATCGCTGACGGTGACGATCCGGGATGCGTTCTGGACCACGTTTTGGAGCGTGACGGGCGAGGGTGGGACCTCGCAGAAGATATCATTGGCGTGAGCGGTGAAGCTGTAACTGATTCCTTCGAACTGGCGGAGCCACCACAGGGTTCTGGCGGCCATGCCGGCAAAGTGTGCATGGGCGTGGCGGAGGTAAGGGGCGATTTGGCGGATTCGGTGGCCGATGTAGGCCGCTTCGTAGACGCGGCGTTTGTCGGGCTGCGCCTTCCTCCAGTAGCGCAGGGTGTGATCGACCGGTTTGGGGACCTTCTTGGCGCTGCGCAGGTCGCGAACGAAGCGTGTCAGCGCGCTGGGTTCGGGCAGGTAGTGGACGCGGTCGCGGAGGCTGGCCGGGTAATCCTGAGCCGGCTCGTCGCGGGTATCGCGAAGACTGAAAATGAGAGGCCGGACGCCCTGGCGTTCCAGTTCGAGGATTTCCCTCACGCAGAAGGTCTGGGTGAACGTGGGAAATCGTTCGAAGACGTAGACGAGGTGGAAGCGCTGGGCTTTGGATGGCATGGCGTGGTGGATGGGCGGCGCTGTGACGGGTTTGGACGCCGATGGGTGGACGTCTGGCCGGTTCAGATTCCTTTGGAAATGTTCAAAATTTGCCGTGAAGGTAGCTGGAAACCCTGGATGAGAACTTGAAGCGCGGCCGAGAAGCTCCAAAAATTCCGGATCACGTCGTTCTGCGCCAAATTGGCCATGGAGCGTTTGGGGAAGTGTGGTTGGCACGAACGGTAACCGGGGTCTTCCGGGCCGCAAAAGTGATTTGGCGGGAGGACTTCGACAGCGAGAAGGATTTCGAGCGGGAGTTCGAGGCGATTCGCCGGTATGAACCGCTCTCGAGGCAGCATCCGGGATTAGTGCACGTTTTGCAGGTCGGCCGGGACGACGAGGCCGGGTTCTATTATTACGTGATGGAGATCTCGGACGACCTCGAGTCGGGGACCGAGATCGATCCAGAGACCTATGTGCCGCGGACGTTCCGGACGGAAATCGTTCACCGGGAGCGGATCGATTTGAAATCCTGCTGTGAGCAGGGAGCGCTGCTGGCGGATGCCCTGCATTTCCTGCACGAGAACGATCTGATCCACCGCGACGTCAAGCTATCGAACGTCATCTTCGTCTCGGGTCAGGCGAAGTTGGCCGACATCGGCCTGGTGGCGGCCCTGGGCGACCGCAGTTTCGTGGGGACGGAGGGGTATGTTCCGCCGGAAGGCGCGGGGACGGCGAGCGCGGACATTTTCAGCCTGGGGATGGTGCTCTTCGAGGCGGCGACAGGTAAGGACCGGCTGGATTTTCCGGATGTGCCGTCGGACTTCCGGGAGTTGTCGAATCCGGCGATTTGGCAGCGGCTAAACCGGGTGGTCTGCCGGGCCTGCGCGCGGCGTCCGGAGCGCCGGTTTCCTGATGCGGCG
>CAZCRA010000004.1:0-76388 GCA_964500945.1 uncultured Verrucomicrobiales bacterium | reverse complement strand
AAAGGGGTGCGTCTCCGGTGTTCACGTGGCGAGCGGGGAGCCCGCCGCGATGGCGGAAACGCTTTCGCATTGTTGGTGGGGGGAGTAAGCGCGGGTGAGGGACAGAAGGGGGAGGCGGGAATTGCCTGGGCATGTGCGAGATTTTGCCGTGCCAAGTGAGGTAGAGGACCGTAAGTGGTGGAGATGAGCGAGCAATGGACAGAACGGAGAGGCCGATGGAGCGATGCGGCGTTGGTCATCGTGGGACATGGGTCCACGGAGAATCCTGATTCGAGCCTACCCTACCTGGAACACGCCGATGCGGTGCGCGCTCGGGGTGCCTTCGCGGAGGTGCACTGTTGTTTTTGGAAGGAGGAACCCGGGATGCGACACGTCGATTACATGATCGACCGGGATGAGGTCTACGTGGTCCCCGACTTCATCAGTGAAGGGTATTTTACTCGCGAGGTGATCCCGCGGGAGCTGCAGCTGGAAGGTGCGACGACGGCCCGGGATGGAAAGCGCTTTCACTACTGCGATCCGGTGGGCATTCACCCCAGCATGACGCGGCTTTTGCGGCATCGAGCCGAGGAAGTGGCGCCTGGCGTGGCGCGGGACACGTCGGCGCTGATCATCGTGGGCCACGGAACGGGTCTGAATGCGCAATCGACCGAAGCGATCAAGAATCAGGTGGCCCTGTTGCGCGAAGAGGACTGCGGTTTTGCTGAGATCTTGGATGCCTACATGGAAGAAGAGCCGTTGATCGCGAAATGGGACGAACTCACGGAGGCACCGAATGTCATCGTCGTGCCATTCTTCATCGCCGATGGCTTGCACAGCTACCAGGACATTCCGGTTCTGCTCGGGATCGACGCCGACGTCGGTCCGGCGGCGAGTCAATCTGAGGTTTTTCGTCAGAACCCGGTCCGGCTCCGTGGCCGGGACCTTTACTACAGCCGAGCCATCGGGACGGATCCATCGATGGCCGATGTGATTTTGGATCAAGTGGAGGCGTTCGACGCCAAGCAGGGGGAAGAGGCTCCGGTGGTGGCATGACGATCACGGAACATTTGGCGGGTTGGCTTTCCTCGGGTGAAGGCGTGCTGGGGCAAATCATCCTGCGCCAGAAGAGCCATCATGGCTGGGAACTCCGGCACGAAGAAGACCGGGACCGCCCCGCGGACGAACTGGAGGCCTTCCGGAATCCGGAAGACGCGCGCGAACTCGCGAGGTTTTCCGACTCCGGCGAATACCGGTATTTGAAAGGCGGGCGGGACCTGCGGCATGGGTGGCGGTTGGAATTGGCGGATTTGGAAGCAGTCCGGACAGCGATCGACGCCTTTTATCCGGCGATTCTGGGGATGTTGGCCGCTGGCGATCGGCTGAGGATCGTCCCGTTGCGTGAGACCTTGGAGCGACAGACTGGGATGTATCGCTTTGCGCGAACGATTTCGGACGAGGGCGTGGAGAAGATCATGGACGAACGGTGCCGCCGGCTCTGCCTGCGGGAGGTCCTGTGGCCGATTGGGGAAGAAGGTGAGGCCCGGGAGCGGCCGAAACCTGAGGGAGGCAGGCTCCCGCTGGTGTGCAGTGAGGCGTGCAATTTCCTCGTGGCCGACGCGCGGAAGGTGGCCAAAGCGGAGTTTGAAGCGAAGCAAGCGGCAGAGTAGCCGCAGAGCGAGACCACGATGGTTTTTGAGTGGGGATTGTCCCGCGAGGTTGATTCGGTCCAGTGGGCGGGTAAGGTTTCGGCTTTTACGATCAACGACTCATGCTGCCCTGGTTCCAGAACAACGCGTTTCCGCTTTATCTCGCCCCGATGGCTGGCGTGACGGACCTCGTGTTCCGGGGGATCTGCAAGGAAATGGGAGCGGATGTGATGGTGACCGAGTTTGTCTCGGCCGAAGGGATCATCCGCAAGGACGAACGGACGCGAAAGTACACGGAGTTCGACGAAAGGCAGCGTCCGGTCGGGGTTCAGCTTTTCGGGGCCGATGGGGAGCGGATGGGCGAAGCGGCGCGCCGGATCATCGATTGGAAGCGACCGGACTTCATTGATCTGAACTTTGGATGTCCGGTCAACAAGGTGGTGGCGAAGAATGGGGGCTCATCGCTTCTAAAAGATTGTCCGGTGTTGGCGGAGGTGGCATCCGGCGTGGCGAAAGCGGTGGGCGAGAAGGTCCCGGTGACGGCCAAGATCCGGATTGGGTGGGACCGGGACAGCATCAATGCGGTCCGGGTTTGCCGGATTTTGGAGGATTGCGGCATGCAGGCGATCGCCGTGCATGGACGAACGCGCTCTCAGGGGTATTCCGGGGAGGCGGATTGGGAGGTGATCGGTGAGTGCGCGGGAGCGGTGTCCGTGCCCGTGATCGGCAACGGCGATTTGGACCGTGGCGAGGTAATCGCTCGGAGGCGTCGCGAATCGGGAGTGAGCGGAGTCATGATCGGCCGGGCGGCCATGGGGTATCCGTGGATTTTTCGCGACGCCAAGGCATATTTGACGAGCGGGAAAGCGCCGGAGGAAGTGGCGATGGAGGAACGGTGGGCGTTGATGATTCGCCACTGCCGGCTGGCCGTGGCCTACGGGCGTTATGGGGACGAAGGGCGCACACTTCAAGCGATGCGGAGTCGTCTGATGGCGTATTCACGTGGGATGCGGGGCGGACGGATGCTGCGGCCGAAGTTTGGGCAGGTGGAATCGATCGCCGAGCTGGAGGACATCGCCGGAGCCTACCTCGACGCGATGGTGTGCGACGGGGAGCAGCTGGCAGCGGCGTGAACGGCGGTATCGACCGGCGGCAATTGGCCCATTCTGATGGTGAAAAACGGAACTCACAGCATTCGCGCCGCGCGTGATCTTTTCCTGAGGGAGCGGCCTTTTGGCCGAGAGATCGGTTTGTTGGCTCAGGCCTTTCGCGGAGCTCCGTTGAATCATTTCCCGTCACTCACGATGCCCGATTTCAGGAGATCATGGAACTGAACGTCTATTTCTTCATCGTCCTGCTCACCGTGGTGGGATTCTACAAGCTGGATCTCTTTTCGGAGATGCTGAACCTCAAGGCGCAAAGGGACTCCGTTCCGCCCGAGTTCGAGGGTACCTACGACGCGGAGAGTTACCGGAAATCGCAGGCTTACGCGCGGGATTCGGCACGTTTTGACCTGATCGAGAAGACCTTCATGCTCGTCGTGTTCCTGGGGTTTTGGTTTGCTGGGGGATTTCAGTGGGTGGACGGGATGGTTCGGGAGTGGGCGGAACCGCCGGTGATCCGGGGGCTGATTTTCATCGGGATTCTCCACCTTTCGATGGTGATTTTGGGGCTGCCCTTCGCGTGGTATGACACGTTCGTTTTGGAAGAGCGGTATGGGTTCAACAAGACGACATCTGGTTTGTTCATTCGCGACAAGCTGGTGGGGTTAGGGCTGAGCGCCGTGATTGGGCTGCCGGTGTTGATGCTGATTCTGTGGATCCTCGGGAGCTTTCAATGGGCTTGGCTCTACGCGTTCCTGCTCGTGGCGGGGGTGAGTTTGGCCTATGTCTATCTGAGTCCGCGTTGGATCATGCCGCTGTTCAACAAGTTCGAACCGTTGAGCGATGGGGAACTGAAGGAGGCCATCCATCGCATGGCGGAAAAGTGCGACTTTCCGCTCACCGAAGTCACGGTGATGGACGGGAGCAAGCGCAGCGCGAAGGCGAACGCGTTCTTCACGGGATTTGGGAAGACGAAAAAGATCGCCTTGTTCGACACGCTGGTGGAGAAGCACAGCGTGGCGGAATTGGTGGCGGTGTTGGCGCATGAGATCGGGCATTTCAAGAAGAAGCACATCCTTCAAGGGATGGCGTTCGCGTTGGGGCAACTGGCGGTGACGTTCTGGCTGCTGGGTTTTTTCCTGAACAACGAGGGTTTGCACGCTGCGTTCGGGGTGAAGGAGACCTCGGTCTACGTCAGTCTGGTCCTCTTCGGGATTCTGTATGAGCCAGTGACGCGGATCACGGGGATCGGGATGGCGATGTGGAGCCGGAAGAACGAATTCGAAGCGGACGCCTATGCCTCGGAGGTGACGGGCGAGCCCGAGGAGTTGGTGACGGCCCTGAAAAAGCTGAGTCGGGAAAACCTCAGCAACCTGACGCCGCACCCGTTCTACGTGTTTTTGAACTACAGTCACCCGCCGGTGCTGCAGAGGATCGAGGCGTTGCGTGGCTCGGCCTGAGCGGTTGAGAGGAGCGAGAGGAGCGAGAGGATCGGCATTTTTCCACGAGATTGGCGTAGGATTTGCTTGTGGGTAGAAGAGGCCGTCGTAGCGTGCCTATGAAACCCCACCATGGCTCACACCGGTCTTTCCCAGCGAGCTGAGCTAAAACAGTCTCAGCGCATCGCTCCTCAGATGCAGCAGAGCTTGCAAATTCTGCAGGCTCCCACCCTCGAATTGCGATCGCTCGTTCAGCAGGAACTGGCTGAGAATCCGACCCTGGAGGATGAGACTTCCGAGATTTCCCTGGAGGAGCGTTCCTTTGATGACGAGGAATTCGACGAAGAATTTTCGAAGCTTTCGAGGCTGGACGATGAGTGGCGGGAGTATTGGAAGCAGTCACAGCGGGTGAGTCCGCGGAGCGCAGCGGACGAAGAGAAGCGCCAGTTCATGCTCGACAGCCTCGTGCGTCCGGCAACGCTGCAGGAACACCTTCTGGAGCAACTGCACACCGAAGGCGTGGACGATCCCAAATTGGCGGAACTGGCCGAGTTTCTGATCGGTAACCTGGATGAACACGGCTACCTGCCTACGCCGATCGATGAGCTTTCCCTGCGGCATCACCTGCCACTGCGGGATTTGGAAGCGGCCAAGGCGTTGATTCAACAATTCGAGCCCGCCGGAGTGGGCGCGGAGTCGCTCAGGGAATGCCTGCTGATCCAGCTGGAGCGTCAGGAGCGGCGGCACAGTCTGGAATACCGGATCGTGGCGAATCACCTCGATGACCTGGCGCACCGGAGGTATCCGCAAATCGCGCGGAAGTTGGCGATTCAACCGGAGCAGGTGGCCCGGGCCGCAGAAGTCGTTGCCTCTCTCGATCCAAAGCCTGGCCGAGCCTTCGAGAGCGGAGACAACCGCTACGTCACGCCCGACGTCTTCGTCGAACGGACGGAAGAAGGCGAGTTATCGATCCGGCTGAACAACGAGCAAATCCCGCGTCTGCGGATCAGCAACGTCTACAAGGATCTGATGGCGGAAGAGGGCAACAAGACCGATGTCCGAAGCTACATTCGCGAGAAGATTCGGAGTGGAAAGACGCTGATCCAGAGCATCCAGCAGCGTCAGGAGACGATTCGGAATATCGCGGAGCAAATCGTCATGCGGCAGCGCGACTTCATGGAAAGAGGGCCTCGGCACCTCAGGCCGATGACCATGTCTCAGGTGGCCGAAACCGTGGGGGTTCACGAGACGACGGTCAGCCGGGCGCTCGCGGGGAAATTCATCTCGACGCCCCAAGGTGTCTTCGAGATGAAGTATTTTTTCACCACGGGGTATGAGACTGATTCGGGCGAATCGATGTCGAACACCTCGGTGAAAAGTGCCATCGCGGAGATGGTGGCGGAGGAAGACCGGAAAAAACCGCTGAGCGACAAAGCGATCGCCGATCTGCTGGCGGAGAAGGGGATTCACATCGCCCGGCGGACGGTGGCGAAGTACCGGGAGGAGCTGGACATTCTTCCCAGCCACATGCGGAAAGGATACTAGCAGCGGGGACTTGATGGTCCCTTTTGTTATGGATCGAAGGAGTTTCCGTCTATTTCCGAAAGAATGACGGAGGCGTGTCCGTCCTATCTGGGGTAAAGCCTCGACCAACCTGACCAACCTGTTCATGAAACGTCTTCCTTTTCCAGCCATCGTGATCGCATTCGGAGCGGTCATTCTTTTGAATTCCGCAGCGAACGGAGCCAAACCCGTCGTCTTCGCGTCGAACCATCCGTTGGCCTATTTCGCCGAGCGGATCGGCGGGCGAGACGTGGCAGTGAAGTTCCCGGCATCGGGTGCGGGTGATCCTGCTTACTGGCGTCCGGCGGATCGTGATGTGTCAGCCATGCAGAATGCGGATCTGATTCTCCTCAATGGCGCCGCCTACGAGAAATGGTTGAGCCGGGTGAGCCTGCCGGATTCGATCTTGCTGGACACCTCCAAGGCTTTCCGTAACCGGTTCATCCGGGTCGAGCATGCGGTGACGCACAGTCATGGAGCGGATGGAGAGCACACGCACGCCGGGACGGCGTTCACGACGTGGCTGGATTTCACTCAGGCCCGGCAGCAGGCGGAGGCCGTAAGGGACGGGCTGATCCGCTTAAAGCCGGAGGCGAAGGGGCGCTTTGAGAGCCGGGCGTCAGAGCTTCTGGCTGATCTCGATGAGTTGGATGCGGAAATGCGGGCCGCGGCCAAGCAAATCGGGAATCAACCGTTGGTCGCCTCGCACCCCGTCTATGCCTACTTCGCACGACGCTATGGTTTGAACGTGAAGTCGGTCCACTGGGAGCCGAAGTCCGTGCCGGACGAAAAGGCGATGCAGGAGCTGCAATCTCTACTCGAGGGGCACCCGGCGAAATGGATGATCTGGGAAGGGGATCCCGCCTCCCGATCGAAGGCGAAGCTCAAGGAGATCGGGGTCCAAAGCGTGGTGTTCGAGCCGGCAGGCGACCGGTCGGGCTTTGGCGATTGGCTCGGGACGATGCGCAAGAACGTGAAGCGGATGTCGGAGGTCCGCTAGTGCTTGGCCCTGTGGGCCGGCATGTCGGGGAGCTCCGTGATCGCTGGGCTCGTCCGGCCGATGGAGGCCATTTCGTGGTGTCGCGTGTCAAAGCGGGACCTGAGCGACGAAGGCAAGCTCGATCACGCACTGTTTCGGCCCGTAGGATGCGGCATGGCGTGGGTTTCGTGGCTTCGATGTGTGGTTGCGGGTGTCGCGGGTGGAGCCCTGGGGCTGTGGCTCTTCCTGTGGCTCGCCTGGCATCACGGGCTGTATGGTTTCGCGATCCCGGGTGGTTTTCTGGGCCTTGCCGCTGGGATTGTCCGGTGCCCGTCGCGTTTTCTGGCGGTTTTCTTTGGTTTGAGCGGCTTGGTGCTGGGTTTTTACGGGGTTTGGAAGGTTTTCTACGCGGGAAGCCTGGATTTCGGGAGCTTTCTGCGGCATGCGCATCACGGCGAGCCCTTTCACTTACTGATGGTGGGCTTGGGAGGGTTGATTGCGTTCTGGATTCCTTTGCGCCGGCCAGCGGGAGGGCGGGTCGAGAGGCGGTGAAGGGCCTCTCGAATCATTTTCGATTCGCCCGGGTTGAATCTCGTGTTAAGGGTCGTCATCATGCGATTGTTGGCGGGATCGATTGGGTGGTTGGTTCTGCTCGCCTCGGGGCACGCAGCGACGATCATCACGGGCTATGACGCCCAGGTTCACAACCGGTTCGACAGCAGTTCGTTTCACGCGGCCGGATTCGACTGGAGCGGGGTCGGGAGATCCTCAGATGGGCGGTGGGCGACGCTGATTGGCGACGACATTTTTCTCAGCGCCAACCATTTCAAACCCGGCACCGGGACGACGGTGACCTTTCACACGGACAACGCGAGTGCCGGCCCGACGGTGACCCGGACGGTGACTGGTGGAACGCGGATCGGGAACACGGACCTTTGGCTGGGCAACCTCGACTCCGCCGTGCCTGGTTCGGTGTCGACTTACGCCATCGCCGGGACGGTTTCGGATACGATCAGCCCAACGGAGAATTGGTTCGATCCCTACGTGGACCGGCTGGTTTACACGGCGGGACTGAGTGGGACGACGATCACGACATCGACGACGAACTTTGTGGTTGGCCGAAACCGGATCGATCTGGCGGATGACGAAAGCGCCGTGGTGAGCGGGCTTGGGGTGTTCGATGCGCATGGGATGATCTTCGATGAGGTGGGGGATCCGAATTTCGATGCGATCGGTGAGGCCCGGTTACAGGGTGGGGATTCGGGCGGGCCGAGCTTCATCAGCGTGAACGGTGAGCTCGTCTTGATCGGAATCCATTCATACATCACGACGGTGAAGGTGCCGGCGACCTTGGGGGACCTGGCTCAGGTGGCCGACAGCGTATCTGTCGCTGCTTCCCTGAATCCGTTCAACCCGGCCAATGCCGGCAACGAGCGGTTCATCTCGTTCGACGTCTTCGTTCCGAACTACGTGGATGATTTGGAGACGATCGTTGGGCCGGTGATCGCCATCAGCCCGATTCCGGAGCCGGGATTCATCGCGACGGTGGTGGTGGCCCTCGCCGTCACGGGGTTCGCGCGCCGGCGCCGTTCCTGATCGATCGCTCAGTCCTCGAACTCGACGCGATAACGCGGGAGCGATGGGTCGGCTTCCTCCGCGTAGGCATCGATTCCGCCGCGGAGCGCCTTGGCGTTGGCGAAACCGTGGCCGATCAGGAAGGTGGTGGCATCGAGGCTTCGTTCTCCGCGGTGATCGTAAACGACGATGTCGTTTTCCTTGTCCCAGGTGGCGAAGACCTCTTGGAGCAACTCGTTGGTAAACAGCTGAGATCCCGGGATATTGACGGCGTCGTATTCCTCCCGGGTTCGGATGTCGAGAAGACGGGGTTTGCAGGGACTGCCGAGGGCGTCGGACAACTCGGAAGGTTCGATTTGAATGCGCTGATCGGCTTGATGCGCCGCCTGGATTTGCTCGATGACCTCGTTGACGGGGAGATCCTCATTGCGCTGGCAGACCTCGGCGAGCGTTTCGTCCGGAGCGAATCCGCAGCTTTGGCATCCGCCGATGTGGTAGCGAGCGAAAAGGGTGCGCTGGGCTCCGGGAAAGCTCGCCAGCACCTCTTTCATCTTTGAATCCGGGGTGATCGTCGTCATGACCTAGTCAGCATGCCACGGTTCGAGTGCGGGCGCCAATCGGCGTCGAGCGATGGATACTTGGTGTGATTCAGCGGTCGCACTCGCCCATCACGAAGTCGAGGCTGCCGAGGATGGCCACCACGTCACTGACGAGATTTCCGGGGAGGAGCTTCGGAAGGATGCTGAGGTTGACGAATGAAGGGCTGCGAATTTTCAGGCGATAAGGAACACCACCGCCCTTGCTGTGGATGTAGAAGCCGAGTTCCCCCTTCGGGTTTTCGGCAGCAAAGTAAACTTCGCCGGCGGGAGCATCGATCCCCTGGGTGGCGACGATAAAATGGTGGATCAGCTCCTCCATGCTCATGAGGACGCGCTCTTTGTCGGGAAGCGTGCCCTTTGGGTCGACCACGTTCACCGGTCCGTCCGGCATGTTTTCCATGACCTGCCGGAGAATCCGAACGCTTTGACGCATTTCCTCCATCCGCACGAGGTAGCGGTCGTAGCAATCGCCGACGGTGCCGACGGGAACGTCGAAATCATACTTTTCGTAATCCAGGTAGGGATGAGCGATGCGCAAATCGTGGTCGACGCCGCTGCCGCGGAGGTTTGGGCCGCTCAAGCCATAGGCGATGGCTTCGTCCTTCGTGATGACGCCGATGTCGCGGGTGCGATCAACGAAGATTCGGTTCCGGGTGAGGAGGCCATCGACTTCATCGAGCTGGGGGAGGAACTCGGTGCAGAAACGATCGAGGAGCTCGAAGAAATTTGGCGGCAGATCGCGGATTTGACCGCCGACGCGCGTGTAGCTCGTGGTGAAGCGGGCCCCGCTGATCTGTTCGCAGAGATTGTAGATCTTTTCGCGCTCGGTGAAGGTGTAGAGGAAGACCGTCATTGCCCCGACATCCATCGCGTAAGCGCCGAGCCCGAGGAGATGGGCCGAAATCCGAGCCAGCTCGCAGCAGATGACCCGGACCGCTTTACCGCGGGGAGGCAATTCCCAGCCCATGAGTTTTTCCACCGCCAGGGCGTAGGCCACGTTATTGGCCAAAGGAGCGAGGTAATCCAGCCGGTCCGTGTAGGGCACGAACTGGTTGTAGTGCATGTTTTCGGCGATTTTTTCGTCGCCGCGGTGGAGGTAACCGACGTCGGGGACGGCTTTGACGATTTCCTCCCCATCGAGTTCCAGAACGAGGCGGAGGACGCCATGAGTGGCGGGGTGGGAAGGCCCCATGTTCAGCACCAGCTTCTCGCCGATGATGTCCTCCGTGCGCTCCTGATAAGCCTCCAGATGCTGGGCGGCCTGAGCAGCCGTGTCGCCCGCGGCGATTTCCTGAACCGACTTCGATGCCATGCTACTGCGGTTACGGTGGCACCCGGCCCTTCAGTCGCAAAGGGAACTTGTGAAATTTTTCACAAGCGGCGCCGGCGTGCGGTGGAGGATCAATCCATCCGCAGCTGATGATTCGAGCGATAGGCCCTGGCGCTCATCGTCCGCGTGACGGGCGCGCCATCGCTCCCGCCCGTCCAGGAGCCGGCGCTCCAGCTTCCGTTGTCGTCGACGGACGTGACGGTCGCCGTGAAGGTCGCGGCCCGCAGGAGGAAGCCGGAAACGTCCTCGGTGATCTCGGTGCCGGCCGAGATGGACACGGCGGGGTCGGGGGGGAGCAGACTGGGGACGGCCGAGGCGTCGATTCCGAGATTGAATACGGCGGCGGCGTTTTCGAGTTGGTTTGCCCCGCGCGAGACCCGCCAGGCGATTTCCTCCTGGGTGTTCATCGAGAGAGTCAGCGACGTCGCGGCGGCGACGCCCATGCCGAGGATGACACAGGCCACGAGCACGTCGGCCAGCGAGGAGGCGTTTTGACGGCGGTGAAGGGGCGTGGGAGGTGGGATGTGCATGGCCAAGAAGATCAGAGGCGGAGATAGCTTTCGACCCAGACGTGGCGACGGAGCAGACCGGTGAAGGCGGTAGGGTTGATGTCCTCGGGCACGACGGTGAGCGTGCCACCCGTCACCGCATTGGCGTAGTCAAGGGACAGCCCGCCGCGGACCGTGGCTGATCCATTGACGGTAAAGGTCGTGGAGGCAGGATCCTGGATGCAGATAAAGCAGCGGTATTCGGCTCCGGCCGTGCCGAAGACGAAATTCACGGACGATCCACCAGCCACGAGAATCACGAGGGGACGCCGGTTCGTGGCATTCAGCACGATCGTGGAGGGAGAGGTCAGGTAGATGTAGGTCGGCAACAGGTTTTCGACTGCCAACTGCTCACCGGCATCGGTTTGGCCCTCGAAGATGACCGTCGAGGCGCTGTCGATGGTCGAGGTGTAGAGGGAGAGCGAGCTGAGATCGATGGTGACCTGTCCGGCTCCGTCACTCACGATGCCGTTGGAGTTGGATGCGGTGCTGCCGCTGACGGCGTAAGCTGGAGGGTCGAGCGCGTCTATTTGGCCGGCGTAGGTGTTGGAGAGGCTGGCGTTCGGGACGACGTTCTGGTTCCCGGCGATGTAAGTGCCATCGCTGTAGGGAGCTGCGGGGAGGCCGAGCATGGGGAGGTTGTCGGCGCGACCGGAGGTGATGGTGGGAGCAAAGTCGGCTTCGAGGAGTGAACCGTTGTGGGTATTGAGACGGGCGGCTTCGATCGCGACCGGATTCGTTTCGGCCGGCCACTGCCAGACCAAGGCGCCTGCCGTCGTGCGAAGACCGGCTCCCGCGCTGTTCACGCTGCTGTTGTGACCTCTCCGAACCTCGATCGGATAGCCCATGAGATTCGTGTTCATTCCCAGGACGAAGAAATCCACGGTTTCCGCCGCGCTCGCCGTGTCCCAGGAACCATCGGGCGCCAGCAGGGAGAAAATGCTGATGGCGGAATCCACGCGGAAAGGGTTCACGTCGGGCGCGGGACCGGCGTGGTTGTAGGCGGCGGTGATGGTGTTTGTGTCGAAGACGGATTCGGACCAGGCCGGCACGTTGATTCGAGCCCAGGGACCCGGAGTGGCGAGGACGCCGCCGGACCCCGAAGCGGACGGGTAGATGCCTTGGTAAACGTAAGCCTTGGCCAATTGGCGGCCGTTCATCAAGCGGATGTGGCGGAGGGCTTGCTCTTCAGCGGCTTCGATCTGGCCGTAGCGGGCTTTCATGATCGTCAGCATGCCGAGGAGTCCGACGGAGCCGGCGATGCAGATCATGAGCGCCACGACGGTGACGGAGGCGCGTTGGCGAGCTGGGAGACGGCCTTTCATCTGAAGGAAAACGCTTACTGCTGACTGGGGAAAGCCGGGATGGTGAACATGAAGCGCGTCCGGCCGCCCATCTGGTAGTATTCCAGAACAGGACTACCCGCCGGAACGGCCGGGATGGGAGGGTCGACGGGCGCTTCCAGGGTATGGGCCGCGGGATCGGGCCACCAAAGGAAGTAAAACGGCATCTCCTCGGCCACCGCGAAGCGCTGATCGAACGGGTTGGCGAGGCTTCCGGCCAAACCCTTGCGGTAAAAGTGGACGGCGAGCGGCGAAAACGAAGTGCCGGTGCCCTCAGGGTAAAGGATGTCGTAATAGTTGCTCAACGTGCCATCGACGTAGCGGCGCACGGAGACGTAGTTGCCAATCCCGTAGAGGGCGATGATGTCGATGTCGTAGATGGAGAGCACGTCCAGTTCATCGATGGCATCGCTGGGCTGGATCACGAAAACGCTGAGGTCCTCGACGAAGGAGACGGATTCGTAAGCGTAAAAAGGGGCGGATTCGGCGGACGAAGCGTTGGCGACCAGGTGTTGGCGGAAACGTTCAGGACTGTCCAGCACGGCGCTTCCGGTCGGGTAAGGAATCGTTTCGGGCCGGTAGATGTTCAAATCGGTCCGGCCGAGGCAATAGACGGCGCTGGCGGCGGCCACGTCTGAGCGGAAGACCTCGACCAGCTCGGCCGCGAAAGCCGCCCGGCCGAAGTTTGGTGCCGCAAAGACGGTGATGGATTCCTGATCGAGGTCGTAAAAGTTGAGCAAGACGTCCGAGCCAAGCGTGACATTCTCGATGGTGCCGAGAGCGCCGACATTGTTCGTGACGTTTTGGTAAATCATGGCGGCGGCCGAGAAGAAGATGGTCGCCAGGGAAATCGAGAGCAGGATTTCCGCGACGCTGAAGCCGCGCGAGGATGAGCTGGGGGAAGCCATGAGACCACAAAAGATCGCTTGGCGGTCTTGAAAAATCAATAAAAAGATAATTTCTATATTGAGTAAAGTGAGAGGCGGGCTGCTTGGGGGATTGAAGTGGGTTTGCTTTGCGCGGATTCAGGGTCTTTGGGGCACGTGCTCGTGAACGCGTCTCCGGAGGGCCTACTCGGACGCGGGTTCGATGGTCAGCCTCGAGGTTTCCGAATCCCAGTCGAGATGGAGCGTGGTGGTGGTGGGGCGATGCTGGACCAGGTAGCGGGCGACCGGCAGGATCACGTGCTCTTCAATGGTGCGCTGCAGGGGACGGACGCCAAGAGCGGGGTCGAATCCGAGGCGGGCGAGGGCATCGACGAGGGCATCGCTGAATGTCAGCTCCAAGCGCCGGTCGCGGAAACCTTCGCGCTTGCCGGCCGCTTCCAATTCCAGGGCGGCGATCGTTCGGATGGTGGGCTGGTCGAGCGGCTGAAAATGGATGACGCGGTCGATCCGGTTGAAGAACTCCGGGCGGAAGAACTGCCGGATGGCCGAAGGATCGACCTGGACCGGGGTAAGCCCGTCGTCGCCAGCAGCGGCGAACCCGATGGGTCCCGACGAGGTGGCACCCAAGTTGGACGTCATGATGATGATGGTGCTGTTGAAGGCGGTGGTGCGTCCTAACGGGTCGCTAAGCCGGCCTTCATCGAAGACATTCATGAGGACATCGAAAACCTCCGGCGCAGCTTTTTCGATTTCATCGAGCAGGATGACGGAGAAGGGATTGGCGCGGACTTTCTGGATGAGTTCGGAAGGCCGGCCGAGGATATTGCCCAGGAGACGTTCCCCCGCGTCGTGACCGCTGTATTCGCTCATATCGAGGCGGATCAGACGGTCGCGCTCCGGCTTGTTGGGGAATAGGTAATCGCCGAGGAATTTGGCCATCTGGGTTTTGCCGACACCGGTTGGTCCGGCGAAGAGCATGACGCCGATGGGGCGGCCTGGGTCGTTCAGGCCGGCTTTGAATTTAGCCACGGTGCGGCAGACCTGTTTGACGGCTTCGCGCTGTCCGAGCAGGCGTTCGGAGAAGGTTTGCTCGAGGTCCTCGTAGACCAGGGGAAGGTCCTCGCGGAGGAAAAGTTCCGGGAGGCCGGTGGTGGAGCCGAATTCCCGCCGGACCTCGTTGAGGCTCAGAGCGCTGGTGTCGTTGGCCTGCAGCTTGCGGTCGACGGCGGAACCGAGGAGTTGGATCGCTTTTCCGGGGAACGCGACGTAGGGCTGGAAGCGCCGGAAGAGCTGGTAGACCTCCTGAGCGGCAAGTCCGGGGATGGCCACACCCTCATTCTGGCTTAGAAACTCACCGGCGTGGGAGAGGATGGAGAGCGAACGTTTCGGATCGAGCGGATCGATTTTCAGGATTTGCATTTCATCGATCAGGCCCGGCAGGAGGCGGTCGCAGGCCTCCAGTTCGCTGGGGGAACATTCGCCGACGAGGCGCAGCTCGGTGTTCCGCAGGTAGGGGATGAGAAAGGCGGCGATGCTGCTTTCGGGGCCCGAGCCGCCGAGGCTGACGAGTTCGAGGAGGTTTTCCACGCATAGGACGCCACGGAGGTTCGCGAGTTCCTGAATCGCTGCCTCACAGCGTTGCTCCCACTCGCCGAGGTATCGCATTCCGGCGATGATGCGAGCCGCGCTGCTGAGCCAGAATTTGGCGGCCTCGCCCTTGCTGCCTGGGTCGCGTTCGAGACGTCTGGCGGCTTCGGCGAGAATGCTGGTTTTGCCCGAGCCTGGTTCACCAGAGATGCAAACGCAGGTCCCCTCTTCCTGCAGCATGCGCATCAGCGCGGCGATTTCCTCCTCGCGTTCCCAGGTTCGGGTGACGCGGCCGAGGGAGCGTTTTCCGACGGGATCGGCGATTTGCGAGAGGTTTGGATGGGAAACGCCTTCCTGCTGAGGGGTTTGGGTTTCCTTCACGCTGACGGTGAGGGTGTCGATGTCACAGGCGGCTGGTGGCAGAAAACGCGAAAGCTCCTGGGGAGTCATTTCGCTGAGAAACTGCTTCGCGTAGTGGTTCGCCAACTCGTTGAAGCGGCTCTTTTCGTAGAAGTCGAAGTAGACGTCGAGGGTGGGGAAGAACGCGGCCCAAAGGCCGGAGGCGCGTTTTCCCACGGCGCAGGGCAGCTTCAGCAGGATCGGTTCCTTGCAGGGGAAGCGGCGGTCGCCCTCGCGGTATTCCGGGACGATGCGGACCTTCACCTGGCGGATTTCACCTTCGGCAAAGTCGGGTTCGAGCCAGAAATAGTCGTCGTGTTTGGCCCGGTGAACGATGTATTCTCGCAGGGATTCGAGAGCTTCCTTTCGGGTCTCGGCGACGGCGATACCCTCTTCGTAGTCATCGACGAGGCGGGCGGTGACGCGTTTCTGATGACTTTCCCAGATGCAGACTGGGCATTTGTAGACCTTGGCCATGGTTCAATTGGAGGTGCTGCCAGGCGTTTCGGCGTCAGCTTCAGCGGCCGCTTTCGCCTTTGCCTCTTCCTCACGTTTTCGCGCAGCCTCCAATTCTTCCGGCGTAAAATAGCGTCGTAGTTCGAACCGGCGGGTGAGGGGTTTCGCCGCCTCGTAAATGGCAATGGCGTCGTCCTTGGCGCGCTGGCGGAGGGCGTGGGTTTTCGGAAGGATCTCTTTCATGACCGCTTCGATCCGGGCATCGTCGTGCGGGTAGTTGACGCGTGTCCGCTTCACCTCCTGCCAGAGATCGCGTAGGGGGCGGATGACGTTCCGGTAACGTCTTTCGTTGAGTTCCACGACACGGAGGGCGCGCTGGTATTGGGGGCGCTCCCGGAGTTGGTGCAGGGCGATGCCGGCTTCGAGTTCGCGGTGAGAGTAGCGCCGGGACATCAATTCTCCCGCGATACGGAGTTCATAGGGCCCGGGCTCGAGGCCGGTGACGCGCAGGGATTGGGCATTGAAACGTTCGTCGATCCGGGCGGCCTCGACGCCAAACATGGCTTCGGGGGGCATGGCCCATGGGAGACTGGAGGAGTTCCAGAGGAAGCTGACCTGCCGCCGGGAGCCGCTGAGGTCCGTGACCCGGGCGTTGGAGGCGCGCGACTCCCATCCCTCTTCCGCGTCGTCGCGGCTGAGAACCACCGAGCCGAGGTCTTTCCGTTCCGGGGCCAGGGTCGCGATCACCTCCGAGGCGAGCACGGCCGCGCCTCCGGCGTCTGGGTGGACCGAATCGGGCACGAGGCTGAAAGACGGGTTCGTTTTCCGCTGCTCGTAGGTCACGGTGTTCAGGGTGCCCCATCCGTCCATGAAACGGATGCCGCGGCGAACCGCTTCCTCCCTGAGCCAAGAGGAGTAATAACCCATGACGCCGTTGTAACGGTCCGCGACCGGTTTGAGCCGGAACCGGTAGGTTTCGTCGTCGTTTCGGAGCAGTCGCGCCTGCCGGTCGAACATGGGAGGGGACATCAGGAAAGGGTGGATTCGGGCCCGCTTCATCCGGTCGAGCAGCTCGGTCATGTTCTGCCGGTAGAGTTCGAAGTGCGGCATTGAAAAATCGCGGAACTCACCGTCCCAGGTGCCGAGCATCACGATCGCGTAGTTCAACCGGCGGTCGACGATATCGGGTTCCAGGCGTTCGAGAACATCCGCGGCGGTGTCGTTGAGATTTCCGGCGTTGTAGAAAATGAGCTGTCGGTCCGGGTAACGGGTGTAAAAGAAGTTCTCGACGTATTGGGTGAAACGTCCGTCGTAGACGGTTTCGTCCCCGATGAATCCGAAAGCTTCGCCGGAGCTGAACTGGAAGTGGTATTCGAACGGGGGACGACCCCATGCGCTCGCGGCGAGGAGGGTCAGACAAAGGGCGGCGGTGGTAGCCTTCATGGACACGATTTCAGGTCTATCGCCGGGGTGGAGCGCTCTCAAGCGATTCCGCTCGGAGGACTTCCCCAACCTCCGCCTCCGGGTGTTTCGAGGCGCAAACGGTCGCCGGCTTTGACCCGGACCGCGGCGAGGTGGGGCAGGATTTGCGCCTTGCCCTGGCTAGTGAGGACCTGGCGGCCGGGGCGTCCGGGTTCACCGCCCTCGCATCCGTAGGGGGCTTCGATCCGGTGTTGGGTGAGGAGGGAGAGGTCCAGCGCTTCGGTGAACTCGTAATCGCGAATCAATCCATCGCCACCACGGAAGCGGCCGTCGCCTCCGGAGCCCTCGCGAAGGCTGAACTGGTGCAGGCGGACGGGAAAGCGCAGTTCGAGAATCTCCACGTCCGTGATGGCGGTGTTCGTCATGTGGGTGTGCAGGCCGCTGGCGCCGGGATGATCGGGGCCGGCGCCGGCGCCACCGCCGATGGTTTCGTAGTGCCCGAACCGTTCGTTTCCGAAGATGACATTGTTCATCGTGCCCTGGCTGCAGGCCTGCATGCGCCAGAGGGCGAGAAGCGTGTCGACCAGGCGCTGGCTGGTCTCCACGTTTCCTCCGACGACGGCAGGGCAGCTGGCGGGGTTGGCGGGAAACTCTGGATTGAGGAATCCGGCGGGCAAATGGAGGTCGATGTCTTCGAGGAGCCCCTCATTGAGAGGCAGATCGCTCTGCGACCAAAGGCGGAGAGCATAGAGCACGGCGCTCCGGACGATGGCGGGAGTGGCGTTGAGGTTTCCGGGATGCATCTCGCCCGAGCCGGTGAAATCCAGCGTCAGGCGTCCGTCCGCGACGCGGGCCGCGATGGCGATGGGGGTGCCGTCATCGAGGCGCTGGAGAGCGGGTTTGGTCGAGGGCGGGTGGTTTTGGAGGGTGCTCCGGATGCTTTCACGCGCGCGGTTCCGGAGAAGCGAGAATTGCTCTCGAACGACGTTCAACCCGTGTTCGGCTGCCAAGCTGGCGAGGGCTTCGGCCCCCCAGCGGTTGGCGGCGGCCTGAGCGTGGAGGTCGGCGAGGTTATCACTTACGGCGCGTGAGGGAAAAGGCGCGTGACGGAAGAGCGCGCCGTCGTCCGCGATGACCTTCTCGAAGGGCATGGGAGGGATGACGACGCCCTCTTCGGCGAGGGTTTTGGCTCCGGGCGGCATCGATCCGGGACGGCTGCCCCCAATTTCGGCGTGATGGGCGCGGTTGGCGATGTAGCCCACGAGGCCGGCGCTGGTGCGGACCGGAGTGACGAGGGTCACGTCCGGGAGATGGGAGCCGCCGAAAGCCGGATGGTTCGTGACGGCGGTGGCGCTGCCGTCTAGCGCGCCGGTCTCGGCCATGCGGCGGACACAGAGGCCAAGCGCCCCTAGGTGGACGGGGACGTGAGGCGCATTTACGACCAACCTCCCCTCGCCATCGAGCAGGGCACAGGAGTAGTCGAGGCGTTCCTTGACGTTGGTGGAAATGGCGGAGCGCTGGAGACGGGCGCCCATCTCCGTGACGATCTGCTGGAAGCGGTGCCGGAAGAGTTCGGCGCGAACCGCTTCGCCAGCCTCGGATTGGATATCGCCACGCGTGGCGCGCGGGGGCCGCCGGATCAAACGATCGCCCGAATCGAGTGTGATGGCCTCCCAGCCTTCCTTCAGGTAGAGGGTCGAGAAAGCGTCCTGAAGGACTCGCGGCCCGGGGAGCGGCGCGGAGCCGGTTTCACGGGAGGGCTCGAGCGCAGGAGGCTCGGTGGCGACCACGACGCGTAGCGCCACCAGTTCCAGCTGCGGGGATGGGTCGGGCCAGTAGCCGTAGAGTTGCTCATAGCGCGAACGGAACGCTGATTCCAGCGAAGCAGGGGTGGCGTCGCCTTCCAGATCGAGCGTCAGAGTCGATTCCTGGCCGGCAAACCGGACCTCGGCCAGCCTGCGGCGGGTTTCGAGCGGGCCTTGGCCGGTCAGTTTGGCTCCCGCTTCGCGCTCGAGCTCAGCCAACCACCCCTCGAGACCCGTTCCGGAGCCCAGCGGGGCGAGCACCTGGCGCTCGGCGAATTTTTCCGTGACGGCCTGATGCAAACCGAACGCGCTGAGCAACCCGGCCTCTTTCGGGACGAGAATGGACGTCATGCCGAGGCGCTCCGCGATGTCGCACGCGTGAAGGGGGCCGGCGCCGCCGTAGGTCAGCAGCGTGTAGGCGGCAGGATCGACGCCTTCCCGGACCGAAATGGTGCGGATGCTGTCGGCCATCTGTTCGACGGCGATCTCCAGGAGGCCCATGAGGAAGGCTTCTTCGTCCGAGGCGCCCGCGGCTCGCATCAGATCTTCGAGGGCGCTTCGGGCGGCTGCCAGGTTGTCCGGTCCGATGGGGAGGCCGAAGTTTTCGGGTTCGATTCGGCCCAGTAGCAGGTTCACATCGGTCACGGTGAGCGGTCCGCCGCGCCCGTAGCAGGCGGGTCCCGGGTCGGCGCCTGCGCTTTCGGGGCCGACGCGCAGGCCATTTCCGGTCCACTGACAGATCGAGCCTCCGCCGGCGGCGACGGTTTCGATGCGTAGCGCTGGGGCGAGGAGGGTGGCGTTTCCGGCGCGTTGGGAGAACTGATAGACGAAGCCGTCGTCGTAGCGTGCCACATCGGTGCTGGTGCCTCCCATGTCGAAGGTAATGAGCTGGCGATACCCGCAGCGTCGTCCAACCGCCGCCGCGCCGACGACTCCTCCTGCGGGGCCGCTGAAGAGGCTGTCCTTCGGGCGGAAGTGCTCTCGCAATTCCAGTCCGCCGGCGCTGGTCATGACCTGGAGGCGGGGTGTGACCGAGGTGACGTCGTCCAGGAAATCCTCCATCACCCGTGTCAGAGCGGCATCCACGACCGCGGTCTCCGCGCGGGGAAGGATTTTAGCGAACGGGGCCAGGTGGGAGGAAAGGCTGATCTGATCGAAGCCGATTTCGGAGAGGAAGCGGGCGAGGGTTTCCTCATGGACCGGGTTCTTGTAGCTGTGGAGCAGGGCCACGGCGGCCACGGTGATGCCATCGTCGATCAGGCGCCGGCATCGTGCCCGGAAATCGTCGTCGATCGTCAGGGAGCGAAGCACCGAGCCGCTGGCGTCCAGCCGTTCCTCGACTTCCACGGCCGCCGCGAAAAGGGGAGGAGGTCGATCGTGATGTAGCGCGAAGAGGTTGGGACGGCGCTGGTCCCGGATCGTCAGCAGATCGCGAAAGCCGGCGGTGATGAAAAGGGCGACCGGGGCGATCTTGTTTTCGAGCAGGGCGTTGGTTCCCCGCGTGGTTGCCAGCCGCAGATCAATTGGTGGAAAGGGGGCGTCGAGGGCGGTGCCGGTCAGCAAACGGGAGCCGATGACGGGCGCTTCTTCTCCCGTGAACAAATCGAGGGCAAATGGGAGGATCGAGAGCGGAGGATCGAGTTCGAGGCTGACTTGGTCCCGGGCGAGGTTCCAGCTTTCCCGGACCGATCCACTTTCTCCAGCCGATTCCCACTGCCACTGGCGGAAAAACCCGTCGGGAGCCTTGCAGTCATGGGGCAGGCGAACTCGAACGGATCCTGAGGTTCCCGAATCGAGGCAGGCGACGCGGAGCTTACCGGAGGACAGGACCTTCAGGGAGAGATCTGAGGAAGAAGCCATCGGGTCCGGCGACCGGGCCCAACAATCCGTGAAGGTTCCACCGGTATCGATTCGGATTTTCCAAGGGTCCACAGGCAAGCGTTGGGTCTCGGCCGTTCTAGGGTGCGTTGAATCAGTCCGGCGGCCGTGCAAGGAAAGAGAGGATCTAAATCAATGGCTTCGCAAATCTTGGAGACGCGGACCTTTTTATCGTCAGCTTCGTTCCCATTTCCCGCCGTGAGGGAGCTGATCTCTGGGAAATGACGCCTTGCTGACGGCAAAAATGCCTCGCGGCACACCTCACCGGACTCATTGAACGCATCCTGGCAATCACGTGTAGAGGCCTTCGCGGCGGATGTAGCGAGCCACGCGAGGATTCAGATGGTCCGTGACTTCTCCTCGAGCGTCCCGGATTTCCGTGGCGTTGGCCGGGTGACGAACCGGGATGACTTTCATTCGGAAACCGGGTTTTGGGGTGGGATCACCGCCGCGGGGAAAGACGAGAAAGGTGGCGGCGGTCCGGAGGTAATCGGGGTTCGCCCAGCGTTCGATGGCTTCCCACTGATCGTTTCCAAGAATCCAGAAGAGTTCAGCGCCCGGATTCATGTTCCGAAACGCCGAAAGGGTCTGCCAGGAGTAACTCGGGCCGGTGCGGTCCAGCTCGATCGTGGATAGGCGGGCCCAGGAGAAATCTTCGGTGCCGATTTCGATCATCCGGCACCGGTCCTCCCTCGAAGCGGAGGCCGGCGCGTCTTTGTGAGGGCTTTGGCGGCAGGGAATGAAGTAGACCAGGTCGAGGCGAAAGCGGTCGCGCGCCGCGGAGGCCAACGTGGTGTGGCCGAGATGGATGGGATCGAAAGTGCCGCCGAACAACCCGTAGCGCATGATGGAATGGTGAAATTGAAGGATGTGAATGGAGCGAAAGTTGTGCCATTCTGGGGGCCGATTGATCCTGCGCGTCGCTCAAATCGTCATTGTGGTCATTTGGTTGCTGTCGACCGGTCTCCTGGTGCGCCGGACCTACTTCCCGGAATCCGGCCTTCAGCCTAAGGTCGATCCGCGTCATGTGGCGACGCTTTTTTTCGGGGAGCGCGGGGCCACGGACATGGCCTTGGTGGCGGACGAGCGGGTGTATGGCCGGTTTTCAGTGAATCCTCGCGCGATCCGGTCCAACGACTTCGTTCCGGAACAGTTCGAGCGGGGCGACCGGGAGGTCTTTTTTCACGGGATTCTGTTCGAAGTGCCGGGGCTTCCCGACGCGGGGCAGATATTCCTGAACGGATCGCTTTACGTCGATGGAGCGTTTGCGGCGAAGGGGCTGCGTCTGCAGGTTCGCGTCCCGGCAGACACGTTGACGGGCCAGATTTATGCGCTGCTGGAACCGCCGAGTCTGGCTTTCGAGCTGAGGCAGGCCGGCGAGGTGGTGTTGGATTCCCGTGAGCCAGGGACGACGGACGAGCTGATGAAGGAAATGAGATCGATGGCCAGCGGGATGGGCGTCGAGCTACCCGAGATGGATTGGGCAGGGGAGATCGCTCCTCTCGTGGCCATGATCCAGCCCGAGGTTCAGTGCCGGCACGGCCGGTTCTCCATCCTTGAAAAGTGGTATGACGGCTACATTGTTCAGCTTCGGATTCAGGGGGAGGATGGATTGAGGCTCTACTTCAGCGAACTCGGGGAACTGCTGCGGGTGGATGGGTTGCCAGGGGTGAGCCTGGTGGGGGAGACCTTCATTCCCCAAGACATGCGAGACGAACCAGAAGCCGAATGATCGAGACTGAAGATTTGTCGATGTCCTACGGGACGCTCCTGGCACTTGACCGGCTCAGCCTCGAGATTGGGCGGGGCGAGTTCTTCGCCTTTCTCGGCCCGAATGCGGCGGGGAAAACGACGACGATCAAGCTTCTGACTGGGCTTCTCGCACCCACGGACGGCGTTGCGAAGGTGGCAGGCTACGACATTCAGCGGCAGCCGATCGAAGCCAAGCGCCGGACCGGGTTCATTCCCGACGTCGCTATTTTTTACGACAAACTTTCCGCGTTGGAGTTCATGCGGTTCACGGCCGAGTTGTTCGAAGTCGAACCGGCTCGGGCGCTGCAGCGGACGAAGGAATTGTTCGAGCAGTTTTCGCTGGACGAGTTCGCGCATCAGCTGGTGGAGAATCTGAGTCATGGGACGAGGCAGCGGTTGGCGATCGCCTCGGCGATTCTTCACGATCCGGAAGTGATCATCATCGACGAACCGATGGTTGGCCTGGACCCGCACCATACCCGGGTGGTGAAGGACGAGCTAAAGCGGCAGAGCCAGCAGGGGACGACGGTATTCATGTCGACCCACCTTTTGAACGTGGCTGAGGAGTTGGCGGACCGGATCGGGATCATCAATCACGGGCGGCTGATCCGGGTGGGGACGGTGGCAGAGCTTCGGGCTCAGCGGAATTCAGACGACTGGGATTTGGAGAGCTTCTTCCTGGAACTGACGCGGGGAGGTGAAGAGGAAAGTGCGGGGAGTCGTCCGAGTGAGCAGTCCGATGAGCCCGCGATTGTTTAAGATTAGCGAAAATTGCATAATTTACCTTTACAGCATGGGTGAGTATGGGGCAGAACAAGGCGCTCGATACTCCGGCTATTCTCTAACGTATCTTATCATTTGAACCCAACTAAATACCCAATGTTGTCGACCAAACTCGCATCTTCTCAGTTCCGCTGGCTGATCGCTTGCGGGGTTTTCGCAGGAACGCTGGCGTTCGCCCCTGAACTCTTGGCTCAGGAGGCGGCCGAGGAAATGGAAGGTGCCGGGGGTAGCACCCTGCTGGACAAAATCATCTCGGGGGGCTGGTTCATGATCCCGATCGGGATTTTGTCGCTGGCCATGATCACGCTCTACGTGTTCAACGGGCTCCAGCTGATGAAGTCCAAATACATTCCGAAGAACCTCTACCACCAGGTTCTGGACTTGATGAGTCAGGTTCGCGTTCGCAGCGCCATCGAGTCGGCGGCGGCGAGCAACTCGTTTTACGGCCGGATGATGGCCACGGCGCTGCCGCACGTGGATGCCACGGATCCCGACACCCTGGGGCGTGAAGCGGTCGAGGACGCCATCGCGGATTTCACGGTGAAGGAAAACGCCAACCAGATGGTGTGGATTCAGTATCTGTCCGTCGTGGCACAGATGGCGCCGATGATGGGGCTGATGGGAACGGTCTGGGGGATGGTGAACGCCTTCGAAACCCTGGGGGTCGGCAAAGGATCGGATCCGTCAAAACTGGCTGGCGACATTTCAATCGCGCTGATGACGACGCTGGGAGGCCTCGTGGTGGCTCTCCCGGCTATTTTCGGTTACTATCTTTTCCGGAACGCGCTGCAAGGCAACGTTCGGGAAGCTCACCGCGCGGCGGCCGAGTCGATTGATGCGGCCATTGCGGCGGTGAATGCCGAACAACAAATGGCGCGGGTGCCGGAGGGATTGGCCGAGGGTTGATCGAACCGGCGAGACATCGCCTCCGTTCGGCAACGAAGCCGCAGCGGGGCCAGATTTCGAAGCCCACCTAGCCCATGGCATCCAAATTGACCCAAGTCAGGACCGAGGCCCTGGAAGACATGGAGATGGACGTGTCTCCCATGATCGACCTGGTGTTCCTGCTCCTGATCTTCTTCATGGTCAGTTCGCACCTGATCGTGGTTCAGTTGGACCCCGAGGTGAAGCCGCCCATCGCGGAATCCGCAAAAAGCCCGGAGAACGCTCTGGGGCGGATCGTGGTGAACATTCGTAAGGACGGCAGCGTTTGGGACGTCAGCAAAGAGTTGGCGGGTCCTGAAGAAGATCTCGGTGATCTGCAAGCCTACATCGGAGAATTGGCGGACAACTACCGTTCCAACGGAGACAAACCCCGCCTGCACGTCCGGGCCGACCGCGACGTGGATGTCAAGCGGATCAAAGAGGTCGTCCAAGCCAGTGCCGACTCGCAGGTGATCGACATCATTTTTGCCTCCTATGTGAGCGAGGGCGCCGCCTCGATGGCCGAATAAAGGCACGGCGAATCACGACGAACCATTTTTGGACCACACACATGGCACGGAAAAAGCGATTTCGTCCTGAGCCCGATGCAAATCCTGGGCTCAACATGTCGGCGATGATCGACATCAGTTTCCTGCTGTTGATCTACTTCATCGCGACATCGTCCCTCCAGCCGAGAGAAGCCGACCTTGGCATGACGCTGCCCACGATCGATTCGACTTCGTCTGCTCCGCCGGAGATTGACCAGATGAACATCAAGCTCACGGGTCAAGGGGCGGTGATGGTGAACGACGAAGTGCTGGACACGGACGTCAACACCCGGGCGTTGCCGAATTTGAAGGACCGGCTCTCGCAGTACAAGGCTGCCGCGGATCTGTCCGATTCCACGCCGGTCGTGATCCTGGCGGCGGATGACTCCGCGAAGGGACAGCGATTCGTCGATGTCTTGAATACGCTTGCTGCGGTCGGGATCGAAAACGTGACCTTGGCTGGCTTCTCCGAATAGACAACCCCTCCACCCCCAAACGCTGAACCGAATCGAATGAAGAACGACCGAGGTTGCGGCCTCTCACGGCTTGTCTGGCTAAAAGGCTGGATTGCGCTTCTGGCGCTTCTCGCCCCCACCGCGCAGGGGCAGGATTTGCAGGAACTTTACTTCAAAGCGAGCCAACTGGCCCAGGAGCGCAAGTTCGGGGAAGCGCTCCAGGTTTACGACCAGGCGGTCGATTTGCTCGCAGAGTTTGCCTGGGAGGACTACGGCCCGGTTTTCGGAGGGATCTACTACGACAAGGGACTTTGCCACCTGCAGCTGGGACAGTTCGCTGAAGCGGCGGTCGCCTTCAAGGCCAGTCATGAGGATTTTCCGCCGAATGCAAAAGTCCCGTATGGGTCCAGACAACAGGCCAGCAAAGTGGCGAGTCCGAACATGCGATGGGAGATCGCCGTTTTCCAGTGGGGCTTCGCCGTCCAGCAGCTGGAGGACTACGACAAAGCGCTCGAGCTTTACGACAAGTTTTTGGCTTTGGAACCTGACCCGGCCATTCTCCGTCCGATCTACTCGGCTTTCGTCCTCCGGAAGGGCAAGTGTTTGATCAACACTGGCAAGCTCGATGAGGGCGTGGCGATGCTCACGGACATGTTCGAGAACCCCGGGAAATACGGGGCGACGGGGCAGGCCCTCTTCCAGGCGATGCTGGATATCGCACTTGGGTGGGCGGATGCCGCCAAGGAGCAAGAGGATCAGCGGGACCGGTTGGCGGCTGAGGCCAATGCCTTTTTTGACAAGTATTCCAAGCTCTTCGCGATTCCGCCCTACGATAAGGCGCGCTTAGGCTTCGTGGACCGTTTAAGGCTGATCGGTTATCGCGCCCAACAGGCTGGGCTGAATCTGATGGCGATTCGCGTGTTCAGCATGGTCCCATCGACGCACGCCATTCTGGATGACCTCGAGGCCCGTGCGGCCCAATCTGGCGGAGCGGCGCGCGCGGCTTGGGACGATGTCATATCGCAATACCGGACGAAGCTTGAGAGCAGCGATCCGCCGGATGTGGAATCGCTCCGGCTCGTGGCGGCCGCCTGGGAAGGGTTGGGGAATCGTCATGCCGGCTATGTGATCAATCGCCATTTGGCCGAGCGGTATCCGGATTCCGAGAATGCGCCCCAGATTCTCCACGAAACGGTGCGTTTTGCGTTCGCCTTGGGCGATGCGAATGCGTCCCAGTATTTCGGCGAAGAATTCATGCAGCGTTTTCCTCAGCATGAACTTCGGGACAACGTGGCGACCTTCATGCTTCAGTCGCTTTTCCGGAATGGGAAGTATGAGATGTGCCTGGAATTGGCTGGGCGAATCCGGAACGAATTTCCCGAAGGAGACCCGAAGCGTGAACTCGCCGACTTCATTTACGGAGCCACGCTCTATTCGATGAATCGGCAGGAGGAAGCGGAGCCGGCTCTGGAGCTTTATGTGAACAGCTTTCCCGAGGGGAATAACCTCGAATCGGCGCGTTTCTTCCTTGCGAGCAATCAAATGATTCAGTCGAAGTATGCTAAGGCAGCGACGCTTCTCGATACGTTTCTCGTCGATTATCCCTCGTCCACGTTTCGTCCGCAGGTGCTCCTCGACCGAGCCACATGCTATTATATTTCGGACGACTTTGTCAGTGCTCTGCAGCGCCTGGACCTGATCTTCCAGGAACATCAGGATTCGTCGGTCGTTGCCCAAGCTTATGTGCTGCAGGGTGATGTGACGCGCGGAATGGGCGCTCTTCCTGAGGAAGGCAAAGAGGAAAAGGATTACTGGGTCGACGCTCGGAGTTCGTATCTAGAGGGGAAAAGCACCGCGGAACAGCTCGAACAAGCGGACGTCCGGGCCGAAGCGCTGTTCAAACACCTCGACGTGTCGGTTGATCTGGAAAATTGGGAGGACGCGGTGGATTCCTACGACGCCTTTCTAGCCGCGCACAAGGGCAATTACTGGGAGCCTCGCGTTTCCGTTTTCGCGATGCCTGCCCTGGGGCAGGTGGGCCGGACGGAAGATGGATTGTCTCAGTTGGAACGGATGATCTTTTCGCTTTCGGAGGACGACGCGAGTCTCGAACTCCTGGCGCAGAGCATCGGTTCTTTCCAGGAAGCTGCGGTCGATTTCATGGGCGCCGACAAGACCCTGGCGAAGTATGATCAAATGATCGGTAAGGGGAACGAGACGCTCCAAACCCAGCTGCTCATCCATAAGGTCATCGTGCTTCAGGAGAAGAAGAAGGCGCTGGGACGCGGAGACGAAGGAGCGCGCGACGCGATTCAGGGCGAGATTGATACGGTTTTCAGGCAGCTGACCAATTACGACATGAACCGTCTCTCCGACCTGGCCCTCAAGGCGATCGGGGAGAACCTGGAACCTCAAAACCCTTTCGAAGCCAAAGCCTACTTTGAAGAGCTCCTCTCGCGTGAGAACGATCTCTACAAGGCGCCGGCCGAAATGGCATTGGGCCGGATCGAGATGCGTGAGGGTGACCCGAACTGTGTTCAGCGTTTTCTTCGGATCATCGATGACTACAACGATCCGAAGTTTCAGGCGGAGGAGCTCATTCCGGAGGCCTATGTGAACATTGGGCGATTCGCGGTTGAACAGAAAGATTGGGAGACCGCCGAGAAGTATTTGGCGGAGTACATGAGGAACAAGACCTACGACCGGGGCCGGAAGGAGCGCCGTGCCGAGGCTCAGTTCAAGCTGGGGCTTGCGTATCAGAATCGCGATGAGACTGACAAGGCGATCGTGGCTTACAACAACACCTTCGCCGCTTACGCTGCTTATCCCCAATGGTCGGCGCAGGCGGTGGAGAACGGTTTCAAGCTCGCCTACGAGAGGAATTACGACAGTCCCGAGGATCAACGGGCCGCCCAGATGAAGGCGTATGAATATCTTCGAGTGGTTCTTTATTCCTGGCAGAAGCAACCCGACAACGAGTATCCTGCTCTCGAAAATTTGCGCCTGATCCGGGACCGGGTCGAGGGAGAACTAGGGCTCACTCAGGAGCAGATTCGCGAAATCGAGCAGCGGCATGCGCTGAATGTCCGGCCGTAGCCTTCCCCTTTTTTTTATGACCTCCATCTCCATTCGTCGAGTTTTAGTCGCCAGCCTTTTTGTCGTGTTGGCAGGGGCGGAATTTGCCCGTGCCGAGCGCGCGCGTGCGCGGATCCTCATGAGCGACGGTTCCCGGAAGATCGGCTATGTCGGGGATACCAATGACAAGGGGATGAAATTCCATCTCACGGATAATCCGGCGGATCGCGGGCAAGCCTTTCCCCACAGCGCCGTGCGCGGTGTGAGCTTTGATGAGGAAGGCGACATCATGCAACCTGGCCGGGCAGCCTACGACAGGGAGCGATACGAGGAAGCCGAACAGCTGTTCCGGGGCGTCGCGGAGCAGTATCAAAACCTCTGGGGCATCGGCCGGGATCAGCTCGGGAACTTCGCCTGTGAGGCGCGCTTCTTCCAAATCGACTGTCTTCGCCGGTTGGGACGCTATGGTGATATCGCCGGGGCGTTCGACACTCCGACGGGCCGGAACCTGGAGAACGCGCTGCCGGAGGTACATCTTCCGGCGCTCGAAATTCTGGAGTTGTGGAAGCACTACGGCCGGGGAAACTGGGCCGAGTTGGAGTCAGGCCTTCAGACCTATCAAGCGCCTCTCACGGGTGGAGCCGCATCGCTTTTGCGGGCACCGTCGTTCAAAGAGGATCTCGCGCCGTCGGTGATCGTGCAACTTGCCTATTTGCGTGGCCAACTGTTCCGTCAGAAGGAGAACCAGGCCGCTGCCCTGACGGATTTTTACCGGGCCGCAACGATCGATTTCGGGGCCGATCGCATCCTGGCTTCCGAAGCACTGCGCGAAGCACTGAAACTTCAAACCGCGGATCCGGCGATCGAAGAAAGTTACGCGCTGCAGGCCGAGACCCACGCCGCTACCCGCGTGTATGCCGAAGCTTACCGAAGCGGCGACATTGAATTGGCGTTTCGCGACTACTTGACCCCGCCAGAGGCGCCGGACGGAAGCCAAAGCGAGCCAGAAGCAGAGAGTGAGCCGGCGGCGCCCACCGAGGAAGAGACGGACGGCGGCACGGAGGAGTAATATGGCGTTGGCGCGGGACTCGATGGCCTCCGGCAGAGCCGGGAAGGATCAGTGCGCAGGATGAGGAGGCGGTTCAGTCCTCTTTGTTCAGATACTCGAGTTCCTTGCGCATGATTCGCCCCACGCGGTGTTTGGCGAGGTAGACCTGCGCCGGACTGACGCCGAGTTCTTTCCGGACTTCCTCGACTTCCCAACCTTTGACGACGTAGCAGTAGAAGATCTGGTATTGCTGCGGCGAGACCTTGGCTTTGACCCGTTTGAGGGCCATGCCGGTGAGATTGGCCTTCCACTCGCGTTCCCAGATCGAATCGAAGCCGTGATTGGATTCGTCCGGGATGGTGTCCATCGTGGACGTCTTCCGGTCGTCGTAGGCTTCCTTAGGACGTCCGGAGTAAACCTCCTGCTGTTTCCGGTGCCGGAACTGGTCGGCAATGCGCCAGCGTGTCTGGTTCATCAGCCAGGCTTTGAACGAGCCTCCATCGCGCGTGAAGTTCTTTTTCTTCAGGTTCTTCGCAACGCGAATGAAGGTTTCCTGAACCACCTCGTTGGCTTCGGTTTCGGACAGGCCGGCTTTGCAAGCCACCTTGAAGACGAAGCCGGAGTAGGTCCGGAAGAATTCGTCCCAACTGGCCTGATCGTCCCAGTCCTTGAGCTTCTGAATCAGTGTCTTCCGCGTGGCCGGGTAGTTGTAGTTCGCCTTTTTCGAAGCCTTTTTCGCGGGAGAAGCTCCGCCAGCTTTGGCGTCCTTTTTCTCGTCCTCGGCCGCTTCGTCGGCGTCCTTCCCGGAATCGTCTGCTGGAGAATCACTCAAATCAGAAAAGGGATGACCGTTTCTCTGGAATGCTAATGGCAAATGGCGAGAAATTCACCATTTTCTCGGTGATGGGGCAAATCGTGATCGTGATGGGGGTAGCCGGCTGCGGGAAATCGACGGTTGGAAAGGCGATGGCACACCAGCTTGGTGGGGTGTTTTTGGAGGGGGACGAATTTCATCCGAAGGAGAATGTGGCGAAGATGAGCCAGGGCGAACCGCTGGTTGACGCTGACCGATACGCATGGATCGATGCCTTGAGCGTGGCAATGACGGATGCCGCCGCTGAAAACGACTGGGTGATCCTCTCGTGCTCCGCGCTCAAGCGAGCTTACCGGGATGCGTTCCGGGAGGTGGCTCCACGAGCGCGTTTCGTCCATTTGGAGGGCGACTTTGAGACGGTGGAGCGCCGAATGGAAAGCCGCACGGATCATTTCATGCCCGTTTCGCTTCTCGAGAGTCAGTTCGAAACGCTCGAACCGCTGGAAGCGGACGAATGGGGAAGTTTAGCCGTGTCGATCGAGGCCGGGCCGGAGTCGATCGCCTCCGAGGTCGTCAGGCGGCTTCGATCTGGCGCGTGATCCTGTTTCGGGCGACGGAACAACAGGATGCAACTCGATTTGGCGCTCGAAGCGTCTATGGTATGAGTATGGGAAGGCTGGAATGGTCTGCATTGCTGGTCTCGACGCTGATTTTTCTGGGAGCGTTCGTCTATGTCGTGACGGCGCTACGGGCGCGGCGCTACGAGGCGTCGTGGCTGAACCTGGCGCTGATGAGCGGGGGATTTGCCGGGCAATGCGTGTTCCTCTACCTGCGTGGTCAGGCGGCTGGGAGTTGCCCGATCGGCAACCCGTTCGAGATCCTGGTGTTTGTGAGTTGGAGCATGGTGCTGCTCTACTTCCTTCTGGGGCGTCCTTTCCGGCTTTCGTTGATGGGCGCGTTTACGGCTCCGTTGGTTACTGTTTTCCAAGGCATCTCGCTGCCCTTTCTCATCCAACCGGCGGAATACCGGCCGGCGACGGATTACTGGCTGGAAATGCATGCTTCGGTTTCCCTCTTGGCGTATGGGGCCTTTGCGATGGCCTGCATTGCGGGGGTGATGTTCTTGGTGCAGGACCGGATGCTGCGCGATGCCAAGCTTCAGCCCCTGAGTTATCACCTGCCACCCGTGATCAATCTGGCGACGGCCATTCTGCGGTTGATTTCGATCGGGCTCTTCCTTTTGACCTTTGGAATCGCGAGCGGATTCGCTAGCGAAACGCCACCGACCGCGATTCATTTGCTTCTTTCTTCGTCGGTTTGGGTGTCGTATGCCGTTCTTCTAGTGTGGCGACTGTGGAGAGGGCTACCCCTTCAGCGCACCGCCTTGGCTGCCGTGCTAGTCTTCCTCGTTCCGGCTGCGACGCTGACCTCCCTGTCGCACTAGAGGCCCGCAAGCGAATCAACCCATGCATTTGATCTGTCTCGGCGTCAGTTATCAGACCGCACCGGTGGAGGTGAGGGAGCGTCTTGCGTTCCCGGAAAGCCATTTGGCGAAGGCGCTGTCCGAGTTAAACGAATTGAAAGGGATCCGCGAGGTGGTTCTCCTAAACACGTGCAACCGGGTGGAGACATACGCCGTGGCGGAGCGGCGCTCCGATGGTATGGAATGTCTGGAGGAGTATTTGAGCGTTCGTTTTGGGGAGTGCACGGAGCTGGAGATCCCGTTTTACCGGAAAAGCGATGTCGATGGAGCGATGCACTTGTTTCGGGTGGCCAGTGGGCTCGAATCGATGGTGTTGGGTGAGACGGAGATCTTCGGACAGGTCAAAAAGGCCTACTCTTTGGCGCAACAGCACGGCACGACATCGCGGGTGCTGAACAAGCTCTTCCAACAGTCCTTTCAGGTCGGCAAATACATCCGGAACAACTCACGGATCCAACGGGGTTCTACTTCGGTCGGGTCGGTTTCGGTCGATCTGGCCGAAAAGGTGTTTGGTGACCTGAAGCGCTGCCACGTGATGTTGATCGGGGCGGGTGAGATGAGCCGGGTCGTGGCGCAAAGTCTCCTGTCGCGCGGGGCGCAGAGCGTCATCGTTTCGAACCGGTCATTCGACCGGGCCGAGGAGTTGGCGGAGATGATTGGGGGCGAGGCCATCCGTTTCGACGACTGGGAGGATCGAATCGGGGACACGGACATCGTGATTACCTCGACCTCGGCACCACACTTGGTGATCCATCCGGAGGCGGTGCAGGCGGCCATGAAACGGCGTCGCGGCCGGCCATTGATCATGATCGACATCGCGGTTCCACGCGACATCGATCCGGAGGTGGGGCACCTGCCGGGTGTTTACCTTTACCCGATCGATGCATTGGCGCAGATCGCCGATGAGGCCCGTCGTGAACGCGAAACCCAGATCCGGATTTGTCACCAGCTTCTGGAAGGCTACGTGGAGGAGCGGGGCATTCCAGCCCTCGAGGGTGCGGGGCCGAGCTACTCGACGGGTCGCGAGGTCGGCGAGGTTTCTTGAGGGGACCAGCGACGGGACACGCGTGGCTCATTCATGCCGGAGAGAATCGAGGAGAGGCGCGCGCAACATCCATCGGGCGGCCAGCCAGCAGGAGAGCACCCCGCAGGCCAGGATGGCGCCGTTCAACGAGACGAGAAGCGCCACTGGGAAGGCCGAACCCCTGGAGAGCAGGGTGGGAACCACCGAGAGCAGGGCGGCACCGGCACCGAGGATGACGCCATAACCGTGAAGCATCCAGTGCTCGGCCAGGACCATGCGCGTGAGCTGGCGTTTCGAGAAGCCCACCGCTTCCAAGAGGCCCATGACGCCACGGCGCTCGAGGAGGTTCCGGCCCACGACGATGGCCAGTCCGAGCGTGCCGAGGAGGACGCCGAAGCCGCCCAGCGTGGAGAAGATGCTGAGATAAGTGTTTTGAACGGCGTTGAACTCGTTGAGGCGTTGCCAGGCGGGGGTCAGCGCCAAACCGCGATCGGAAAGTTGGCGGCTGAGTTCCTCGGCGTAGGCGTCAACGGGGCCGGACGGTTCGCCCTCCACGAGGAAGACCCGGTAACCACCGGCATCCGGGAAACGCTCGATGAAATGCGATTCATCGACGATCACCTGCCCTTGGAAGATGGAATTGTCGATGAGGCCGGCGATTTCGATGAGGAAAGGGTCACCCCGGTGAGATTCGTAGCGGAGGCGGCCGCCAAGTGAAAGGCCGAGGGCATATTGCGCCGTCGCTTGGTCCATGACGGCGGGAATGACCGGGAGACCTTCTTCGGAGGTGCCCGGTTCGGCAAGAAGCACGGCCCAGCCGCTTGCGGCGCGATCCGGGAGGTCTCGAAGGGCGGAGAAGTAAAAGGCCTCACGCTCCGCGAGCGCCCGGCTATCGACGCCCAGCACCCGTGGGTTCTGCGCGCGGTTCAGATTCAAGCAGCTGGCATCATCGCCCTGGGTGGCGCGTAACGGCACGATCGCGAGCGAGGTGAGATCGTCCGGCTCCGCGACCGCGAAGGCCTCGCGTCCCTCGGGCGTGGCGAGGTTTTCATAGATGGGGAGTGCGCTTTCGCCGTAAAAAGCGAATCCGCCGGTTCCGGAACTCCGCGACCCGGCGTCCTGCAGCGCGTTCAGGCGCAGGGAGTTGATGGCGGTGACCATGAAGACCCCGCTGGCCATGAGGATCACGATCGACAGGCTGCGCCATTTCTGACGCAGCGCAAAGGTGTAGCCGAGCTGAGGCAAGGTCCGAATGGGTTCCTTGCGCCCGGCAAGAAAATCGAGGAACGCGGAGGCCCCGGCCACTCCGGCCACGACGAGGAGGAAGCCTCCGCCGAAAAAGGCGCCCTGCCTCGCCATCACAGGACCGGATTGGGGAACCAGAAGGAGAACGAGCGCCCCCAAGAGCGATGCTCCGGCGATGCCGAGGCTGAGCGAACGCCCTAGCGAGAAGCCGCTTTCCGGTCCACCCCCAAAGCGAGGCGCGCTCAGGAGTCGCGACGGGTGGACACGGCCGAGGCGCATCGTCGCGAAGCCGACGACGAAGCCGGCTAGCAGGATGGTGGTGAACCAGGCTGCCAAGAGCGAAAAAGTCCGGGGCGCATAGACGAAGGCGATGCCGGCCGCGGCTTCTTGCCAAGCGCCGCCCAACCCCGCCAGCGATAGCCGGGTGTAAACGGTGCCTGCCGCGATGCCGAGCAACGCTCCCGCAAGGACGGGGATCAGCAGTTCCAAAAAGTAAGCGCGCCGGATCGCACCCCGGGGCAGACCGACCGCAAGCAGCAGGCCCGCCTGAGACTCCCGCTGTTCGATGGAGAAAACGAGGATGAGTCCCGTCAAGATCAGGGCCGCAAGGATCAGGAAGGAACTCATTCCAGCGAAGAGGCTTCCGAAATCGTAGGACTGCGCGACGGCGCTTTCCGCCTCGGCCCGGAGGTCGCGGAGTAGAAAGCCGAGATCATCGAGGTCGAGGCGCTGGCGCAGGCGCTCAGTGAACGCGTTCTCGTCTTGGAAAGCGTCCGTTTCAAAGCGCAGACTGGTCAGATCTCCGAAACGATTCGACCAAAGCCGCTGGCCGTCCTCCAGGGAGATGAACGCTTTCGGGGTTGTCCGGTGGGCATCCCAGTAGTCCTCGTCCTTCGGGCGGATTCGCGATTTGTCGAAGGGCATCCCCGGTTCCCAGTCGGCGCTGTCTTCGGCCTCTTCGACCCCTGGAAAGGCCGGGGTCCAGGACGGGTTGACGCCGGGGTCCGAGATGGGCAGTGCGCCGAGGACCGTGAAGCGAGCCGTCTCCTCCGTCAGCCGGCGGCCCTCGCCCATGACGAAGAAATCGAGGCTGACTTCATTACCAGGCGTCAGACCCTGGTCGTTTTCGAGCCAATCGGTCATCACGAGGCGGCCTTCGGGGATGGCGAGGGCATCGGTGGCCGCGACCATGGAGTAGGGGGTCAGGCCACCGGGCGAACCCTCGATCGCGTTAACGAGATAGGTCAGGACGCCTTTGGCCTCCGTAAATTCGGCTCTCGCGGCGGCCGCGACGACCGGATCGAGAAAGACGCGGCCGGTGGACAGTTGCCAAGCGGCCGGCGCTTCCACCGGTTCCAGTTTCAGTTCGGCGTCGGCCAGGGACCACTCGGTCTCCAAGACCCGGCGGACGGCTTCTGGGTCGTCGAGTTCGTTGCCAAAGAGCAGGACGTTGGCCCGGCCGTCTTTCTCCAACAGGAACTGCAGGCGTTCGAGCGGAAGAAAGACGGATGGCTGTGGGACCTGTTCGACGTTGAGGTTGTAGCGGCCGAACTGCTCAGGGGAAACGATTCGCGTCACCTTGCTGCGCAGTTTTTCAGGGTCGTTCGTGGCACCTGAAAGCGGGGCATCACGGGAGAGCGCACCGGGTGGTTCGACGGTGAGGATGAGGCGATCGCCGGGTTCGGTCTCGAGTTGGCGGGCGAGAGTTTCGTTGAGGGCGAAGTCGTCCGTATCGAGGGCGGGCGCCGGAGCGGAGGCCAACTCCCAGAACGATGGTCCGACCCCGAGGACCTGAACTTGGGAGACCCTGCGGCTTCCGTCGGGGGTGGCGATGGTCCCGATGGTTTGGAGCACGGGGACGACGCGACCATTCAATTGTTCTCCCGCTTCGTCAGCCAAGCTGGTGGTAAGAAAACGATCGCTCCCGACCAGTGCCATGCCGGCTCCCGAGATGCGAAGCTCGCTGTTTCGACGAAGGCTTTCGCGAACCGAATCGCCGACCGCCAGGGCCCCGCTCAAGATGGCTGACGTCAGGGCCACGCCGACGAGGACCGCCAGATTGGTCCAGCGGTAGTGCTTCAGCGAGGCGAGAGCCAGGTTCCAGATCGACATGAGTCAAACGAGTTTGCCGTCCGAAAGCACGAGAACGGAGTCCATCCGGCCGGCGAGGTCCCGGTCGTGCGTGACGAAAACCAGGGCGACTTCCCGCTCACGGCTGATTTCGAGGAGGAGGGAAGTGAGCTTTTCCGCGTTTTGGTGATCGAGCGATCCCGTGGGTTCGTCGGCCAGCAGCAGGCGTGGGTCGTTGATGAGTGAGCGCACGACCGCGACTCGCTGACGTTCGCCTCCGGAGAGTTGGCCCGGCCGTTTGTGCACGTGCGCCTTGAGACCGACGCGTTCCAGCAGATTGGCCGCACGCTTGTGGAGCTCACCCGTTTCGGCTTCTTGGCGCGAAAGGGTAGGGACGAGCACATTCTCGAGAACGGTGCACTGGGGAAGCAGATGGTGGAGCTGGAAGATGAAACCGATGTGTTTGCCCCGGAGATCTCCCAAGCCGGTCTCGGTCAGCCCCGACGTGTCTTGTCCCGCGATCCGGACCTGCCCGGAATCGGGGCGATCGAGCGTGCCTAGAATGTTCAGTAGGGTGCTCTTGCCCGAGCCGGATGGGCCGACGATCGCAAGGCGCTGACCGGGGTCGATTCGCAAATCGAGTCCGTCCAGAATGCGGCGCTCCGGGGTGTCGGGGTAAGTCTTCACGACCCCGCTCAGTTCGGCGACGGGTTCAGTCATGGGATTTGATCCAGCGTTTGGATTTGAATTCGAACCGTGGCAGGGTGCCCTCCTGGACGGTCTGGACGGGGATTCGAAGAGCGAATTCGTCCCGAAGTCTTGCCTCGACGCGCTGAACCAGATCATCCGGTGGAGCTGCGCCGGGGGAAGTTTCGATTTGGATGAGAAGTTCGGCCATGGCGTTGCGTAGGGATTCGATCACCCGGTATTCGCCAATTTCGGGGAAAGCCCTGAGGACGCGCTCGATGGCGCTGGGATAAAGGTTCACGCCACGGATCACGATCATGTCGTCGATCCGCCCGAGGATTCCTCCGGGGAGGAAGAGGCGGTCGTCCTGGAAGCACTTCCGGACTAGGTCCCCCGTTCGGTAGCGAAGCAGAGGTTTCGCGGCGCGCCGAAGGGTCGTGAGCACCAGTTCACCCGTTTCGCCTTCCTCCACTTCCTCCAAATTCTCCGGATCCAGAATTTCGGCGAGGAAAAACTCCTCCGCGACGATCAGTCCGCCGGGGTGCCGGGACGATTCAAAAGAAACGGGGCCGACCTCGGTCATGCCGTGATGGTCCCAAATCCGGGCGCCGTTCCACAGTGAGGAAAGGAGCCTTCTGGTTTCCGGCAGACTGCCTCCGGGTTCACCCGCGACGAGGATGTCTTGGACGCGGAGTTCGTCGCGCAGCTCGGGCACTTCTTCGTGGAGGATCTGACCGAGCCGGTTGGCGTAGGTCGGCGTGCAGCAAAGCACCGTGGCTCCATAACGGGCCATCATCTGAAGGCGGGCGGTGCTGCTCAAGCCGCCGCCGGGAAGGGCGAGGTTGCCCCGGCGCGTCGCCGACTCGAACGCCGTCCAGAAGCCGAGGAAAGGGCCGAAGGAAAAAGCGAAGAAGATGCTTCGCCCGGGATCAATCCCAGCATGCTCGTAGACGAGGTCCCAAACGTCGAGCATGGCGTTCCAGCTTTCGGTGGTGTCGAGGCTCGGCAGCGGGCCCGAGGTCGTGCCGCTGCTCTGGCAGAAGCGGGAATAACGGTCGAGCGGAAAGGTGAGGTTCGAGCCGAACGGCGGATGGGCGTCGCAGTCGGCGGTCAACGCTTCCTTGGTCGTGAGCGGGACGTTTTGAATGAACTGATCCAGGAACCCGGAATCGGAAGTGGCGTCCATCCGAGGCAGGAGAGCGCGGTAGAAGGGGTTGGAAGGGAGGGTGTGGAGAAGCTTTTCCAGAGAAAGCCGCTGGGAATTCCGAAGAGCCGCTCGATCCATCATGAGGCGGGGTCACCAAAAGGGGGGGAAGGGATCAACGCAAGGACGATGGCGAGAAGACGGGAGGACGGGAAGGGCAGAGAGGTGAAATTTATCTAAAAATTGTAATTACCATATTCTTGAATATAATGGGCGTCTGAGTTGCTCCACATGTCCGGCCCGCTTCAGCTGATCGTCGTTCTTGCCATCTTTCCGGTCTTCCCGGCCGCTGCTGCGGAAGACGTCCGTGAAGCAGGCAAGGCGCGGATTTGGGCGGAGAGCGGTGCCGTCCGGGTTCCTGTGGCTGGAGCGAAACCGGGGATGGACCGGGCGCAAGTCAAAGCGGCGCGAGGCGAAGTGGAGGGGTTCCAGGTGGTGGTGCAGATTCCGCGTGAGGAGTTGAAGGGGGCGCGGGCCGGGATGCAGGGCCTGGAGAACGCCAGGTCGGGGGGAGCGCTTTCATTTCGGATTTACCGCCAACATCCGGTTCGGGTCGTCGAGTCCACCGAGCGGGCCCTCCTTCCACCTGGTTTCTATTACGATGCGTTGGTCGAGGTGCGCGATGGACGTTTGGATCCTGGAGCCTGGAGTGCCGGGGACCGTGGCGTGGTGCAGCTGGCCTTCTGGATCGATGTAGAGATCGACCGGGCCTATCCGCCGGGCAACCACGAGGCGGCGTTCGTGTTTGAAAGCGGAGCGGGCCGGAGGTTCGAGTTGCCGGTCGAGATTGAGGTTTGGGATTTTGAGCTTCCGCGCTTCCCCAAGATGAAGACAGCGTTCGGCATCAGCCGGGAACACCTCGAGCGGCACTACGGTTATGAGCGGGGCAGCTTCGCCTATAACCGGCTCCGCCGCTCGTTCGAGGATCTGCTCGCGGCGCATCGGATTTCGCCCGAAGGCCTGAACGGAACGGAGTTGGCGATCTCGGAACCAAGCCGCGGTTTTGATGTGTCCGGTGTGGAAGCGCCGGGCCTGGGGACGCCCGAAGAAATCTACCGGCACTTCAGCGAGGTGCGCCCTGTGAGCACGCTCATTCTGCGTTTCTGGCCGGACTGGCCGTTCGAAGATCCGCTGGGCAGAGACCGGGAAGCGGCCCGCGTTTTTCTGGCGGAGCAGGTCCGCTGGCTGTTCGCGCAGGGGTATGGCGACCGGTTGGTCGCCGGTTGCGGTTATGTGGACGAACCCTCGACGCGCGAGGGGTATGAGCGAGTTCGAGCGTGGGGAAGGTTCTTTGATGAAGTTGAAGCGTTGGCGGGGCACCCGCTTCCGATGTTCGTGACGGAACAACCAACACCCGACGCGTGGCGATTCGGCTCACTGGCGGGAGCGGTCGATATCTGGGTTGTGCATGTGAGTGATTTGTGGCGGGATCAGCAGGGAGCTGGCCAAAGTGAGGTGGTTGCCCGGCAACGTGAGGGCGATGAGATTTGGCTCTACACGGCGATGGTGCAGACGCCAGGTGGTTGGTTGCGGAAGCGTGGCCATCCCGAGCGGCTCGAAGCCGGAAATCCACCGGCGTGGATTCTGGATTTTCCTCCGCTGAATCATCGAATGACGGCGTGGATCGCGTGGGTTCACGGCATTACTGGACAGCTCTATTGGGATAGCTTCGACTGGCGGCAGGAAATCGATCCCTGGGAGCGCGCCGATACCCAACTCATTGATGGGCGGGTCTACAATGGCGATGGGCTTCTCATCTATCCCGGCTGCGTCCGAACCAGCGGGCGAGACGAGCCGGTGCCTTCGCTCCGTCTCAAGTGGATTCGGGAATCGATGGACGATTACGACTACCTCCACCTGGCGACCGAGGTGGTTGGACGAGAGGCCGTGATGGCGCGCGTGAGGATGATTTGCCGCGACGTTGGAGATTGGGATAACGGCCCCGCCCAGCTCCTGGCGATTCGGGCCGGGATCGGCCGGTTATTGAGTTCGGGGAATACAAGCGACGAGTCATGATGCATGGATCGAACAAATTCCTCATTCTGACGGGAGACGCGAAGACGCTGGTATATCACCGGCGGAATCTCCTGGAGCGATTGGCAGCTCTCGGCTTTGAAGTTGTTGGTGGTGCCGCCGAAGACGATGGGCAAGCCGCGGCGTTTTTGCGATCGATTGGAGGGCGTTTCGAGGCCCTGCCGATCCGGCGAACGTCGTTGAATCCGTGCGATGACGTGAGGTTTCTTTTAGCGGTTGAGAATTGGATTCGGCGCGAGAGACCGGACTTTTTCTTTTCCTACGCAATCAAGTCCGTGGTCTACGGATCGATTGCGGCGCGGAAGTGCCACGTTCCCCGGCGTTTCGCGTTGGTTCCTGGACTGGGCTATGCCTTCACTACGGATGGCAGCGTGAAGCAGAAGGTGGTGCACCTGCTCAGCTCCCTGTTCTACCGGCTGGCCTTGCCTTGTAACGATCTCGTCCTCTTGCAGAATAGCGACGACGAGCGATTGCTTCGAACCAAGCGACTGCTGCCTTCATCGACACCGAGTTGTGTGACCTTTGGATCGGGTGTCGATCTCGAGGCGTTCCCGGCCCGAATCGCGCAGGACAAGACGGTGCCAGTGGGTTTCGTCCTCGTCTCGCGGATGCTGGAAAGTAAAGGGGTGAACGAGTTTGCAGCCGTTGCGCGAATGGCAAGACAAGAGAACTGGCCCGCGCGTTTCACGCTCGCGGGTTCGCCTGAAGATGGGCCTGGCGGCATTGGAAAAGACCGGCTCAAGAGTTGGCACGAGGAAGGCATTCTCGATTATCGGGGTTCCGTACGGGATGTCGCTGGCTTGCTTCGAGAGCACGATGTCTTTGTGCTGCCGTCGTATTACCGCGAAGGGGTGCCTCGATCCATCTTGGAAGCTCTATCCACGGGGCTGCCCATCGTCACCTGCCAAGGAGTCGGGACTCGAGAAACGGTCAGAGATGCGTCCGGTGATCTTCTCACTCTGACGGACGAGTCTATTCAACGCGGTTCGAATGGTTATCTAGTGAGGCCGCGGGACGTCGCTGCGCTGGCGAGTGCGCTCGGTCGATTCCTTTCGAGTCCCGAAGAGATCGACGAAATGGGAGCGGCGAGCCGGCGGCTGGCAGAGTCCCTGTTCGATGTGGATCGCGTGAACGAGCGAATCCTTCAGGCGATGCGAATTCACTCGCCCATTCTGTCCAATCCGGAGTCGAAGCTCGTTGCCGCGGCTGCGTAGATTTCCCTCTTTCCCGTCAAGATTTGTTCCACGAACCCAGACTATCGATCCAATCATGAGCGCCGCCGCCTATCACTCTCCGGTAAAAAGAGAATCCGCATCCGGTCACGCCGCATCGCCCCACTCGATCGCGCAGGCAGACGGGAGGAATCCGATGTCCCTGACGGTTCCAGGTCCCCTGATGGCGCCGGACGGCAGTCCACGTCATCGCGATCTATTGACGGTGGAAGACGTCGTTCGCTATGTGAAACGATATAGGCGACTGGCGCTGGCGGTGGCTCTACCCGCCTCCATCGGATTGTTCGTGTTTTTGGCTGGAAGGACACCTTTTTTTCGCTCCGAGACCCACATGAAGGTGATTCTGGAAGCGGAAAATGAAATGCCGTTTAAGCAACGCGCCGTGGCGGATGAGAGCACGGTCTTTGTCATCAATAATCACAAAGTAGGGCTGACGACACGGGCGTTCCAAGACTACTTTTTTGACCGCGTGGATCCGGAAGATCGACGCGCTTTTGTGGACGATCTGGGTTTCAGAAAGCCGCTTCCCGCAAGGATCGTCGGGGGACTGAAAGATTCCGTATCCGGCTTCCAAGGATGGGTTTCCGGGCTGTTTTCCCGAGAGGACGAGCCGGGGACCGGCTTTGATGGGGAGCGGGATGCTTTCTTGAAGAAATGGAATGAGGGAGCGCTGTCGATTTCCGAATTGAAGGAGTCCCATGTCATTCGGATCAGCTTGGCCGGGCCGAACCGGGAATTGGTCGCCCGCTTGGCGAATCAATATGCCGGGCTCTACGCGGACTACCTGGCTTACCGGGAGCGCGAAATGGCACGGGAAGCCTACGAATTTCTGGGAGCGCGCGAAAAGGAATATCGGGAGATGGTTGTGGAAAGCCGCCGGGCACTCAACGAGTTTCGTTTGGCCAACGATGTTCTCGACATCGAGCCGGGTGGAGCGTCGGGAGGGGATGAGATTCGGCATCTCAACGAGGAACGCGCGAAGATCCGGGTGGCCTTCACGGAAGCCGAATCGATTCTATTGCAGGTGGAGAAAGCCCGCAATGAAGGGGCGAGCTTGTGGACGCTGGCGGACATTGCTTCATCGCGGAGCGTGTCGGAGGCGCACCGGAAACTGTCGGAAGTCGAGCGACAATATCTCGCTCTTCAGCGCCTCTATGGGGATCAGCACCGGAACGCCAAGACCGCCAAGGAAGAGATGGAAGTCCTCCGGCAAATGATCGAGGAAGAGATGAATCAAGAGGTTGAGCGACTGAAAAATGTCCGGGACAGCGCGGAACAGAAGCTGGAGGCTCTGGAACGCCAACTGGAGGGGATCGTTCGCCGGATGGCATCGAGGGATCAAAAAGCGCTCGAATTGGCCAACCTGGCCGCCCGGGCGTCCTCGGACCAAAAGACTTACGATGAGATTCTCTCGAAGCTCAATCTGGCGAAGGTCCAGATGGAACTGCCTCGAACGTCAGCGGTCCGGATCATCGATCGCGCGGTTCCCGGCGAAGAACCATTCCGTCCGAACAAAGGCGTCGCGGCGGTGATGTCGGGTGTGGCGTTCATGGCACTATTCTTCGGTCTGCCAGTAGGACTTGGATTTGGGGAGGACCTTATTCGCCGTTATGGAATTCGCCTGCCTGTGCTTCATCGCCATCTTCCGGAAGCATTGGCCACGGTGCCGATCGTGCAAGCCTCGTCCAACCTGGAGCTTCTAAGCTCGGCTTTTTCAAATAGCGGTGTCCGGGAGAGTCTTTTTCGCATTGCCTCTTCTTTGACCGGGGCTGAAGATGGGGACGCGCGTCAGCTCGTTCTCGTTTCCAGTGCGCATGAGAAAGAAGGGAAGTCCTTCATATCTGCTGCGCTCGGAGGTGTCTTCTGCTCGCAAGGCAAGAAGACACTGATCGTGGATGCCCATCTCAGGCATCCATCAATGTCCCTGTGGTTCCCTCACCTGGAGGACGGTCCCAATCTTGTTGGCTGGCTGGATAATCCTGAAGCGCAAGCGTTTGATATCGACTATCAACAACACGGGGACAGCGATCTCTACGTGTTAAAAGCCCGAGGCTGGGCGATGAATGCCGGAGAGTTGTTGCGGCAAGAGAAGTTCTGTCAGCTCATGCTGAGGATACGACAGGAGTTTGACGTGATTCTTCTCGATGGACCAGCGGGACTCGAGGGTGCGGAAGTTGGGCCGCTGTTCGAATGTGCCGACACCATTCTTCTTGTCCAGAACCCGGCACTATCGGGTCATGGAGATCTCTGTTCCGCGATCGCTAACCTCGACGAGCCGACGCGGCGCAAAATCGCCGGACGGGTCGTGAACGGTGATGAGAATTGAATATGATACAGGAACCGAGTGAAGATGAAGTTCAAAGAATCAATTCGTCCGCTGTTTGATTTCTGGAAAGAGTTGCCGTCCGATTACCGGCAGCGAGTCGTCATAGCCGGTTGGCTGGCTCTCTTCTTTACGGCGTTGACGTTGGCGATCATGCCCCGGACGTTGGTTGGGGATGAGACGCGCTACCTTTGGTATGCCGAGAATTTGACAAAAGGTTACTACGTTTCAGATGATCGGCCCGACTTTTGCAATGGCCCGGGGTATCCCGTGGTGATGATGCCATTCGTGGTCGTCGACGCACCGATTTGGACATTGCGTCTATTGAATGTCGCTTTTCAGGTTGGCGCCTTCTTGCTCTTCCTGGATTTGCTGACACGGCTGGGGCTGAGGCGTCGATGGTGCTACATGGGAAGTTTGGCTCTGGTGCTGAATCCGATTCTCTTGCGCTATAGCGGGCAGTTGTGCACTGAGATGTTAGCGGTCTTTCTGTGCACGGGATTTCTCTGGTCTTTGGAGAAAGGGCTCCGGGATCGATCGTATTCCTGGAAGTGGTTGGTGATCGCCGGTGTGTGGTTCTTTGGATTGACGATGGTGCGGGTGCTGTTTGGCTACGTCGCGACGGCATTGCTCGTCATGCTCGCGCTCTTATGGATTGCCAAGCGTGCTTGGGCGCCCCGCCCTCTGGTGCAGGCGATGGCGGTTCCATTGGCCCTGACGTTGCTGCTCTCGGTGCCCTGGTTGAGCTACACCTTTGCGCACACCGGCAAAGTGTTCTGTTGGTCGACGAACGGGAGCGAATTGCTGTATTGGATCAGTGGCACGGAGGAAGGCCATCTCGGGAGTTGGCTTGGGCCGGAAGACCTCGAGGGGCGGCCCGGGGCGGCTGAGAATCACCGGGAATTCATCATGGCGATTGAAGAGCTGCCATTTTCCGAGCAGGCGGATGTGTGGACGGCGGCGGCGCTGGAGAACATCCGGAGTGATCCGAGAGCCCTGGCTAGAAATCTAGCGGCGAACGTGAGTCGGATCCTCTTTTCTTTTCCGCGAAGTTACTATCTCGAGAACCTGAAGACGCTCCTCTGGGTCGTGCCGGGCATGATCGCGACTGGTCTGGGCTTGCTCGCCATTTACCCGAGCCTTCGAGGCTGGCGCCAGCTGCCGGCGGTAGCGAAATTCGGGCTTGCGGTGTTTGCCGTGTTCTTTGGCGGCAGCGTTTTGTTACCAGCTGAACCACGTTTTCTGTTACCCGTGACGCCGGTCTTGGCTCTGTGGATCACCTATGTTTTCGCGCGCTGGGTGCGGATCCAATGGTTCGTGGAAGAAAAAGGGACGCTGGAAAGCGTTAAGGGTCGTGCGGAGGAGTGCAGTAGCACCGGTGTTCAGATGATTAGCTTGGAATCGCCCTCGAAGGCGGCCTGAATGTCCATTCCGCCCCGCAGCAACGTGTTTCCGGCGAAAAGTTCCTGGTGGTCGACGCCTTCCGCGCCGGCCCAGTCCGTTTCCTGAATCTGACCGCTTTGACCGTAGGCTTCGAGAGGGTTCAAGTAGCTGACCTTTTCGATGTCGCCGAGGCTAACGCCCTTCTCTTTGAGGAGAGCCGCGGTTTTGGGAACTGCGAGGGGGTCGCTGATTCCCCAATCGGCGGAGCTATCGATGATGATGCGTTCGCTGCCATACTCGGCTACGATTTCGACCATCCGCTCATTTCCGAGTTTGGTGTGCGGATAGATCGTGAATGCGGCCCAGTAGCCACGATCGAGGACCTCCCGGACCGTTTCTTCGTTGTTGTGATCGATGACGACTTTGGAAGGTGGAACGCCGGTGTCCTCCAAGACGTCCATGGTTCTCTGCGTCCCGGTTTTCTTGTCACGGTGCGGCGTGTGAATCTGGATGGGCAAATCGGCCTCCAGGGCCATCTCTGCTTGGAGGCGAAGGTATTTCTCTTCGGCCTTTGATTGGTCGTCGAAACCGATCTCGCCGATGCCGACGACGCCTTCTTTGCAGATGTAAAGGGGCAGCAACTCCATGACCTCATCGGCGAGTCTTTCGTTATTGGCCTCCTTTGGGTTCAAGCCGATGGTGCAATAGTGATGGATGCCGAATTGGCTGGCACGGAAGCGTTCGAAGCCGAGAAGGGTGTTGTAATAGTCCTTGAAGGTGCCGGCGCTGGTTCGTGGTTGTCCCTGCCAGAAGGACGGTTCGATGACAGCGACCGTTCCCGCGGAGGCCATGCGCTGATAATCGTCAGTGGTCCGGGAAACCATATGGACGTGGGAATCTAGGAACTTCATGAGGCTGAGTTTTTCGATGGAGCGTTAGGCGTTTCGGGAGTGAGGAGGCGTGCGAGGATGGCTTCCGTGTCATACACGCAACCTCCCCAGCAACCACCGCTGACGTTCTGGAGGGCGGCCCATAGGCGGGTATCCGGAGGCTGATCGGGATTGGGAGCTAGATCCGGATGGGCATCACGCTCCGCAAGCGGTTCTGTCCCGGTGTAATCGAGTTGTCCTTCGAGGCGACGCGTGTCGATCCGGATGCGGACGGGATCGCCGTCACGCAGTTTTCCGATAGGACCATCGGCGAGGGCTTCAGGGCTGATGTGACCGATGCAGGGGCCGGTTGAGACGCCGGAAAAACGGCCATCGGTGATGAGGGCCACCTCCTTTCCGCAGCTCAGGTAGCGGAGCGCGGAGGTCAGTTGGTAAGTCTCGGGCATGCCGGCTCCGATGGGGCCAAGACCCGCCAGTACCAGGACGTCTCCCGGACGAATGCGCTCGGGACCGGTCGATTTGACCGCCGCGATGGCCTCGGCCTCGCTCGTGAAGACCCGGGCCGGGCCTTCGTGGCGAAAAACGCCATCGCCATCCAGGAGAGAAGGGTCGATCGCCGTGCTTTTGATGAGAGCGCCCCGTGGAGCGAGGTTTCCGTTCAGGAACGTCACGGTTCCCGACAGCCCTCGTTCCTTGGCGCGAGTCGGCGACATGATCACGTCGTCGGGGTCGATGCCGTCGAGAGCGTGGAGTTTCTCCCGAAGACGGGCGCGCCGCTCGCTGCGTTCCCACCAGGCAAGATTATCTTCCAGGGGCAGCCCCGTCGCGGTTCGCGCAGCCAGGTCGAGGAGTCCGGCATCGCGGAGGTGGAGCATGACTTCGGGAACGCCGCCGGCCAGGAAGACCTGGACCGTGGCGAAACTGTTCGGGCCATTTGGGAGGGCATCGACGAGGCGGGGAGTCCCGGCATTGGCTGCTTTCCAGTCGTCGATCGTCGGGCGTTCGAGTCCCGCGGCGTGTGCGACGGCGGGAATGTGCAGGGCGAGATTGGTCGAGCCCCCGAAGGCGGCATGAACGACCATCGCGTTCCGGATCGATGCGGGCGAGAGGATCTCGCGGATGGGAAGTCCCGCTTGTTGGAGAGCCAGGAGGGCGATAGCCGATCGCCGTGCCATGTCGGTCCAAACCGGGGCGCCAGAGGGGGCCAGGGCAGCGTGGGGCAGGCTGAGGCCCATTGCCTCCCCGGCGACCTGACTCGAAGCGGCCGTGCCGAGAAACTGGCATCCCCCGCCAGGGGAACCACACGCCCGGCAGCCTTGTTCCGCGGCGTATTCCTTCGTGATCTCACCGTGGGCAAACCGGGCGCCGATTGTTTGGATTTTTCCGAGATCTTCGGTCTCCTCGCTGATCAGGGAGACGCCGCCCGGGACCAGCACGCAGGGGAGATTTGGCGTGCCCGCTAGGGCCATCATCATCGCCGGCAATCCTTTGTCGCAGGTGGCGACACCGAGAACGCCCTTTGCCGTGGGAAGGGACCGGATCTGACGGCGGAAAACCATCGCGGCATCGTTGCGGTAAGGCAGCGAATCGAACATTCCGTTCGTGCCTTGGGTCCGTCCGTCGCAGGGATCGCTGCAAAACGCGGCGAAGGGGACATTTCCAGCCATGGCGATGGCTTCAGCGGCGGCTTCCATCAGCAGGCCGACTTCCCAGTGACCGGTGTGGAAGCCGAGGGCCGTGGGGGTGCCGTCCGGTTTACGAATCCCGCCTAGCGTGCTGAGGATGAGGTAGTCACTTCCCGTGAGCTTTCGGGGATCCCACCCCATGCCGACGTTCTGCGTCCAACCAAAGAGGTTTCCGCTGGCCGAAGTGGCGAGAAACTCGTCCCGGAAAGGGAGGCTGCCCGTGGGACCAGCGGAGGTCGTCCGCAGGTCATAGATGCGTGGGTCGCCGGAATCGAAGATGGATTCGTTCACTGAACCTTATTGGTGAGTGTTCCGATGCCGTCGATGGTGATCGTCACGACATCACCCCGCTGGAGGGTGAAATCTTGCGATGGGACAATGCCTGTTCCGGTCATAAGCAGGGCTCCATCGGGGAAGTCGTTTTCGAGGAAAAGGTAGTGGGCGAGTTCATCAAAAGTGCGTTTGATCTGGCTGATCGAGGTTTCGTCCGAATAGACGGTTTGACCATCCCGCTCGATTTGGCAGTGAATCCGGCTTTCGGGAGGGGGTGGCGCTCCGACGGCCAGGCAGGGACCGAGGGCGCAGGAGCCTTTGTAAACCTTCGCCTGCGGAAGGTAGAGGGGGTTTTCGCCTTCGATCGACCGTGAACTGACATCGTTTCCGATGCTGTAGCCGAAAACCTCTCCAGCCGATGAGATGGCGAGCGTCAATTCGGGTTCGGGCACATCCCAACTCGAATCGGACCGGGTGCGGATGAATTCCCCGTGGCCCCGGGCGCGGCGGGCATTTGCTTTCCAGAACAGTTCGGGCCGGGCGGCTTCGTAGACGCGATCATAGAAGACATCACCGCCGGCATCTTCAGCCTCGCGCATTCTCTCGGTTCGGCTGCGGTAGTAGGTCACCCCGGCGGCCCAGATTTCCTGGGATTCAACGGGTGGACGCCAGGTTTGCGCAAGGTCGACCGATGTCGTGGTTTCCGGCCACTCTTCCCACTTGTCTCTCAGCCAGCCATGCGGATCCGGCGCGCGGAAGAGTTCGTCGAGGGAAAACGCGTTGGTTTGGCATTGCCGTCCCCCGGACTCAATGATGTAATCCGCGTCTCCCCGGAAGATTCGAATCATTGTTCACCGTAGAAAAACCTCGAGATGAATCAAGCTGACCTTCTATCGAGCCTGCCGATGCTGGCAGAGGCTTCTGGCGACGAAAAGTCCCTGACTTTCCTCATGACGGTGCTGGCGGGCGGGATTGCTCTGCTGCTCTTTCTCATTCTCGCGCTTCGGCTTCAGGCGTTCCTAGCTCTAATCATTTCCGCCGGGGCGGTCTATGTGGCGGCAGGGCAGCCGTTGACCGAGGTGGGGGACACCCTGGTGAAAGGGATGGGGAGCAGCCTCGGCTTCATCGCGACGATCATCGGGCTTGGAGCCATCTTCGGGCAGATTCTCGAGCATTCGGGAGGGGCGCAAACACTGGCTAAGGGGTTGTTGAGGGGATTTGGCGAGAAGCGGGCGTCGTGGGCGATGATGGTTGCCGGCTTCATCGTCTCAATTCCAGTTTTCCTCGATGTGGCGCTGGTGATCTTGGCTCCGATCATTTTCGCCCTGGCGAAAGACACGAAAAAATCGGTGTTGGCCTTTGGTCTGCCGCTGGTGGTGGGCTTGGCGGTGACGCACGCCTTTGTGCCACCCACGCCGGGGCCGGTCTGGGTGGCGTATCAACTCGACGTGAGCCTGGGATGGGTGATCGCCATGGGGGTGCTGGTGGGTCTGCCGACGGCAATCATCTGTGGCCCGATCCTCTGTCCCATCTTTGCAAACCGGCTCCACATCGAGCCGCCGGAGTGGGCGATCGATGATGAACCGCCGGAGTCAGCGGCGCTGCCGCCGTTCGGGTTGATTGCAGCCGTGATTGGGGGACCGATTCTCCTGATTCTGGCGGGGACGGTCGTGGAAACGCAGTTGGCGGCAGGGCTGCCCGAGGGATTGGACCGAAGCGAACGTGCCGCCGCGCTGACAGCGGCGCTGGGGAGCGCGCCATTTGGTTTGCAGTTGCTGCGTTTCCTGGGGCATCCCGTGATTGCCCTGCTCCTGGCCACGTTGACGGCGATCACCTTCCTCGGTGCGGCACGCGGCGTTTCGAAAGAGAAACTCCTCGAATTGAGCACTCGGGCCTTGGGGCCTGCCGGGATCATCATTCTGATCACGGGAGCGGGTGGGGTTTTCAAGCAGGTGCTGGGAGACACGGGGATCGCCGATGCACTGAGCGAGGCATTTGCCGACAAAGGGGTGTCGCCGTTGCTGCTTGCCTACCTCTTCGCCCTTTTGGTGCGGGTGGCGCAGGGATCGGCGACCGTGGCCATGGTGACTGCGGCGGGATTGATGACCGGTTTCGTCGAGGGCATGAGCGCTCCGATGACGGCACTGGTGGTGATTTGCGTGGCGGCGGGAGCCACGGCGTTGTCCCACGTCAACGACAGCGGTTTCTGGATCATCAGCCGTTACCTCAACATGAGCGAGAAACAGACGCTGCAGACGTGGACGATCCTATCGCTCATCATCTCGCTGGTCGGCTTCGGCTTTGCGCTGATTGTGAGCCTTTTCGTGAGATGAAGCAGTTTTTGGGTTGAGCCGTGCAGCCGAGGGAGGGATGAGGAAGGATGAAACTCTCGCAATGGGGGGCGGCGATCGGCGCGCTCGGTGTGGCGCTCGGGGCATTTGGAGCGCACGGGTTGGAAGCCCGGTTGGAGGCATCCGGACGCATGGAGACATGGGAAACCGCGGTGTTTTACCATCTGGTTCACGCCGTCGTTTTGGCGATGTTGGGGCGATCGGGTGAACGAGTGCGTGGGATTTGGATCTGCTTCGCGGTCGGCGTCGGTCTTTTCAGCGGGAGCCTCTACGCTTTGGCGTTGACGGACTGGGGCGGATTTGGGGCGATCGCGCCCCTGGGCGGGACGAGTTTGATCGTGGGTTGGATTTGGCTGGCCTGCTGGAAGTGAAGGGAAGGGAATCAGCCCATTGGCTCCCGTGAGAAGGCGGTGCTCGTGCATCGTCCCGAAGGGCGCGCTAGTGCAGCATCCAGAAATTATCCAGGACGTCGAATTCCAGGGGAGGGTGAGAATGAGAGTGGCTCGCATTGCTCGCAATTTGTGTCGATCGCGGATCTTTTGCCCGGGCTCGGCGTTGCTCGGTCAGTCATGAAGCCCGCTTCACTTTGCCGCCGCCTCTCGGCGCCGCCCGGCGGGCTGCCCTGCCCGGGCAGGCATGTCGCGGAGCTCCATTCTCCCTTCCGCCTTCGCCGAGACTTCGGCGCGACAGGCGCGCCAGTTTTTATTTAGAATAATTCTTGATTTAAAAACGGCTCCGGCTAGGGTCTCTTCGTGAGCGAAAAACAGGCTGGCAAACACCTGGACGTGGCGACGGATCGCGGGCAACTGCGACTCCCAGGGTTTCGTATGACCCGGCAGAGACAAGTCGTTTACGACGTTTTGCTCGACACGCTTGATCACCCGACCGCCACCGACGTGTTTTTGCGGGCGCAGAAGAAGATGGACACCATATCTCTAGCAACGGTTTATAATTGCCTGGAGACATTGACCGACGCGGGCTTGGTCAAGCAGGTGAACGTGGACCGGGATGCTTCCCGCTACTGTCCGAATTTGCACGACCACGCCCACTTTTTTTGCCGTGAGTGCGGTCAAGTCCAGGATATTGAACCGAGCGAGCGTGTTCTCCAGAACGAAGTTTGGCGCTTACCGGAGGGAAACCGAGTTGAGATTTTGGAAGTGGCGATGAAAGGGCTGTGCGCGAACTGCCGGGCTAGATTGGAAGCGGATGCGGAGTGAGTTTGCCCATCAGGTGCAGGTAAGTTTTAATGAATGCTTTAGAAATCAAGAATCTTCAGGCGACGATCGACGACCAGCCGATTTTGAACGGCCTGACGCTTTCGGTCCGTCCGGGTGAAGTGCATGCGATCATGGGGCCCAACGGGTCAGGTAAAAGCACGTTAGCCAAAGTTTTGGCTGGTTACGAGGATTACGAAGTGACCGGTGGAGAGGTCTTAATGGACGGTCGGGATTTGTTGGCGATGGAAGTCGACGAGCGTTCGCGTGCCGGCTTTTTCCTCGCGTTTCAGTATCCGCACGAGATTCCCGGGGTTAGCAACGCCAACTTCTTACGCGAAGCACGTCAGGCGAGACTGACGGAGGGAGAGGAAATCGACGCCGTCTCTTTTTACAAAGAGTTGTATGAAAAGATGGACGCTTTGGGAATCGATCGAAGCTTCACTGGCCGCGCGGTGAATGATGGTTTCTCTGGTGGCGAGAAAAAGCGGAACGAGGTTCTGCAAATGGCAATGCTGTCTCCAAGATATGCGGTTCTGGACGAAACGGACTCAGGATTGGATATCGACGCGCTCAAGGTGGTGGCGCAGGGCGTCAACTCGATGTGTTCGCCTGAGAGGGGATTCCTTTTGATCACGCACTACCAGCGGTTGTTGAACTACATCGAACCGGATTTCGTGCACGTCCTGGCCGGTGGACGGATCGTTCAAACCGGTGGCCGGGAGCTAGCGTTGGAGCTGGAAGATAAGGGGTATGAGTGGGTCGCCCAAGGAGAACCCGTTAAAGCATAAATCATTATGAGCGAAAATACTGCAACACTCGACGCTGTTCGTGTCGATCAGTCGGAAGGTAATTTTTCTTTTCCGGAGGATTACGCACACGATGCAGGGCGCGGGCTGAACGCCCAGACCATTGATTATATCTCCGACGTCAAAGGGGAGGATGACTGGATTCGTGAGTTCAGGCACCGCGCACTCGATGTTTTCCGGAAGAAGCCATTGCCGACGCATTGGGCTAGCGAGGATTTGGCAAACATCGATTTCGACAATATCCGCTATTATCTCTCCAAGGGACAACGTCCGACGCGCAGTTGGGATGAAGTTCCCGACGATGTGAAGCAGACCTTCGAAAGGCTCGGAATCCCGGAGAAAGAGCGCATGTTCCTAGCGGGAGTGGAAGCCCAGTTCGACAGCGAAGCCGCCTACTCGAACATCAAGGATGAGTTCAACAAACAGGGGGTCATTTTCGTGAACAGCTCGGAAGGACTTCGGGAGTATCCAGAGATTTTCCGCAAGTGGTTCGGCAAGGTCATTCCAACGGGAGACAACAAGTTCTCCGCGCTGAATAGTGCGGTCTTCAGCGGGGGGAGTTTCATTTATGTCCCGCCCGGGGTAAAAGTAAAACACCCGCTGCAGGCCTACTTCCGCATCAACGCCGAGCAATTCGGGCAGTTTGAACGCACGCTCATCATCGTCGATGAAGGGGCGGAGGTGATGTATATGGAAGGATGCACAGCTCCGAAGTTCGAAACTTCGACGCTTCACAGTGCCGTGGTGGAGCTGGTCGCCATGCCCAATGCGAAGATCCAGTATGTGACGGTTCAGAACTGGAGTGACAATGTTTACAACCTTGTGACCAAGCGAGGGGTGGCTCATGAAAACGCCGAGATTCGCTGGATCGATTGCAACATCGGCTCACGTCTCACCATGAAATATCCCGGTGTGGTGATGAAAGGCCGCAAGGCACGGGGCGAGGTGATCAGTATTGCGCTCGCCAACGATGGTCAGCACCAGGACACGGGGGCCAAAATGATTCACGCCGCCGATGAGACGAGTTCGAATGTGGTCTCGAAGAGCATCAGCGTCGGTTCCGGACGGTCCACTTACCGGGGGCAAGTCCTGATCCCGCGTCATTTGAAGGGATGTAAGAACAACACGGAATGCGATGCGTTGTTGATCAATGGCGAGTCCCGGACGGACACCTATCCCGCGATCAGCGTGCGTGGAAACCAGCACTCAACCCAGCACGAAGCGAGCGTGAGTCAGGTGAGTGAAGAGCAGATCTTCTACATGCGTCAGCGTGGATTGAGCGAGGCAGCAGCGATGAGCCTAAGTGTGAATGGTTTCGTCAACGATCTCGTTCGTGAGTTTCCGATGGAATACAGCGTGGAGTTGAAGCGGTTGATCGACCTCGAGATGGAAGGCTCCGTGGGCTGAAGACTTCCACGCCGCCCAGATCACTCGACCCAAGCCGCATGACTGAATTGCCGTCACTCGATTTGGCCACCTTCAGGGAACAGGCACGGGACCGCTACGCCGACGTTCAGTGGCCCAAACGGACCGATGAGGCCTGGCGATTCTCCAACTTGGGGTTGGGCACGATCGACAGTTTCGGTCGCGAAGAGACACTGACAACCTCAATCGAAGGAGCGATCGATGGAGTCGAGGTGCTTTCATTGGAAGAAGGGATCTCGCGATTCGGAGAGGCTCTTTGGAACCGTTTGACTGAACTCCGGGGGCGACTGGGTTCGGCTCCTTTCTCTTCCCTTGGTCAATCCCTGGACGTTCTTCAGGGGCAAGTCATCTATCTGCCGCCGGGATTGAGACTCGAAGCTCCTGTCGTGATCTCCAGAAAGGGGCCTGCGGAAACGGGATCAAGCTCCTTCGTGACGGTGGTGATGGCAGGTCAGGAGTCGAGCGGTACGGTGCTGGAGAAAGTGAGCCCGGGCGGGGATGCTCCCGTGTTGGTCTTCGGGAATTCGTTGGTCCTCGCCGGCGAACGTTCCCAGATCTCTTATGCGCTGACCCAGGATCTAGGTCGTGAGAGTAAGATCGTGCACGAGGCCATCGGGGCTCCGGAAACTGGCGCGACGGCGCGTTTGCTAGCCGCCAATTTAGGGAGCGGCTGGGTGCGTCAGGAGATGGAGGTCAGGCTCGCTCATCCCGAGGCGCACTGTGAACTTTTGGGCCTCAACGTTCTCGTGGGCGGGCAGGAGGTGGATCAACGCACGGAGCAAGTCCACGCCAGTCCTTCGTCTTCGAGCAATTTGTTGTTCAAAAACGTGTTGATGGACCAGGCCCGGGTGATTTTTGGCGGACTGATCAAGGTCGACCATGGCGCTCATCACACCGATGCTTTTCAAACCTGCCGGTCCTTGCTTTTGAGCGATGAGGCGGAGGCAAATGCGATGCCGGGCCTGGAAATCCTGGCGGATCAAGTGAAGTGCAGCCACGGAGCCACCTCGGGGCAAATCGACCCGGGAGAAGTCTTTTATCTGCGCTCCCGTGGGATCAGCGAAACGCAAGCGCGCCGGTTGGTCGCCGGGGGGTTCACCCACGAGATCGCTGAGCGCTTTGGTTCGCCCGAGCTGGCCGCGGAATTGGAGGATGCCGTGGGTCAACGTTTGGAAGGCCGGATTAAGTAGACCTCGCGGAATTTGGCGGCGCCGTTCAATGGGCCTCAGTCTTGATGCTCGTCCCGTAGGGCCCTGGATGGCTGCCGGGGATCGGCATGCCGAAAAAGTTCTGCTCCCAGAACTCGATGCGATTCGTTGCCCCCACAATGGCATAGGCGTGACCTCTCTCCCGGAGCGCGATGAGAGCTGAGTGCGTCAGGGCCCAGCCCAGCCCTCGTCCCCGATGGGCAGCCGCGACTCCAATGGGGCCAAAGAAGCCGGGGAAGGTGGTGTCGAAACAGACGAAACCGGCGAGCGCTCCATCGTCGAGCGCCATCAGGCAGCGAGCCGGTGTCTGGGCGAGTGCGACCGAGACTTCCGCGCCCCAGGCAGGGGAGAAGGTCTTCGCGACCCAGGCCTCGACGAGATGGCGCTCCGGGGGAAGGACCCGCCGGAGGACGGTCCCACCGGGCGGTGCAGGAGGCGGCGGCAGGCGGTAAAGCGGAACCAGGACATCGGCGCAGTCGATCATTTTGAAAGAAATCCGGGCAACTGCGGCGAAGCAAAAAAAATCTCTGGACTGTTCAAAAGAACGGGTCGATTTATGTTCGTATGAGTAGATTTCGAGGGCCGGAGGAGACACGTGCGGAAGCCTTGCGCGCCCTCAAGTCGCTGGCGGCTCTCACGAAAGCAAGGCACCATGCGATCGTGGCTGGGATGCCCGATGCAGGAGGGGGCAGAGAACGGGCAGGGCAGGAGTTTGCGGAGCAGTTGGAGTTTCGCTGGATCCGGTATTTGGACCCGCAGATTGGGGTGCCGGAGCGTTCGAAGGAGTCTGACCCGCTAACGACGGCGTCGAGGTAGGGCTTCGCCGGACGGGTTCTGCTCGGTCTTTGGATGGTAGTTGGATGGTATGGGGTGGAGAGGGATCCGCGATTCGACGCGACCGCTTCCGCGGTTTAGGATTGGTTCATGAGTTTGGCGGTAGCTTCCGATTTGGCGCGACGACTGGACCGGTCCGGGGTGGTAGCGGTTCAGGTGGTAGAGAATGTAGAGGACGCGGTGGGCACCGCAAAGGCTCTGCTGGAGGGTGGGATCACAGCCATGGAAGTGACGCTGAGGTCGCCGGAATCGCTTCCGGCGCTCGAGGCGATCCGGAACGCGGTTCCGGAGATGTTGACGGTGGCTGGGACGGTCCGGACGGAAGAGCAACTACGGACCATTCACGAGATGGGCTTGGAGCTGGCCGTGGCACCCGGATTCAATCCGGGATTGGTGAGGCTGGCTCGCGAGCTTGGGATGGCCTTCGTGCCGGGAGTCATGACGCCCAGCGAGATGGATGGGGCCCTGGGCTTGGGGTGTCAGGTGCTGAAATTTTTTCCCGCGGAAGCAGCTGGCGGGCTGAGCTATCTGGAGACGGCTTCGGCGCCCTTTCGGCATGAACATCCGCGGTTCATTCCTCTGGGCGGGGTGAAGCTGAACAATCTCGAGACCTACCTCAAGCACCCGCTGATCCTGGCGGCGGGCGGGTCTTGGCTGGCGCCGCAGGATCTCGTCAGGGAGCAGCGCTGGAGCGCGATCACTGATCGGGCAAAGATGGCGCGGGAAATGGCGGTTCAGGTGCGTGGATCGTGATGGGTTCGTGATAGACCGCTGGGCCGTAAGGATAGAGGAGGAACCGTCGACATGACTGGAGCAGATCGAACCGGGGCGTTGCTGGCCGGATGCTGTCTCGCTTTTTCGGGCTTCGTCATGGGCGCGAACGCGGATTAAACCCGGCCGAAGGTGCTTCTCATCGTGACCGATGGTCAAACGCCATTCGAGATGCGTGCATATCATCCGGGCAGCCGTCGCTCCCGGCCAACTGGCTTCCCCGCCGTCCATTTCCGCACGGCCACGATCGCGTCCGGGACGAGGTCAGGGTGCGTGGGGTTTGGGAGCGGCGCGATCCGGCGATGATACGAAACGAGATGGGGCGTCAATTCGCCTGCGCGGAAAATATCGACATCCAGATCGGCCGGGTTTTGGACCGGCTGGAGACCATGGGGGAGCTGGAGAATACGGTTGTGGTTTACACCTCGGATCACGGGATCGCCATCGGGCGTCACGGACTGATGGGGAAGCAGAATCTCTACGAGCACAGCTGGAGGGTGCCGATGATCGCCGCGGGACCCGGCATCGCGGAGGGTTTACGTGTGAAGGGCAACGTCTACCTCGGCGATCCGAGGCATGCCGGGGTTTTGCGTGAGATGCGCGCGCTTCTGGCGGAGCAAATGCGGCTCCACGGCGATCCTCACCAGCTTCGGGGCATTCCAGAGACCGGGCGCTAACCGGCTGTTGAGGTGGTGGGAGCTTTCTCTCCCGCCCAACGAATCGTCATCCTTTCCACGTGCGGTTCCATGATCGAGGGTTGACGTGAAAGCCTTTCCCGGGTTAAGCCATGGACCGTTGATTGTGCCCCACGGGCGCCGCGAGGGGCAGGGTTTCGTCGCGGGCACGCGATCAGGAGGTTTTCGGCATGCAAAGACGCACCTTTCTCAGCGCGACCGGTGTCACGCTCCTGCTCCCGCCGTTCGAGAGTTTCGGCGAGGTCGATGGGCGCTCGCCGACCGTTCGGCGCTTCTTCACGATCGTCAATCACCTGGGCTTTTACCAGCCGGAGCTGGTTCCGGCAAAAGAGGGGGCTTTCACCGGTCCGCCATCGCTTCTCGCGAATTTTGGCGAGTATTTCGAGCATCTTCGGTTGTTCAGTGGATTGAGCAATCCGGGGGTTCAACCAGGTTTGGGGCACACGCCTTGCGTGGGAATCCTCTCCGGTTACTTCAACAAGCTGGAACGCAAGAACCGCGTGTCGGTGGACCAGGCGGTGGCGGATTTGATCGGCGGAGAGACCCGGTTCCCGTCTCTGGTGTTCCAGGCGGGACAGAATCTGAATTTTTCCCAAATCTCATGGGACGCGAATGGGCTACCCGTCGAGCAGCTGGATTCTCCACGCGCGATCTTTAACCGGCTGTTCCAAATCGACGAAAACGCGCCTGAGCAGAAGCGGATTTTGGCGGAAGACCGCAGCATCCTGGATGTCATGCTGGGCCAAGCCCGCTCGATGGAGAAGCGCTTGGGTGTGCGGGACCGTGAGAAACTGGACGAATATCTCACTTCGGTGCGCGAGGTGGAAAAAACCGTGCGGCGGCAAAGCTACTGGAGCGATCAGCCCAAGGCGAACGTCGAGTACGAGGTGCCCCCGTTTGCTGCGAACTCGGTCGAGGATTACGTGGCGGTGATGCTGGATCTCGCGCTGCTCGCGCTGGAGACGGATTCGACGCGGGCGTTGACGTTGCAGATTCCTTTTTGGGAAAGTTTCAAGCAGCCGAACCTCAGTGGGAGTTACCACGGTTTCTCTCATCACGGACGAAAGCCGGAGAAGATCCAGAAGCTCCTCGTCATGGAGAATGCCATCCTCGGACGAATCGCGGCGACCCTGTCGAAGATGAAGGAGCGGACGGCGGGGGAAGGCACGGTTTTCGACCAGACGACGACCTTCGTGACTGCGTCCATGGGGAACGCCAGCGCGCACACCTTCGACGATCTACCCGCCCTGGTTTTCGACGCGCGGACGCGGCATCCCGGCCACGCGCGTCTCGAGGGCGTTCCCATGTGCAATCTCTATCTCGCGCTGTTGCAATCGTTTGGTGCGGAACGCGAGGTTTTCGGGGAAAGCACGGGGGCTCTCGACCTGTTTGGATGAAGCGGACCGTTTTGCTGCTGACCCTCCTGGCATGGGTGCCTGCCGTTCCGGTCGCCCGGGCCGAGGTCGGCAAGTTGACGAGTGTGTTTGCCCAATACTGCGTGGCCTGTCATGGGGCGGAGAAGCAGAAGGGCGGCATCCGGCTCGACGTTCCGCTCGAGGAACTCCAGAGCGGCCGGGAGCGGCTCGAGACGATTTTGTTCGTGCTCGAAGATGGCGAGATGCCTCCCCGGGGGGAGCCTCGGCCTTCCGCGGCGACGGTTGAGGGCATGTTGGTTTCGCTCGAGGCTCTCCTGGCAGTGGAAGCGCCGGAGGGCACGCTGAAGCGGTTGACGAGCAGGGAATACACCCATGCGATCAACGACCGATTCCGCGTCGGCTTCGATCTCACGGAACTGTTGCCCCCGGATCATGTCGAGCGCGGTTTCGACAAGTTCGGCGAGTCGCATTTGATGTCGCCGAGCCAGGTGCAGGCCTATCTCCATACGGCGCGCTACGTGGCGGATCGCTTGCTTCCGGAACGCAAACCGCTGCAGCGGAGCTGGGTGTTTGACGGGCGGCATTTTCACGGGACGGGGCGGGGCGACTACGGGACCGATGAAGCGTTCTATCTCTCCACGAATTACCCTTGGCGGAGCAACCTGCACTTCTCCGTCGATCCGGATGGCTACGAGCGATTCGTCATTCCGGAATTCGGACGCTACCGGTTCGAGGTCGAGGCCCAGAGTCTCCGGACCAGCGAGGATCAAGTGATCGGGGTGAATCTGGGCGATCCGCGCTACCCGACGAATTTCCGCAAACTGCGGCGCCTGCCGTTTCCGGACGGAGCGACGTCTTTCACGGTCGAACTCACCCTGAACGAGGGCGACGAGATCGCGTTCACCTTCGACAGTGCACCGATTTGGCGGGTGGGCGGTTCCGCCCGGGAGTATGAGGGGCCGCAACTGAAGTTCACCCAGGTGAGGGTGGAGGGGCCGCTGATCGAAGAGTGGCCGGCCTTTGCCGAGCGGTTGATGCTGCCGGAAAGCGTTTCCCGACCTTCCGAGGTGGTCGACCACCTGTCGGAGTTGCTCTTCCACCGGCCGTTGCCGGGTCCGGACCGAGCCGCGCTGGTGAATTTTGCCCAGGGGCGGGCGGCCTCGGGGGCTTCCCGGCGGGCGCTGGCGCGGAGCGTGCTGACGTCGCTGCTGGCTTCACCCCACTTCGTCTACAAGGCGGAATCGCCCCAACTCACGGACCTCCAGCTGGCCCACCGGCTTTCTTATTTCCTCTGGAGTTCGATCCCGGACGAAGAGCTGCTGGAAATCGCTCGAGCCGGACGTCTGCGGGCGGAACTTCCGGCGCAGGCCGAGCGCATGCTGCGGGATCCCAAAGCACAGCGTTTTGTCGAGGACTTCACGCGGCAGTGGCTACAACTCGATCGCATCGACGACATTCCGCCGGACGAACGCGTGTTCGGCGATGTGACGCCTCTCCACGTCGTGGCGATGGAGGGGGAGGCGCCGGCTTTGTTCCGGCATCTCCTCGAGAGCGGTGGTAGCCTGGAGCGCTTCATCGATGCGGATTTCGTGATGGTGAACGACCGGCTGGCCGACCTTTATGGTATTCCTGGCGTGGAAGGGGCCTCGTTTCGTCCGGTCCGGCTGCCAGAGGGGAGTGAGCGGGGAGGGTTGGTGGGACAGGCCGGCTTTTTGAAGCTGACCTCGCACACTTTCTCCACTTCTCCCATTCTGCGCGGCGTTTGGATTTTGGAGAATCTCTATGGCGAGGACATGGAACCGCCGGCGGATTTGGAGATCGAGGAACCGGATATTCGGGGCACGACGACGGTCAAGGAGGCCCTGGCGAAGCACCAGCAGGCCGAGAGTTGTTTCCGGTGTCATTCGAAGATCGATCCTCTTGGGTTCGCGCTGGAATACTATGATCCGGTGGGGCGCAAGCGGGCCGAATACCAAAATGTCGAGGTGATGAGCAAAGAGAAGGTGCGGATCGAGACTCATCCGATCGACGCCGAGATGGCGCTGAGGGATGGGCGTGTGGTGGGGGACATGGCCTCGTTGAAGCGGGTGCTCCTGGAGGACAGGGAGGAAATCGTCCGGGGCGTGACGGGCAAGCTTATCAGTTATGCCGTTGGCCGCGAGTTGACGGTGCTCGACCGTCCGTTCATCGAGGAGATTCTCGCAGAGACGGAAGAGAGCGGTCATGCGTTGCGGGAGATTGTCAAAGCGATCGTGGCCCATCCGGTCTTCGGGAGGAAATAGCCGATGAGGCTTTCGAACGCGATCACCTTTGTGTTTCGAATTCAACGCCTGCTCCGGGTTGGCGCCGCCGTGCAACGCCTTGGGGTGGTTCTGATTTTGGGCGCCTTTTGCCTGCCGGTTCGAAGCGATGAACGTCGTCCCGGAGGGGGCCGGCCGAATGTGGTGCTTGTCCTGTTCGACGATCTCGGCTACTCGGACCTGGGATGCTACGGCGGAGAGATTCAAACTCCGCATCTGGATGGTTTGGCGCGCGACGGGCTTCGCTTCACGCGCTTCTACAATACCTCGCGCTGCGCTCCGTCGCGTGCCGCTTTGCTCACCGGCCGGTATGCGCATGAAACGGGGCTCGGCTGGCTGACGAACGACTTTGGTCACCCCGGATACCGGGAACAAATCGATCCAGGGGTCCCCCTGCTATCGGAATACCTCGGGGGCGCGGGCTATCGCTGCTACATGGCCGGGAAATGGCATCTATGCCAGGTGGACCCCAAAACGGGGGAGGGACCGCGTGACAACTGGCCGCTGAGACGGGGCTTCGACCGCTTCTACGGCACGATTTACGGAACGGGCAGCTACTGGCGTCCCCCGACCTTGACCCGCGACGTGGCCTACCTCGACCACGACGCGCTGGCTCGAGATTACTACTACACTCGGGCGCTCAGCCGTGAAGCTGCGGCGTTCGTTCGGGAACACGCCGAATCGCATTCGGGCCAACCGTTCTTTCTCTACTTCGCGCAGTTTGCAGCCCACTCGCCACTGCACGCGCTGGAGGAGGATATCGCCCGCTATCGCGGAGTCTACGAAGAGGGGCCCGAGGTGATTCGCCGCCGGCGGATCGAGAAGCAGGAGGCTCTTGGTCTTCTCTCTGGCGCAGCCGCGAGGAAGGCGGCGCAAACCGGCGTGACGGACGCCGAAATGCCGTGCTGGGCCTGTTTCATTTTGAGCACGAAGGGCGACGTGCGCTGATTCAGGGAGACTGGAAGGCGCTTTGGCCAACGGCGGAGGGACCGTGGGAACTCTATCACCTGGGCGAGGACCGGCTCGAATCCAACGATTTGGCCGCAACGGCTCGATCGCCTGGCGAAGCGGTGGCATGAGTTGGCGGAGCGATACCAAGTCCTCGATTACTTTCCGGCGCCCTGGGCCGATTGAACCGATGCTTTTCATCCACCGCCGTCCGACCCGAGCCGTGCTCATGCTGCTGGCCCTTTCCGGGGCCATCGTCGGGTGGAGCGGGGTGCCACGCGAGGCGGCGGCGAGCGAAACGCGCGTGCCCTGGACGAGTTCGAATTTCCGTGGGAGCCCGGAACCGCCGCCTCCCTACACCTTGGAGCGGATTTTTCCCAGGTTGACCTGGAACCAAGGGCTGGAGATGGCGTTGGTGCCCGGCAGTAGGCACATCGTGGTGGCTGAACGAGGCGGGAAGATTTTTGCTTTCACCGCAGACGAGGCGCGGGCCGGGCTTCAACGCGAAGTCCTGGACCTGGGAGCGGTCGTGCCTGAGCTGCACAGTCTTTACGGGATCGCCTTCGACCCCGGTCCCGGACGGAATGAGGTCTATCTCTGCTATTCCGTGGCGAAGCAGGCCGAAGACGGCACCCGGGTATCGCGCTTTCGCTATCAGGCTCCATGCCAAGCACGACACGGCCGGTATTGCGGCGCTGGGCGAAGCGCCGGTCCAGCACCACTTTGGGCTCCCGGCCGCGCAGGTCATCGCACCGGGGGATCCCTTCCGTTCCGTGCTCTACTTTCGGGTGGCGACGGAAGGGATGGGCCGGATGCCGCAGCCGGGCCATTGGGGAACCGATCCGGAAGGGCTGAGGGTTTTGCGGGAGTGGATCGAGTCGTTGGAACCGCCGGAGGACGGTGGTTCGCCGGCGGGCAGAGGCTCGGAAGAAGCATCCGTGTTGGACGCCCTCGAGTTTCAGGCGAGGCTGGACGATGGCGAGGTCCAGCTTTCTGAGGCCCGGGATCGCATCGAGGAATTTCTCAACCATGGACCGCCCGAAACCGCCGGCTTGTTCCTGCGCTTTCTCGATCCGGCTGAACGGCCCGAACAGGTGGGGCCGCGTCCCAATCGAGGGGCCATTCTCCATCTCGCGGGTGATCCTGAGGCGGGTGCCGCACTCTTCGATACAAAGGCTGCGGGCTGCCTGGCATGTCACCGGATAGGAGGGAGGGGGAATCCGTGGGGGCCCGGGCTTACCGGACGGCGAGCGGGTGTCACGAAGGAAGGTTTACTGGAGAGTTTGATCGATCCATCGGCAGTCATTGCCCCCGAATATCGCCTCGAAACCGTGGAAGCCCGGGGTGAGGGGACGTTGTCCGGTTTCGTGCGCGGCGAGGATGAACGGGAACTTCAACTTCACGTGCTGGGCGAAGCGAAGCCGGTCTCCGTCGCCAAATCCTCGATCGTCTCGCGCGTCACTTCGTCCCAGTCGGCGATGCCTCCGGGGTTGGTGAGCGGATTCACCCCTCAGGAAGTTGCCGATCTGATCGCGTTTCTTGTGGAACGGGTGGAGACGGCGCCGGGAAAAGCCCTGTAGAAACGGACGGGGGATACCCCGGTTTGATTTGAGGAAAGCTCAAATTGGGAAAGAGAAACGCCCAGGGCGACTCGTGTGATGTGGCGGGGGGCGTCCCTGGAGGTGGCCCGGCCCCTCTCACTTTCTTCATGAAGCGTTGTTTTCGAATTCCAGAGCTTGTCTGTGCTCCGCTGGCCGCTTGGGCGCTGCTGCCCACTTTGCCGGCGTGGTCGCTGAGCTTGGAGGACTACGAGGAGCGGGTCGTGCCCCTTCTCGAGACGCACTGTCTCGAGTGCCATGGGGGCGAGAAGATCAAGGGCGGCGTGGACTTCACGAAGATGACGTCGAAAGCCGCGATTTTGGGCAAGGCGGAAGTCTGGCGGCGGGCCCGGGAGGCGTTGGATTACGCCGACATGCCGCCCTATCCGGAAGACACGGATTTCACGGAGAAAAACCGGGACTTTCTGATGCGCTGGATTCGCGAGGCGGTGGAGACCATCGATCTGAACTCGGACGAATTCCGGCATCCTGGCCCGGCACTGACCCGTCAGCTGACGCCATACGAGTACATGCGCACGATGCAGGACCTTCTCCATTTGGAAGCGATCCCGTTCGGACGCCTTGGCATCGAGCAGGAATACCCGCACGAAGGTCTGGAGTTCGTCAATCAAGCGCTGGGAATGAGCCTCAGTCCGGACGTGTTCGATCGTTATCTTCGAACCGGCGAAGAGGTGTTGAAACAGCTTTTCGGCGACGAAAGCGGGGTCTGGAGGAAGACCGGAAACGCCCATCGCCGGTATCGAAAGGCGGCCGAAGCGGCGCGGCCGAAGGTGCTTTTTGTCGAGCCTGGTGAGGACGTCTCGGAGACGGGGGCGGCGGAGCGGATCTTGGAGCGATTCGCGATCCGGGCCTTCCGGCGTCCTCTGAAGGAGGGAGAATTGGAGGGACTGATGAGCCTATTTCGCGAATCGAAGGAGCGCGGGGGGACTTATGAGGCCTCCCTTCAGGCGGCGATGTCTTCGGTGCTCGCCTCACCGCATTTTCTCCTCAGGATCGAGAGGGGGCGGCCGGGCGGAGAAGCCGGGGAGATTTATCCCGTCGAACCTCACGAGTTGGCCACCCGGCTTTCCTATTTCCTATGGTCGACTCAGCCCGACGAAGCGCTTCTCGAGCGTGGGCTCAGCGGGGATTTGGCCGATGAGAGCGTGCTGCTCGCCGAGGTCAAGCGGATGCTCCAGGACGAGAAAGCGGAGGCCCTCACCGATCACTTTGCCCGGCAGTGGCTCCAACTCCGGCTCATGGAGTTTCCGTCCATCCCAAACCGCAAAGGCTTCCCGAAACTCACCGACGAGCTCGAGACGGCGTTTCGTCAGGAGATCAACACCTTCTTCACCCAGCTCCGCGTCCAGGACGGCAGCATCCTCGACCTGCTGATCAGCGACTACACGTATGCCGACCGGACGCTGGCGAGCTTTTACGGCCTTTCCGATCCCGCGGTCCGGAAGGCGAAGAAAGGGGAAATGGTGCGCGTGGCGCTCGAACCGGACGATCACCGGGGTGGCTTGCTCGGCATGGGAGGTTACCTGTGGATGACGTCTCATGAGAGCCGGACCAAGCCGACGGTTCGAGGCACCTGGATTCTCGAGGTGATTCTGGGCACTCCACCGCCTCCGCCACCCCCCGAAGCCGGTTCGTTCGTACCGCCCGATGAGGGTCAGCCGGAACCGAAGAACTTCCGGGAAAAACTCGAGATGCACGCGTCCGACCCGAACTGCGCTGGGTGTCACGCCAAGATCGATCCACTCGGGTTCGCGCTGGAGAATTTCGACGCGATTGGGAGTTGGCGCACCGAACAGAACGGAGATCCGGTGGACAATTCGGGGGAGCTTTCGAGCGGCGAGAGTTTCCAGGGTTTTCACGAACTGCGGGAGGTCATGGTGAGCCGAAAGGACCAGTTCACCCGGAACTTCGTGGCGCAGTTGCTGCGGTATGCGCTGGGGCGAGAGCTGCTCTATTCCGATCGCGGGACGGTCGAGTCCATCGCCCGCGAGGTTGAGGCGCAAGATTACCGTTTTTCAGCCGTGATCGAGGGTATCGTCACGAGCCGCGCTTTTCGCTATCGCTCCAATTTGAATCCGGAAGAGGCTTTCGGCGCGCTGAGTGCCGCCGGGACTGACTCCAAAGCACCCAAAAACGCAGACGCATCATGAACCTACTCCATCACCGGCATGCACCTTTCTCGCGGCGCGGATTTCTCCGGAATACCGGAGCCTTGCTGGCGCTTCCCTTTTTCGAATCCTGGGTCCCGGGTGCGGCACGAGCGGCTTCCGGAGGGCAGGCTGGCCCGCCACTGCGGATGGGGATTTATTCGATTGGCGCCGGCACGGTGATCGAGTCCTGGGCGCCTGAGAAGACGGGTTCCCTTCGCGATTTGGAGAAGCTGCCATCGATTCTCCGATCGCTCGATTTCGCCAGGGACGACATGCTCATCCTCTCCGGCCTGGCGCACAACGGGCGCGTGGACGGCTTGAATGGTCACCTCTCGGCTTGGTACATGCACCTCACCGGTTCGAACTACGCCGCCAACGAGAATGGCAAGCCGGTCAACTCCGTTTCGGTCGACCAGCGGGCCGCCGAGCTCGTGGGGAAAGACTCGCTCATCCCCGATCTTCGCATTGGACCGGACGTTCCCTTTTCCTTCCGGGAAAACGGGACGCCGCTGCCGGCCGAATCGATTCCGAGCGCGGTGTTCGAACGCATGTTCCGTGGCCGTTCACCCGTGGTGCCGAACTGGGAGAACCGGCGCCGCCTCGAAGGGAGCGATCTGGAGCCGGCGGAATTGGGCCGGGAAGCCGCGATGCGAAAGAGTGTTCTGGATCTCATCATGCGGCAGGCGGAGGACTTGAAGCGCGATCTGGGACGCGCCGATCAGGGAAAGCTCGACGAGTATCTCGAATCGGTTCGTGGGGTGGAAACGAGCATCGAGAAGTTCGAGCGTCGAATCGCTTTGGAACACCTCGACCGGAAGCAGCCGGGCCCGGGTGAGTTGGTGCGCGACTCCGTTCCGTCGCATCACGAGAGTGGGAAAATGATGGACATCATTCGGAACGACCCAAACGTGCTCGCGGAATACGTCCGGATCATGTCCGATTTGATGGTTCTGGCTTTCCAGACCGACACGACCCGCGTCATGACAATGGTTCCCGATGCGGCCGGAGTGGGCAGTTTCCCGGGCGTGGTCACCGTGGGAACGGAGCGGGGCTATCACGTTCTCCAGCACAACGGGAATGGGCATCCGGACAAACGCGATCCGATCGCGCGGGAGGGCTGCCGCCAGATTCACGAGTGGCAAACCGAGCTCTTCGCCGAAATGGTCCGCAAGATGAAAGCCATCGACGAGGGGGGAACGTCACTGCTCGACAACACCATGCTGCTCTACACGTCTTATATGGCGAATGGTGGGCACCACCGGCACGACTATCCGGTGGCGCTTTTTGGCAAAGCTCAGGGCAAGCTGAAGCCGGGCCGCCACATCCGCTACGAAGCTCGCACGCCCATGTCGAACCTTTACGTGGAGATGCTGGAGCGGATGGGGGACACCCGGGGTGAATTCGGGGAGAGCCTTACCTCGCGACACGCTCAGTATGGCGGCCGGCTTCCCGGTTTGGTCTGAACTTGAGGGGGGATTTTAGGCATGGGGAAAGACTACTTCGTGGCCGGTGGCTGGGACCGCTACCGTGCGATCTCCGAGGACGGGTCCACCTGGGGAAGCGTGTCGTTTTCGGAGAAGGATTCGATGATGTGCAGCAGCATCACCTTCGGTGCGGGACGATGCGCCATCCTGGTGAAGCGAGGCTATTGGGGGAAATTCTTCCTCGAGCTGAGCTCGGACGGTGAGGTCTGGGAGACACACGAAATCGACAGCCCGCAGGTCGGGCATACGGTGGCGTATTTCGACGGGAAGTTCATCGTGTGCACCGGGAAAACGATCAACACGGGCCACCGTCCCAAGGCGCTGTTGAGCGAGGATGGCCGGAAGTGGAGCAAGCCGTATGACATCCCGGGCCGGAGCATCATGACGCACTACGCCGAAAACGACGGGCGGCTGGTCGGTATCGGACCCAACGGGATGGCCGCGGTGACGCGCAATGGGGCCGAGTGGAAAGTGGCGGATTTGGACGGCTCGACCTCCATGATTTCCCTGGCTTTCGGTGCCGGATGGTATGTGGGAGGCGGCCTGCACGGTCAGATTTTCAGAAGTGAAGACGGGTTGTCGTGGGAGAAGGTGAACGCGGGCGACGAGGGCGAACACCTCAACAGCATGATCTGGGACGGTCATCAGTTCCTCGCGATCGGCCTAGGCGCCACTTACCGTTCCGCGGATACGCTGGAGTGGGAACGCGTGCCGAACGAGAATGCTCCGCTGAGTGCCGTTCGGGGTAGCGACGGCCGGTTTGCGGGGAACCAGTGGAAAGGCCGCTATCTGGTATCCAGCGACGGAATTCGTTGGAAAGACCAAGGCACCTTCGAGCGCCACGTTGAGGTCATCGCCTTTGGCTCCTTGGGGTAGGCTCAAAGATTCGGCCCTTCCGGTGGATCTATTGGATCGAGATCCACTTGAACCATACTGCCGAAGCCCGCATGGCCTGCGACGGGAGCGTGCCGTGTCAATTGTCGTGCAGGACGAGGTAGAGGGCGTCTTTTGGGAAGGTGAAGCGGACGCCCCCGGCGGTGAATTCGAGGGGATGCTCGCTTGTGGCGTAGCCGTTGGCATCAAGCACGTAGGCCTTTTTCAGGCCGGGGTTCGCGAGTTCAATCCGAACCTCGTTGTGCTCGAGATTGAGCGGGGAACTCCCGAGGTTGGTGATCTCCAGCGCAGCCTGCCGGTTGCCGTCGCGTTCGATGGTGGCCGGTTTGGTTTCGAAGCCGTAAGGCCGGACCGTCGTCGCCACTTGAATCAAGACGTTTTTGGATTCTGCGAGGCTGACGGCATCAAGAGAGATCAGGTGAACCGCAGCATACTCGTTCTGAGATTCGATGCGGGCGGTCGAGAGCTGAATCGGTGAGGCTCGGGCGAGAAACCCCGCGGCGGCATGCATCTTCGGGGCGTCGATAGTGAGCAGGCCCGGCGTCGTATCGAGAATGACCTGATCCGTGTTTCCGCGAATGACTTCACCGTCTTCCTGGATGAACGGCTCCAAGGCGGCGACTTCGGTCTCGGACGGTTCGGCGTCGTAAGAGACTTTTACGGGACCGGTGAGGAAGGCTCGGGGATCGACGCCGATTTGGACCGGGAGATCTGGCGGCAGATTTTGGGTGTCGCGCTGCGGGTCGAAGCCGGCGGATTCGGCGAGAATGGTCGAGCGTCGATTCCATAGATCGGGGAGAGCCCGCCGTTCGTGAACGACGGTTTCGCCCTGTTGGAGATATTGGTTGCGGAAGGCGAGGGCGGCTGCTGGGAACATGCCCAGTTGGTCCGGGGTATTGGCGCTCCACTTGCCGAGACCGCTGTCGTAGCCGCGTCCGATGGTGAACCAGAAGAAGCTGCCGACATACCGGTTGACCGCTGCGACTGCGTTGGCGGTGTAGCTGTAGCGCTCGACGTCCAGCAGGGTCAGGTCGTCGGCGGTCTTCCAGTTTCCTGCGCTAATGAGTTGGGGAGCATCGAGCTCTTCGCGGACGAATCGTTCGATCATCGCGTTGAACTCGAACATCGTCTTGCCGTAGAACTCGAGCTGGTCGGCGAGCCGGGCCTGGTTGCGACCGGCCGGGCGGGTCTGGTGCCAGATCGGGTAGAGTCCCAGTTCGCGGGCACTTTCGTGTGCGATCCCCAATAGACCGAAATGTTCGTGTAAATCCCCGCCTCCTTCATGCCGGCGACGAGCTTCCAGGCGTTGTCGAGTTGGGATTCGTCGACCGCACCGAAATCCCCTTGTTTGCCAGAAAAATTCCCGTGGAAACGGACGATGTTGACCCCGCGCTTCGCGTAGAATTCGCCTACGCGCTGGACATCTTCGACCGAAGCGCCATCGCGGAACACGTAGGTGGTGCCGCCCCAAAAGCGGAGCGGGTGACCTCGTCCGTCGACGAACGATTCCCCGCCCTCCGCCAGACCGACGAAACCGTGTTTCCCGGCTGGGCGTTCGTTGAGGTATCGAAGGTCGAGGAGGGCACCGTCACGGAGGGGATCCGGGGCGGGTTCGAAGGCCCACTTCCCGGGCTCGGCGCGACCGGTCGTCTGGCCAGGCTGAAGCATGCCATTTGGCAGGAAAGGGTCGCGCGAAAGCACGAAAGCGTCGATGGCGCCATGGTTCTGGTTCTTGCTGTCCATTTGGAAGGCGATGGTTCGCGTGCCAGCCTCAAACGAGACGGTTCCAACCGGTATCCAGCCGATGAAACGGACGTCCGGTCGGCCGTCGGCTGCGAGGTTGATGCTCTGGATCGCTTTGCCGGTGTCGAGCTTCCGCCATGGGCCGCCATCGATCTTCACGGACAAACTCGAGCCGCTGGGGTTGGCCCGGAACCAGAAATCGTAGTCGCCATCTTCCGGAATCTGGACCGAGTAGCTCGCGGTGGCGGGTGCGGGGCTCCCAAAGTTGGATAGCCACTCTCCGCCGGATAGTTCGCCTTTTGTCACACCGTCATACCAGCCGTGCCGCCGAGCGGTGCTCGTTTCAGCTGCCTCGCCCTCGACCCAGAGATAGCTCGTCTGCGGTTTGCCCAGGCCCAAAACGACCTCGGCCGGTTTCGGCGCCACCGCTGGACCCGGGCCCGGATTTGCCGAGGGTGTGTCCGTCGTTTCCGGTGACCCGGTCGATTCCCGGCATCCGGCAAAGGGGACCGCCAGCGCGGGGATCATCGTGGGGCGAACCACCAAGCGCGGCCTCGATCTCACGGGCGTCGCGGTCGCGACCGGCAGGAGCGTTGCTCGTTTCGGAATGCCACATGGCAATGTCGGCGATGCCGCACCAGGCGGAGACCCTGGCCCAGATCTCCGGCGTCCGGCCCGCGAGCAACTGGGCGATATGTCCGCCACCGGAAACGCCGACCGCGTAAATGCGGGATTCGTCGACGGCGACACGAGTGACCGGAGTGTCGACAGCGACAACACTTTCGGAAATTGGGCGGGTCAACCGACGGAGCGGATCGGTCGCGCCGCGAGCGGCGGGCTTCGCAGGAACCACATCATGGTGTTTGAGCTGCCGCAACTTCCGAGCGGCGAGCAAGTCATCGACGCGGATCTCAAGGTGACGTTGGTGGGAGGGAACGACTTCGGCGCTCTTTTTCAGACCGGCGTCGATTTGTATGGGGTCAGACTGGACGCGAGCGGAACCGTGGCGACGAGCGATTTTTACGCCGGCAGCTATGCCGTCAGCGGCAACAACGGCGTCGGACTACAGGAGAACTTGGTCTACCAGCCCAACAGCTTCAACAGCGGCTTCGATCCGGCTTTGCTCGGGGATCACCACACCGATCCAACCGGGGATGCCAATTTGGCCGCCTGGTTGCAATCTCTCTACGATGATCCCGGATACAATTCCAGCGGCACCAACTACGCCTTCCTCCGTCTTTCGGGGCAAGGGAACATTGGTGGCGATTTTCGGTATTTCGAATTCGGAACCGCAAACAATTCCACGGCAGCAAACCGGCCGGTGCTACAAATCACGTCCGGCGCGGTCATTCCGGAGCCGTCGTCGTTAGGGCTGATCGGCGTTGCGGTAGGGCTCCTGGCCCTTCGTCGGCGTCGTGGGTGTCCTGCAGAGGCGTAATTCTTCGGGGACCCTGTTTGCTGACGGCTCGGGGGAGGGGGGCTTCGTGGCGGGGGCGCATCGAAGAGCGATGTGGGCGTGGAGGCAGCCATGTCGAATTCTTTTGACTGACCCCTCTTCGCACTGAAACTCGCAGAACTGAGAGTCCGCGCTTCAAAGTCCCGGGACCGGACGGGCAGAAAGTCAGGGCTGGGTGATCGATACCTCAGCGATTTCGAGGTCGTTTTGATTGCTCACGGAAACGAGAACCTTTCCGATCCGGTTGTCGTCAAGGTCGAGGTTCCTGCCCCGGAGACCGTCGCAGAGTTCGAAAGCGTGGAGGGGGACCTCGGCGGTTTGCCAGGCGTCCGGACTTTGGCTGGAATCCTCTCCTGGGATCATGAACTCGAAGTTGCCGCCGAAGCTGCCGTTTTTCCGGTTGGTGATGAGAAGCAGAGTGGGCCGGGACGACGCGCGGTAGCGCAGGCGGAGGACATCGCTTTCCTGAACCGTCAGTCTGCCGTTCCCGTGGCGGGAATACGGGTAGAGACAGACCCCATGGCGGACGATTTTAGTGCCGTCGGCCTGGCGGCCCGCCACGTACGGGACGGAGGCGAGGTGCGGTTCGGGAGATGTCATGGCGAAGCGGCCTTTCGAGACTTTGCCGTTTGGGCGATCCGGCGTGAATCGCCATTCGCGAATGGTGCCGTTGGCTTCGCGCGCGACGAGGTCCGTTGAAGTGTCGAGAGAGGCCAACGCCTGGTGGCGGCCGGGAACGTCCGTGGTTTGGCCGTCGGCGAGGCGCCGCATCCTTACGAGACCTTCATCGACGTTCAGGAAGGTCTGATCGCCCGTGGCGCTGACCGAGAGCACGGTGCCAAGCACTTCGATCTCGGCCGAGGGCGTCGCGATTCGCAAGGGGCGGCCGGCGGGTTGGGTAGTGACCTCCGCCGCGATGCGGCCGCGCTGGAGCCGGAGGCGTTTGCCCCGGTCTTCGGAGAGAGCCAGTTCCGCTTCGCCACTGAGGGTGACCAAGGTGCCGTCGCGGAAATGGAATTGAAGGAAACCGCTCTCGCTCTCGTTGATGAGGGTCCCGGAGGATAGAGGCGCGCCAGGGGAAAGCGGGATGAGTTCGCTCGAACCGGTAGGCAGCCAGGTCACGGATCCTTCCGCGAGATCGAGTGTGGCCAGGGGACGCGGGCCGAGCAGCATCGAGAAGGCCACCACGAAGATCGCCGCGATTCCTGCGGCGGCGGTGGCGGTGGCAGCCAAGGCGGTGCGGCGTCGCATCCACGACGGCCGGATGAGGTTCATGGCAGAGGCTACGGGGCGTTCCGACGCGGCGTCAGCGTATTCCCAGGTGAGGCTGGCGTTCAGCTGCTGGTAGTGGAGGTAGCGCTGGCGAGCGGCCGGGTCGGTCTCGAGCCGGGATTCCAGGCGTTCGCTGCCGGGCTCGTCGAGCAGGCCGTCGGTGAAATCGGAGAGGAGCCGGTCGAGTTCGGCATCCGGAGGGGTGGAGGGCGGGCGGTTCATTGGGCAGGGGAGGAGGCGGCCTCGCGGGCCAGGGTGGATTCGATGCAATGCATCAGGGTCTTCCGGATGCGGCGCAAGGCTTCGGAGACGGCTTTTGGAGAGCGTCCCTGTTCGGCGGCGATGTCGTTGACGCAGCCACCGGGTTCGTAGCGTTGGGCGACGAGTTTCCGTTGATCGGGTTTGAGCTTATGCAGACACTGTGCCAAGGCCGCCCGGCGGCGGTCCGGACCAGTGAATTCTTCGCCGGCTTCCTGGGCCAGGAGCTCGACGAGTTCGTCGTCGAAATGGAGTTTCGAGCGATGCTTGCGTTTGCGGTAGGCCATCACCTGGAAGTGGGCGACCCGGAACGACCAGGCATCGAAATTTGTGCCGGGCTCGAACTGGTCCCATTTTCGCCAGAGGATGAGGTTGGTTTCCTGGAGAACGTCATCGGCGTCGGCGGGATGACCGACGAGAGAAAGGATGAACGCGTAGAGCTTCCGCTGGTTGCCGGTGAGCAACGAGACGAATTGGGCGGAGACACCGGGTTGAGGGGGAGCGGACATGGATGGAGACGAAGGCAAATAGGCGGGGGAGGGGGAATCCCACGAAGAGATGGGGTGGCGGGGAGATGGGTGGGATTTTTTCCAACGCCTTGGATTTGGCTTTTGGCTGGCCGAGCTAGTCGAGACCGTTTAAAGGGACAGCCATGGTGAAGCTTTGTTCATGGATGGGGATATGGATGGTGCCTGGCGTGCTGATGGCGCAGCATGCGGGACGAGCGCCGGGCTGGGTGGATCCGCCGTCGAATCTGCGGTTTGCGCCTTTTTCGATGCAGTGGTCGAAGTCGGAGGAGTCGATGGTCGACCTGTCGGGGTTTCTGGAAGCTCCGGCCGGGAAAGATGGATTCATCAAGGTGCGCGACGGTCATCTGGTTCGCCCTGACGGCCGGCGATTCCGGATTTGGGGGATGAATTTTGGGGCGGATGACTGTTTCCCGCCAAAAGCCTTGGCGCCGGCGATTGCCGAGGACCTGGCGCGGCTGGGGTTCAATTATGTCCGGATGCACCACATGGACGCCGGGTTTGGTCCGGTCAGCCTTTTTCTGGACGAAGCGGAACACACCCGGGTGCTGGATAGCGAGCGGTTGGACCGGCTGGACTACTTCGTGGCTGAGCTGAAGAAGCGGGGGATTTACGTGAACTTCAATTTGAACAACTCTCGCCGGTTCCGGGGAGGGGACGGCGTCCGGGATTTCCGGTCGTTGAAATCGGGAAAGTGCGCCACGTATTTTAATCCCCGGCTCATCGAGCTGCAGCATGAGTACGCCCGGAATTTGCTGGACCGGGTGAATTTGTACACGGGCAACACCTACCGGGACGAGCCGGCTTTGGCGGCGGTGGAGATGGTGAACGAAAACTCGATGATCGAGGGCTGGTTGATGGAGCGAATCCACGGGCCGAACCCGGATGGCCGCGCGATGTTCGGCGCCTTGCCGGTTTCCTACGCCACGGAGTTGACGGTGCTCTTCAACCAGTGGCTGGCCGAGAACCGGCCCGATAGTGTCCGGGCGGCGCTGCGGGAGGAGAGTGGGACGCCCGAGGGTGAGCTGATCCCGCGCTTGCGGCCGGACGAGTTTCAAGCGGCATCGGAGGCGAGGTTTAGGGCCGAAGCGGCGTTTTATGTGGCGGTGGAGCAGGAGTTTTTCGACGACTTCACGCGGGTGCTTCGGGACGAAATCGGGTTGCGCTGCCTGATCGTGGGGCCGGCGGACCACAACGACGGGATCGCGACCCTGCCTCATTTGAAGACCATGGCGAAACGGTTTTCCTACATGGAAGGCCACGGATACTGGGAGCATCCCAAGCTGGAGAAACCGCAGTGGGTCCGGAATTCGCCGATGGTGAACGATCCACTGGATTCGTCCTACAATCAATTCGCGCGCACGCCGGTGAAAGGGATGCCGTTCGTCTTTGGCGAAACCAGCGCGCCCTACCCTGGCGACTACGGTCCGGAGGTGTTTCCCATTCTCGCGGCTTATGCCTGTCATCAGGATTGGGACGGGGCTTGCTGGTTTTTCTACGGGGACGGACGCAAGCTGGGGGACTCGCCGCCGATCGAGAACCTTTTTGCCCTGGGGAACGATCCGGCGCGGATGGCCAGCATCGCGGCGGCGGGGGCGCTTTTTCACCGGGCGGACGCGGCGGCGGCGCGGAAGATGGTGGTGCGAGGCTACGACGACGAAACGGTGATCGAGGCGCTGCGGTGGGACCGGGCGGCGGAGCGACCGTTCTTTCATCGGGGTTACGACCTGGCGACGGCGCTTCATCACGCGGTCCGGTTGACGTTTGATCCGGCTCAGGCCACGGCGCTGCCGTCGTTCGAGGGAGTGACGGACTATGTGACCGATACGGGGGAAATTCGCTGGGCCGGAGCGGACCGGAAGCGGGGATTGGTGACGATCGATACTGCACGAACGCAGGCGGCGATCGGGTTTGTGAACGACACCGCGTTCGAACTGCCGCACCTGGATGTGGAGTTGCGAAACCCGTTCGCGACGGTCGTGCTGACGAGTCTAGACGGCGCGCCGATTGCGACCGCGGACGAGATGCTGCTGGTGGTGGCGAACCGGGTGAGGAACGAGGGGATGGCGTTTGAGGACGATCATCAAACCATCCGCTCACTCGGGGATGGGCCGCCACGGATCGAAGTGATTCGAGGGCGGGTGCGGATTTCCGGCTTGGAAGGGGCGCAGCGGGTGACGGTCACGGCCCTGGGCGCGGTCGGTGATCCGCTGGTTTCGATCGAGACCGGGGTAGACGACGGGGTGGCGGAGATCCCGGTCGGGGAGCAGGTGACGGTGTGGTGGTATTTGGAGGTGGTGCGGTAGTAGATCGTCAGGAGGGAATTGATGGGTCTTTCTGATAATCTCAACTTGTACTATTTCTGCTTAGCTATCTTTTAATGGATGCGAAAGATCTATCGTATCCGTTTGTCCAAGCAAGAGCGCCAAGCGCTTGAGGCGCTCACCAAGGCCAAGACAACCGCTGGGCACAAAGTGCTCAAGGCGCGCGCTCTTCTGCTTTGTGATGAATCTGAGTGGGGTCCCGGATGGCGTGACCCTCAAATCACTACGCAAAGGCTCTCGAGTTCATTGCCACTTGGATGTTTCCAGATGCCCAGAAAATCCTTCTGGTTGAAGACAACCTCAACACCCGCGAAGACGGATCCCTTTACGAAGCCTTCGCCGCCCCGAAAGCGCGCGCGCTCGCCCAACGCTTCGAGCGGCATCACACGCCTAAGCACGGGAGCTGGCTGAATATCGCCGAATCAGAGATTGCCGCGGTTCTCAAAACCGCAATCCATGACCGTGTAGCTTCCGAGGAGGAATTCGAGCGGCAGTGCCGGGCAGCGCAGGAGAATCGCAATGCGGCCAGCCTAACCACCAAGTGGCAGTTTACCACCGACGACGCCCGGGTGAAGCTCCATTCGCTTTATCCTTCAACTCAAGCCTGACATACTACTAGGCCCATTTGGAAGAACCGGGTCTGCTGCTCGGCGGGGTATTGCCAAGCCATCTCGCAGAGGACCATGCGGGGGAAGAGCTGGGCGATGCCCATGGTGGCGCCCTCCATCGGGGAGAGGACCGGTGGGATAGGCTGGGGTCGCTCGATTCGAGGGTCCATCGGTTTGGCGGCGAAACGCGCGATGGACGCCTGAACCAGGGCCCACTCTGGGTCCTGGGAGGCTTTCGATGCCAGGATCGCCTGGGCGGCCTCGATGGCGGCGGGGGGTTGCAGGCCGTGCGCGATCCAGTAGCGGAGAAGAGCGGCCCAGTCGGCGGTTTGGGCGAGAGGGGTGATGTAAGGGGTGTGGGGCATGATGGGAAGTTTGAAGGTAGAAGGTAGAAGGTAGAAATCGGGAGTTGGGAGTTGGGAGTCGGTTAAGAATTGGTGGGACGGCTGTTTCGCCTTGTGGGCTCAGGGGGAGGCGTTGGGGAGGGAGAGGGCGTGGATGAGGGGGAAGTGGGATCCGAGGGCGTGGTCGAGTCGGCCGTGGAAGAGGCGCAAGGGATGGTCCGGTGGGAGGTCGTGATTGGCGATCCGGGGAGGGGTGCTGGGCGGGCCCAGGCGAAGGCCGGGCAGGGTGTCCACGGGCAGAGGCT